>NZ_PYME01000042.1:0-39182 GCF_003025515.1 Photobacterium gaetbulicola | reverse complement strand
TCAATCAAGCTAAAAAGCTTAACTGAAGAATAATGGTGCGGAAGGAGAGACTTGAACTCTCACACCTTGCGGCGCCAGAACCTAAATCTGGTGCGTCTACCAATTTCGCCACTTCCGCACAAATTGTTTCTCGCCCGAGGGAGAGAATGGTGGCTACGACGGGATTCGAACCTGTGACCCCATCATTATGAGTGATGTGCTCTAACCAACTGAGCTACGTAGCCAACATGGGTTGCCGACTATACTAGTAATCCACAACCTTGTAAAGATGGCAGGTCTACCTGGATTCGAACCAGGGAATGACGGGATCAAAACCCGTTGCCTTACCGCTTGGCGATAGACCTGCAGGTGCTCTTTGCAGAGACTTGCATTCAATCAAGCTAAAAAGCTTAACTGAAGAATAATGGTGCGGAAGGAGAGACTTGAACTCTCACACCTTGCGGCGCCAGAACCTAAATCTGGTGCGTCTACCAATTTCGCCACTTCCGCACAAATTGTTTCTCGCCCGAGGGGGAGAATGGTGGCTACGACGGGATTCGAACCTGTGACCCCATCATTATGAGTGATGTGCTCTAACCAACTGAGCTACGTAGCCATCTTGTTGTTTTCCTAGCAGCTTGCCTGACTGGCCGCTGTGTCGGGAACGGGGCGCATTATGCTCATACCAGCCAATAGCGTCAACAGTTTTTTTGAATATCTTGAAAAAACCCGCTTGTTCGGTGCTTATTTGGACGAACTGGGCGTTTGCCGTGCTAAACAATTGCTTTTATGTGTTTTAGCGCGTGTGAAAAGGGTAAACCGACAGCGAGTCGTCGGGGGGGATTTGTTGCCTGGCTGATAAAAAGAAAGCCAGCACGAAGGCTGGCTTTTGGATGCTGGATAAAGCTTCGGACTCTGTTAAACGTTGAAGCGGAAGTGAACCACATCACCGTCTTTAACGATGTAGTCTTTACCTTCCAAACGCCATTTGCCAGCTTCTTTTGCGCCGTTCTCACCGTTGAACTCGATGAAGTTATCGTAACCAACCACTTCAGCACGGATGAAGCCTTTCTCGAAGTCAGTATGGATCTTACCTGCTGCCTGAGGAGCGGTTGCACCCACAGGGATAGTCCAAGCACGTACTTCCTTCACACCGGCGGTGAAGTAAGTCTGTAGGTTTAGCAACTCGTAGCCAGAGCGGATCACACGGTTAAGGCCTGGCTCTTCGATACCCATATCAGCCAAGAACTCTTCGCGGTCAGCGTCGTCAAGTTCAGCAATTTCCGACTCGATAGCGGCACATACCGGTACGACTACAGCGTTTTCTTTTGCCGCGTGCTCGCGCACCATGTCCAGGTACTCGTTGTCTTCGAAGCCATCTTCGCTTACGTTGGCAATGTACATGGTTGGTTTGAGCGTTAGGAAGTTCAGGTAGCTGATCGCTGCGAACTCTTCTTTGCTCAGTTCAACCGAGCGCGCCATACCGCCTTCAGTCAGGGTCGGCAGCATCTTTTCAAGTACAGTGATTTCGAACTTCGCATCTTTGTCACCGCCTTTGGCACGTTTGGCTTGGCGCTGGATAGCACGTTCACAGGTATCAAGATCAGCCAGAGCAAGCTCTAGGTTGATCACCTCGATATCCTCGAGCGGGTGGATCTTACCTGCTACGTGAACGATGTTTTCGTTCTCGAAACAACGGACAACGTGGCCGATAGCATCGGTTTCACGGATGTTGGCCAGGAACTTGTTACCCAGACCTTCACCTTTAGATGCACCAGCAACCAAGCCTGCGATATCAACGAATTCCATCGTTGTCGGCAGGATACGCTCAGGGTTAACGATCGCTGCCAGGGCATCAAGACGCAGATCCGGCACTGGCACCACGCCTGTGTTTGGTTCGATAGTACAGAACGGGAAGTTCGCTGCCTCGATCCCTGCTTTGGTCAGGGCGTTGAAAAGAGTGGACTTACCTACGTTAGGCAGGCCGACGATTCCGCATTTAAAACCCATGGTTTGAAACCCTTTTGGTAATTGTTCGGTAAAACAGTCCGGCAGACCCGCTGCCGAAAAATAAATTCAGTATTGGCTACACGATTCGGCTTAGACAGCTTTGAATGAATGTAGTCGATTTTGGGCTTTGTTTAAGCCATCTTTGAGCAAAATATCCATACAGCGTACTGCTTCATCCACAGCGGCATCGATATTTTCCTGCTCTTTGGCAGGTGCCTTGCCAAGGACAAAGCCGGCTACCTTGTTCTTGTCGCCCGGGTGGCCGATGCCAATCCGCAAGCGGTAGAAATCCTTGTTATTGCCCATTTTGCTGATGATGTCACGCAGGCCGTTGTGGCCACCGTGACCACCACCTTTCTTGAACTTGGCCACGCCCGGAGGCAGGTCAAGCTCGTCGTGGGCAACCATGATCTCTTCTGGCTTGATCTGGAAGAACTTCGCCAGTGCAGCGACCGACTTGCCCGAGAGGTTCATGTAGGTAGACGGGATCAACAAGCGAAGATCCTGGCCATTGGTCTGGATCCGGCCGGTTTGGCCAAAGTACTTGGCTTCCTCGCGCAGGCTGACATTGTGTATACGGGCCAGCTCTTCTACCACCCAGGCACCGGCATTGTGACGGGTCCTGGCATATTCGGCTCCGGGGTTTGCTAGGCCAACAAGTAGGCGAATATTGTTACTCACACTGATCTCTCAAGTCTAGGGGCTGTAAAATCGCGCGCTATGTTATATCAAAATAGGCAAAATTGATATCTAAACGAAAAACGCCCCGCACAAGGCGGGGCGTTGGATCTCATGGGCGTCCAGAATTAGTGCTGGAACATAGCCGAGATTGACTCTTCGTTGCTGATGCGACGGATCGCTTCAGCCAGCATGCCGGATAGCGTCAGCACAGAGACACGGCCGGTATCAACGATTTCCTGAGTTAGTGGGATAGAGTCAGTGACAATCACTTCGTCAATCACAGACTCACGGATGTTCTGTGGTGCGTTACCAGAGAATACCGGGTGCGTTGCGTAAGCGAATACGCGCTTGGCACCACGTTCTTTCAGTGCTTCAGCCGCTTTACATAGCGTACCGCCGGTATCGATCATGTCATCAACAATGATGCAGTCGCGGCCTTCAACATCACCGATCAGGTGCATAACCTGAGAAACGTTGGCACGTGGGCGACGCTTGTCGATGATGGCGATATCGGTGTCGTCCAGTAGCTTGGCGATAGCGCGGGCACGAACAACACCACCGATGTCTGGAGAAACCACGACTGGATCTTCCAGGTTCTTCGCTAGCATGTCTTCTAGCAGTACTGGGCTACCGAACACGTTGTCGACAGGAACATCGAAGAAGCCCTGGATTTGTTCAGCGTGAAGGTCAACAGTCAGAACGCGGTCAACACCCACGTTTGACAGGAAGTCGGCAACGACTTTAGCCGTGATTGGCACACGGGCAGAACGGACGCGGCGGTCTTGGCGAGCGTAACCGAAGTAAGGGATTACAGCGGTAATACGGCCTGCAGAAGCACGGCGTAGCGCATCGATCATAACAACCAGTTCCATTAGGTTGTCATTAGTTGGCGCACAAGTAGATTGAATGATAAATACGTCGCTACCACGAACGTTTTCATTAATCTGAACACAGACTTCACCGTCGGAAAAACGGTTAACTGTTGCGTCTCCTAGAGAAATGTAAAGACGGTCAGCAATGCGTTGGGCTAGTTCTGGTGTCGCGTTACCAGCAAACAGCTTCATATCAGGCACGGTGGAAACCTCAGGTTGCGTCCAAGTTGTAGTTACTGACAATCCGTAGAATGTGCGTTCAAGGCTGTCAAAAGGGGAGATGTGTTGACACCTTTTGCGACAAATCCTTGGAGCCAGTCAGGTAATTTATTCAGGGTTGCAATGGCCGCTTCATGGGTGCTAAATTCAGCAAACACGCAAGCGCCAGTGCCGGTCAATCTCGACGGCGCGTATTCTAACAGCCACGAAAGCGCCTTATCAACCTCAGGGTGCAGTGATCTGACGATTTTTTCGCAATCGTTTTCGTAAACCCCTGCCAACAGTGCATTTAAAGACCGTTTTTTGCTGTCCCTTTTTAGCCCCGGATCGGTGAAAATATCGACCGTAGCAATATTTACCTCCGGTTTGACAACCAGATACCATTTCTCTTGCGGCTTGGCCGGCTGCAATTGCTCGCCCACGCCTTCGGCAAACGCACTCACCCCGCGAACAAACACTGGGACATCGGCACCGAGTGCCAGACCCAGATCGGCCAGCTCGTCTGTACTCAGGTTGGTCTGCCACAGGTAATTGAGGGCCACAAGGGTGGTGGCCGCATCGGATGAGCCGCCGCCAAGGCCCCCGCCCATCGGCAGGATCTTGTCGATATGGATTTCGGCACCGGCGCGGATACCGGCCTTTTGGCGCAGGGCATCAGCTGCGCGGTAAATGAGGTTGTCCTCGGTTTTCACGCCAGCGATAGCCGGCGACAGGGTAATGTGGTCACTGCTATTGGCGGTAATGGTCAGGGTATCGCTGTGATCGAGAAACTGAAACAGGGTTTGCAGCTCGTGGTAGCCATCCGCGCGGCGGCCAGTGATGTAGAGGAACAGGTTGAGTTTGGCCGGGGCCGGCCATTGGGTGGTGCGGGTGATCATAGCGTACTCTAGTTAATGGACCATTGGTGGATAATAAGGGTAATGCTGGTGCCGGCGGTGCTCAATACCATGCGCTTGGGCAGTGCCGGGCTGACCGAGTAGTCGTACTCGTTGTAATCGAGTTGCCACATTTTATCGCCAACGCGTTTGGCAAGGTAACCCACCCGGTTCTCATTATTGAGCTGGTAGGTATCGGCGGCGGTCGGCAGGCCGATGAGCCAATCACGCATTTGTTCGACCGGCAGGTTGATGCCGGTCAGACTGAAAACCAAGTCGCTGGCATTGTTGCCTTGGTGGGTCTTGCCGGTGTTGTCGACCAGAGTCACCCGGCTAGGGGTGGCATCCAGCTTGAGTAAGGTTGAGCCAAGAAAGTTGGTCAGCAACAGGTGGTCCTGGCCCGGGGCGGTTTGCCACAACAAGTTCGCTCCGAATCGCTGCTTACCCTTGTAGCCGAGTTTTCCTGTGGCTTGATAGTCGGAAAGTGACTGAAGGGCCTGCTGGTGGCTTTCCCAGTCGGTTTGGACGGTTGGCGGCGGTTGGGTCGCACAGCCAGCCAACAGGGTCAAAATGAGCGCGAACCATGATGCTCTGGGTGGAATGCGGTTCAAAAGATGGCGGGCATGTCGCAATGATGACATCATCGTTATCACTTTTTCATTGAGTATTGTTGCCAAACAATAGCGGTAAAACTTTAATATTTCCAACTCCTTCTCTCGGAAAAAGACAGGTTGATATCACTCTTTTTTCCTATCCTATCAATAATTGATTACCAATTTATGTGGATTATTGCCCCATAGATTCGATCTGCGTTCTTTTATTAAGCGGGGGCATCAAGTAAAATCCGCCCTTAAATCTTATTTCATCGGCGAAGTGGTACACCGTCTCCATGACATTGCTTGCACTAGGAATAAACCATAAAACAGCCTCGGTAGACTTGCGTGAACGGGTTGCGTTTTCGCCTGAAAAGATGAAGCAGGCCCTGGCTCAACTGGAAGACCATCCAGAGGTTCGCAGTGGGGTCATCGTCTCGACCTGCAACCGCACGGAGCTGTATTGCGATGTGGCGCAGCAAGGCCCAGGACTGATGATTGACTGGCTGAGTAAATTTCACCAGATCAGTACCGAAGAGCTGATGCCCAGCCTGTATTTTCACGAAGAGCAGGCCGCTGTCCGTCATTTGATGCGGGTATCTTGTGGGCTTGACTCGTTGGTGTTGGGCGAGCCGCAGATCCTCGGTCAGGTCAAGCAGTCCTATTCCGATGCCAGGGATAACCAGGTTGTTCAGGGGATGCTGGAGAAGCTGTTCCACAAAACCTTCACCGTGGCCAAGCGGGTACGTACCGAGACCGACATCGGTGGCAATGCCGTCTCAGTGGCCTTTGCCGCCTGCACCCTGGCGAAACAGATTTTCGAGTCTCTCGAACAAGCCACCGTGCTGTTGGTCGGCGCCGGCGAAACCATAGAACTCGTCTCCCGCCATCTGGTTGAGCAGGGCTGTAACCGGCTGATCGTGGCCAACCGGACCAAAGAGCGGGCAGAGAACCTTGCCCGGGAATTCGGGGCCGAGGTGATCAGCCTGCCGGAAATCCCCGAGCATCTTCACCGAGCGGATATTGTGATCAGCTCAACGGCCAGTCCGCTACCGATCATCGGCAAGGGCATGGTCGAGAAGGCGATCAAGGCCCGCCGCCATCAGCCGATGCTGTTGGTCGATATCGCCGTCCCGCGTGATATCGAGCAGGAAGTGGGTGAACTTAGCGATGCATACCTTTACTCTGTTGATGATTTACACAGTATTGTTGAGAAAAACCGTGAACAGCGTAAAGTGGCGGCTATACAGGCCGAAGCGATTGTCAGCGAGGAAAGTGCGGCGTTCATGAGCTGGCTGCGCTCGCTGGAAGCCGTCGACAGCATCCGCCAGTACCGCTGCCAAGCTGAAGAGCTCAAGTCTGACTTGCTGACACGCAGTCTGCAGGCACTGGCCAACGGGGGCGATCCAGAGAAACTCCTGGTGGAACTCAGCAACAAGCTGACCAACAAGCTTATCCATGCGCCTACCCGTGCCATGCAGCAGGCAGCCAAAGAGGGCGAGCCAGAGAAGCTGGCCATGATCCGCGAGACGCTCGGGCTAGATACCGCCAAGAATTAATCCTGGCAGGGAAACCTTCCCTGCCTTTAGTGGAATACAGTAGAAATCTATATGAAACCTTCAATTTTAGTGAAATTAGAAACGCTGGTTGAGCGTTATGAAGAAGTCCAGCATTTGCTAAGCGATCCAGAGGTCATTGGCAACCAGGACAAGTTCCGTGCGCTATCCCGTGAATATTCACAGCTGGAGGAAGTAACCCAATGCTTCCAGGCCTACCAGCAAGCCAAGGAAGACTTGGCAACTGCTGAAGAGATGGCCAACGAAGACGATCCTGACATGCGTGAGATGGCGCAGGAGGAAGTCAAGGAAGCGAAAGCTGAGATCATCCGCCTTGAAGATGAGCTTCAGGTTCTGCTGATCCCCAAAGATCCAAACGACGAGCGCAACTGCTTCGTGGAAATCCGTGCCGGTGCCGGCGGTGACGAGGCTGGTATCTTTGCCGGTGACCTGTTCCGCATGTACAGCAAATTTGCCGAATCACGCGGCTGGCGCGTAGAAGTGATGAGTGCCAACGATGCCGAGCACGGTGGCTACAAGGAAATGATCGCGAAAATCAGCGGCGAGGCTGTATACGGTACGCTGAAATTCGAGTCAGGCGGCCACCGCGTACAGCGCGTCCCGGCGACAGAATCTCAAGGCCGTGTCCACACATCTGCCTGTACGGTAGCCGTACTGCCGGAAATCCCAGAAGCGGAAATCCCAGAAATTAATGCCGGCGATCTGAAAATCGATACGTTCCGTGCGTCCGGTGCCGGTGGTCAGCACGTTAACACCACTGACTCTGCAATTCGTATTACCCACCTGCCAACCGGTATCGTGGTGGAATGTCAGGATGAGCGCTCGCAGCACAAGAACAAAGCCAAGGCGATGTCTGTGTTGGCTGCTCGCATTATCCAGGCCGAAGAAGAGAAGCGCCATGCCGAAGAGGCAAGCACCCGCCGTAACCTGCTGGGCTCGGGCGATCGCTCTGACCGTATCCGTACCTACAACTACCCGCAGGGCCGTGTGTCTGACCACCGTATCAACCTGACTATCTACCGTCTGAACGAAGTGATGGAAGGGGATATGGACAGCTTGATCCAGCCTGTTCTGCAGGAGCACCAGGCCGATCAGCTTGCGGCAATGGCCGAGCAGAACTAATGAGCCTGTCGATAGACGCCCAGCTGAAGCTGGCGGCGACGGCATTGAGTGAGGCGGGCTCGGACAGCCCGCACATCGATGCTGCTGTCCTGCTATGCCATGTGCTCGGCAAACCCCGCAGCTACCTGCTGACTTGGCCCGAGAAAGAGCTGGAGGCTGATCAGCTGGCCGCGTTTGAAGCCCTGCTGGCAAGACGCCTGACCGGCGAGCCGGTGGCTTACATTGTCGGTCAGCGTGAATTTTGGTCGCTGCCGCTCAAAGTGGCCCCCCACACCCTGATCCCACGTCCGGATACCGAAAGACTGGTCGAGCTGGCGCTGGACAAGTTGCCGGCCGATACTTGCAAGGTGCTGGATCTGGGGACCGGTACCGGTGCCATTGCGCTGGCAATAGCCTCTGAACGACGTGATGTTTCCGTTACTGGTATAGATCTGCGCCCCGAAGCTGCCGCTCTGGCCGAGGAAAACCGCACCAACCTGCACATTGCCAATGCCCGTTTTCTTTCTGGAAGCTGGTATAGCCCTTTGGCCGAGCAGGAGCGTTTTGCGGTCATTGTCAGCAACCCGCCTTACATTGACAAGGCTGATCCCCACCTCGAGCAGGGCGATGTCCGGTTCGAGCCGAAGAGTGCCTTGGTGGCCGAGGATCATGGCTTGGCGGATATTCAAGTGATCAGTGAGCAGGGCCGGCAGCACCTCAAAGCGGGCGGCTGGCTGCTGATGGAGCACGGCTACGAGCAAGGTTCGGCTGTGCGTGGTATCTTAGAAGCGCTGGGTTACCATGAGGTCGCCACAGCACAGGACTATGCCGGCCTGGATCGTGTGACCATGGGCCGCTGGCAAGGATAGAGAGACAATAACAATGTATACCGCTGTAAAACACCTACATATGCTGGCTATCGCGCTGAGCGTGACACTGTTTATCTTGCGCTACTGCTTGATGATGGCTAACTCGACCCTGAACGAGAAAAAATTCCTTAAGATCACCCCGCATGTGGTGGATACCGTCTTATTGCTAACTGGTGTGGTCCTGATTGTCATTACTGGTTTTGTGCCGTTTACCGCGGCTGGCGGCTGGATGACGCAAAAGCTCAGCTGTGTGCTGGCGTATATTGCCCTTGGCTATTTCACCCTCAAGCTGGGATCGAACAAGGTCTTTAAGACTTTTGCCTTCTTCGGCTCGCTGGGCTGGGTTATGGCTGCTGCCAAGATTGCCATGACCAAAACCTCTTTCCTAGGATAACCATGTTACGCTTTACCGAACAAGAACTGGAGCAGATGCCGCTGGTGGATGGCGCGGTTGCGATGACTGAGGCGGTAGATCCGCATTTCCCTGCGGGCTGGGTCAGCGTCCAGTTGGAGCGCCTTGCCCAAGAGGCCGAACACGCCTTGATGGATGAACCGGATAGTTACCTGCGGCTTGAAGGCCTATTGCGCCTGTTCTACCGCGAATGGGGCTTTATTGGCGATCACGAGCAATACTTCTCATCGGACAACGTGTTTCTCGATAAGGTGCTCGAGCGCAAGAAAGGGATCCCGGTCACCCTGGGGGCCCTGTTTCTGTTTCTGGCGCACCGGTTGGACTTGCCGGTCCGTGCCGTGGGCTTCCCAACCCAGTTTGTCCTCAAGGTAGAGTGGTACGGCAGTGATCCCCAGTTCATCAACCCGTTTGATGGCGAGTACCTGAGTAAGCACGTGATGGCGGCTTGGCTGAAAGGCCACAAGGGGCCGTTTTCCGAATTGCGTAGCGAGTATTTTGCTACGGCCGGTAATTACGATATTTTGGCTCGCTGGCTAACCGTGATGAAGAGTGCATTGCTGCGTGAGGGGCTGTTTACCGAAGCGCTGCGCTGCAGTGATGTTGTGCTGGGGGCTTTTCGTCCGGGGGACCCACACGAAATCCGCGATCGCGGCTATATTTACCAGCAGCTAGAGTGCAGCCATGCCGCTGCGCTGGATTACGAGTATTTTATCGAGCAATGCCCTGAAGACCCAGCTGCCGAGCTGCTGAAGCTTCAGGTCAAAGAACTCAACAAAGAGCCGTTGACCCTGCACTAATTGGCGCGGGGCTGGGCTCATTAAAAATTAAGAGAGAAGATGATGGAACAGAAAGTTGTTCGCGTTGGTGATATCGAGGTTGCCAACGATAAGCCGTTTGTCCTATTCGGCGGTATGAACGTACTGGAATCACGTGATTTGGCGATGCAGATCTGTGAAAAGTACGTTGAAGTGACAGACAAGCTAGGCATTCCTTATGTCTTCAAAGCTTCTTTCGACAAGGCAAACCGTTCTTCTGTCCACTCGTACCGCGGTCCGGGGATGGAAGAAGGCCTGAAGATTTTCCAGGAGTTGAAAGATACCTTCGGCGTGAAGATCATCACGGATATCCACGAGCAATACCAGGCTCAGCCGGTTGCCGATGTGGTTGACGTGATCCAGTTGCCAGCGTTCTTGGCTCGCCAGACTGACTTGGTCCAGGCGATGGCGAAAACCGGCGCGGTGATCAACGTGAAGAAACCTCAGTTCATGAGCCCGGGCCAGGTAGGTAACATCGTTGAGAAATTCGCGGAGTGCGACAACGAGAATATTATCCTGTGTGAGCGTGGCGTGCTGCACGGCTATGACAACCTAGTGGTTGATATGCTGGGCTTCGATGTGATGAAGAAGGCGTCTAACGGCAGCCCGATCATCTTTGACGTGACCCACGCCCTACAGTGCCGCGATCCAAACGGTGCCGCTTCGGGTGGCCGTCGTGAGCAAACGGTGGATTTGGCGCGCTCTGGCCTGGCAACCAAGATTGCAGGCCTGTTCATGGAAGCGCACCCGAATCCGGATCAAGCACGTTGTGACGGCCCATCGGCCTTCCCGCTGGACAAGCTAGAGCCTTTCCTCGCTCAGCTGAAGCAACTTGATGATCTCGTAAAAGGTTTTGAAGAGATTGATATTAAGTAACAGTTTGCTTTGATTTAACTAATAACGGCCCGGCAGCTTACCTGCCGGGCCGTTTTTTTTACTATAAAGCTTGTTGCTTATAATAGAAAAAATCGAAATGGGTAAAAATTTAGTGGATTAATCTGCATAGTTTGTATTTAGCAGTATTCTCAACAGTCTAAATGAGGTGATGCGGGTTTATCTGGCTGGTGGTTTTCCGGGTATGGAGTGAGATGTTTTCCGCTCTTATTGTGAGTGTTTTATTTTGTAAAGGTATACTCAGCGCCGAGTAAAATTTTGTAAGTGTAGGGTGTTGCGTGTCATTATCTCAAGAAATACCTCTGAGCCATACAGAGGCTGGGGCTTCCCGTTGGAATAAACACGATACGAGCTGGATGCTCAGTTTATTCGGTACCGCGGTGGGGGCCGGTATTTTATTTTTACCGATTAATATTGGGGCTGGCGGTTTCTGGTCTCTGGTGATCATGGCCTTGCTCGCGGGCCCAATGACGTTTCTCGCCCATCGCGGCTTGGCGCGTTTTGTTTTGTCTTCGGCAAAAGAAAATGCCGACTTTACCGATGTCGTTGAAGAGCATTTTGGTGCGCGTGCCGGTCGCCTGATTTCAATGCTCTATTTCCTGTCTATCTTTCCTATTTTGTTGATCTATGGCGTGGGATTGACGAATACGGTCAACAGTTTTCTCGTCAACCAGCTCGGAGGAGATGAGCCTTCGCGGGTTGTGCTGTCTGGTGTTTTAGTGTTTGCCATGATTGCTATTATGATGGCTGGCGAAAAAGTGATGTTGAAAGCCTTTGAGGTGATTGTCTATCCGCTTGCGGCAATACTGGCGGGCCTGTCGTTGTATCTCGTTCCCAATTGGCAAATGCCTGATTTGCAAGCAGTACCTGAATTGGGCCGTTTTTCCGTGACGGTATGGTTGGCAATACCCGTGACGGTCTTCGCGTTCAGTCATGCCGCAGCCATTTCTAGTTTTGCGAATGTGCAGCGTCGTCATTATGGCCAGCAAGCGGTGCCAAAATCAGAACAGATCCTCAAACGTACCTCGGTGATGCTGATCTCGTTTGTGCTTTTCTTTGTGTTTTCTTGCGTGTTGAGTCTCAGCCCCGAACAGCTGCAACAAGCGAAGGCGCAAAATGTCTCTGTCCTGTCATATCTGGCGAATGTTCACGACAGTCCATTTATTATTTCCCTTGGCCCGGTGATCGCTTTTATCGCTATCTCATCATCGTTTCTGGGACACTTCATGGGAGCCCGTGAGAGTCTGAACGGGATGTTGCAGAAGCAAACCAAGATGGCTCCGGCGACAATAGACCGGCTGGGCATTGCATTTATGTTTTTCGCTATCTGGCTGGCGGCGATTATGAACCCAAGTATCTTGGGCATGATGGAAGCCTTATCAGGGCCGGTTATTGCACTGATCCTGTTTGTGATGCCAATGCTGGCGGTCTACAAGGTTGACGCGTTGAAAGCACACCGGGGTAAACTGAGTACCTTCTTTATATTGGGGATGGGGCTGTTGGCCGTATCTGCGATTGTTTTCAAGCTGCTATAGCCTGCTTGCCGAGGGTTAGAACGAAACAAGGCTTGCCATTTGGCAAGCCTTGTTGATTTCAGTTCCTAGAACCTAGAACCTAGAACCTAGAACCTAGAACCTAGAACCTAGAGCTTGAAGCGGCTGATTTCCTGCTGCAGCTGGAAGGACAGCTCTGACAGCTCAGCGGCTTGCTTGGCAGCCTCGCTGGCCTCGACAGCAAGCTCGTTGGACACATCACGGATCCCTTCGGTATTACGGGTGATCTCCGAGGTGACCGAAGACTGCTCTTCCGCCGCCGAGGCAATCTGGGTTGCCATGTCGCTGATGTTGGTCACCGCACTGTTGATCTGCGACAGGCTGGCCGACGCCGAGTTGGCATCATCGACACTGGTTTCCGCCAGCTTGCGGCTGTCTTCCATGATCCCCACCGCTTTGCCGGTGGTCTGCTGCAGGGTCTCGATCATCTGCTGGATTTCCTGCGTCGATGCATGGGTGCGTTGGCTCAGGACACGGACTTCATCGGCAACCACGGCAAAGCCTCGGCCTTGCTCGCCGGCACGGGCCGCTTCGATCGCGGCATTGAGGGCCAGCAGGTTGGTTTGCTCGGCAATTCCCTGAATAGTAGACAGAATCGTGTTGATGCTCTGGGCATGGTTATTCAGTTCGCTGATCACGCCAGTGGCGGTATCGACTTCAGTGGCCAGGCTGGTGATTGAGTGCTGGCTCTGGCCGACCTGGGTCGCACCGTGATCAGACACTTCTACCGTCTCACCGGCAGTGCGGGCCGTGTTGTCGGCATTACCGGCAATCTCCTGAGTGGCTGCGGCCATCTCGTTGATGGCGGTAGCGACCATGTTGATTTCGTCTTGCTGGTGCTGGATACGGGTGCTGCGCTCTTCTGCCTGTGAGGCGGTAATGTGTGCCTGCTGGGTCAAAGAGTTCGAGACATCGTTAAGCTTGCACACCATGGTATGCATGTTGCCCACGAAGCGGTTGAAGTTGTGCGCGAGCTGGCCGACTTCATCGTCGCTGCGCGGCTCCAGACGCTGGGTCAAATCACCCTCGCCGGTGGCGATTTCAGCCAGGGCTTCGGAAACTCGAGCCAGATCGCGGAACAGGTAGCCAACCAGTGTCGCAGCAATCGCTACCACAATCAGGGTGATCACGACAGAAGTGATGATCAGCTGGCGCAGCAGGGTGGTGTGGCTCGCTTCTTCCGTCGCGCGGTCCATCTCGAGGCCAAGCACCCAATCTGTCCCCGGCACTGAGGCGAAGTACAGCAGTTTCTCCTTGCCTTTAATGGTGGCCATTTCAATGCTGCCTGTGCGGGCGGCTTCGTCGATAAGGGCCATGTTCAGCTCGCTGCTGAAGCGGTTGATTGGCTGGAGGATCAAAGACTCATCAGGATGGGCAAGAAAAGTGTTGTCTTGTCGGTTGATCAGCATGGCGTAGGCGTTTTGGCCGACATCCAGGTTGATCACGTCATTCACCAGCTGGTCGATCAGTACGTCGGCCCCGACGACACCGCTTAGGCTACCGTTGTTTCGTACCGGTTCGGCAATGGTGATCAGCAAGGCGTTGGTGATCGCATCACGGTAGGCCGTGGTGACGATTTGGCGGTTGGCACTGACGGCATCGCGGTACCAAGGGCGGGTACGGGGATCGTAGTCGGCACGGTTACGTTCCGGGTGGGAGCGGAACATGTCCCCGGCCGGTGTGCCGAAGAAGATATCATCGAATCCGCCTGCTTTACGGGCCTGCTGCAGGTAAGGCACCATATTCTGTTCGGTGCTGTAATCATTGAAAGCCCGGGCAATATCACGACGGATCTGAACCCAGTCGGCGATCCCTTCGTTGGCGGCCTGGGCCAGGCTTTCGGCACGGGCATAGATGCCCTGACGGGTTTGGTCAGAGAGTTGGTCGGCCGCGAGCCAGGTCAGGGCGGTTGCCATGACGACAACTGCAAAAAGGCTGGCGCCAATGAGTTTCTGTTTTAAGGTTAATGTCATTGTCTTTATCTCAACAACGGGGATGGGGGGAGGTGTCTGCGAGGCGGATTCTATAGCGATTTCTTGCCTGTTGCACGGAAAAGTAGCTCCGGTCGAAAAAAAAACAAGTTGATGATTTATTGTGACTTTTGGTTGACGGAATCTGGGTTTTTATGGTCAATAAATTGACGTTTATCGGTGAGGTATATGCATGTTGTTACTGTGATGCCGGATGAGTTTATTATGCCAGTGGCAGTAACTTTTTTGGATGTTTAGACGTCTAGATGTTGACGCGGCCATAAACAACACTTAGTCTAGGCGCAATTTCTAAAATAGATGTCCTGTAGTCATCATGTCGAACACAACACAACAACATTCTAGCGAGCCAGCTCCTTCTGCGTTGGCACTACTCCCTCTGGGGATCTTCTTGGCCTTGTTTATCGGTGTCGGGACTTACCTGACCCTACAAGGTGTGGACTTCGCGTTCTATCAACTGCCGGCCCCGGTTGCAGCGCTGCCGGCGGTGATTGTGGCGATTTTGTTGAGCAAAGAAAAACTCAACAAGGCGATTGAGCAGTTCCTGCGAGGGGTCGGTCATAGCGACATTATTGCTATGTGTATGATTTACTTGCTGGCCGGCGCCTTTGCTTCGGTGGCGAAAGCAACCGGTGGCGTAGATGCGACGGTCAATCTTGGTTTGTCTATGCTGCCTGCCAGTATGATCCTGCCGGGTATCTTTGTGATTTCTGCCTTCATTGCCACTGCGATGGGGACGTCGATGGGGACCATCGCAGCAGTGGCACCAGTTGCCTTGGGGATCGCGCAAACGGCCGGGATGGACGTGGCACTGACTGCCGGCGTGGTACTCAGTGGTGCGATGTTCGGCGACAACCTGTCTATTATCTCGGATACCACCATAGCCTCGACCCGTTCGCAGGGCTGCCAGATGAAAGACAAGTTCCGCGAAAATATCCGTATCGCTCTGCCTGCGGCAATCGCAGCGATTCTATTGTTCATGTTCAGCAGCACGCCGACCGAAGTGCCGGCTACAACGGATGTTGAGTGGCTGAAAGTGCTGCCGTATATCACCATCTTGGTACTGGCGGTGTCAGGCTTGAATGTCTTCGTGGTCTTGAGCATCGGCATTTTACTGGCCGGTGGTATCGGCTTGTTTGCTACGCCTGATTACAGCTTGTCGACCTACGGCCAGGATATCTATGCCGGCTTCGGCAATATGCAGGAAATCTTCCTGCTGTCGATGCTGATCGGCGGTATGGGTGAGCTGATGCGCCGCCAGGGCGGTCTGGCTTACCTGACACAACTGATCAGCAAGGTGATCCGTGTCTTTAGCAAGCAGCACTCGCAAGCCCAGAACCTGCGAGCCAGCGAGCTGGGTATTGCCGGCCTGGTGGGACTAACCAACTGCTGTACCGCGAACAATACCGTGGCGATTATCGTCTCAGGTGGCGTTGCTCGTGAACTGGCGGAAGAGAACGGTGTTACACCTCGCCGCTCGGCAAGCTTGCTCGATATCTTCTCATGTGTGGTGCAGGGGGGTTTGCCATACGGAGCGCAAGCGTTGTTGCTGGGTTCGGTCTTCGGCTTGTCGCCACTACAAGTGGTGAGCCATTCCTATTACTGCTTCTTCCTGGCTTTCGCGGCTATCGCGGCAGTCTTTATCAAACATCCGGCGCGACAGCTTGCCACGGCTTAAATGCGCGATGAGATAAATTCGAAAAAGCGAGATGATATCAGAAGCCTCACACAGTGAGGCTTTTTTATGCTTGTTACCTCACCGTTATGAAAATGCGAACCCGGTATAGTGATCTGGTCAACAGAATGATGAAAACCATACAACAGCATTCACTAAATAACTTAAACTGACGCTTGTCAAATTCTTTGAAATCACATAATTAGGTTAAGGTGACCCCCAATGAAGGAACGCTTTTTCACCAAGGCAGCGCTAACGGCTGCGATACTTGCCTCTCTGGCAGGCTGTGCCAGCCAATCTGAGACCGCAGCCCCCTCTTGGCAGGCTGATCAAACGTACAAGCTAACCATTCTACATACCAACGATCACCACGGTCGTTTCTGGCATAACTCTTATGGTGAGTACGGTATGGCGGCACGTAAGACGCTATTGGATCAGATCCGCGCAGAAGTCGCAGCACAAGGCGGTACCACCCTGTTGCTTTCTGGGGGTGATATCAATACCGGTGTGCCTGAGTCAGATTTGCAAGATGCCGAGCCGGACTTCAAAGGGATGAACATGTTGGGTTACGACGCGATGGCACTGGGTAACCATGAGTTCGACAATCCGCTGGAAGTCCTGCGCAAGCAGGAAGAGTGGGCAGAGTTCCCGATGCTGTCTGCCAACATCTACGACAAGGAAACCGGCGAGCGCCTATTCCAGCCTTACCAGATCTTCGAGCAGCAGGGCATCAAGATTGCCGTTGTCGGCCTGACAACGGAAGATACGGCGAAGATCGGTAACCCTGAGTACATCGGTGGCGTTGACTTCCGCGATCCAAAGGAAGAGGCCAAGAAGGTGATCGAGCAGCTAAAGGCGACCGAGAATCCGGATGTGATCATTGCGGCGACCCACATGGGCCACTACGCCAATGGTAACCACGGCATCAATGCACCGGGTGATGTTGCGCTAGCCCGCTACTTGCCTGCCGGCGAGCTGGATATGATTGTCGGTGGCCACTCGCAGGAGCCTGTGTGCATGGAAGGCCCAAGCATGTACAACAAGAGCTTCAATCCGGGTGACGACTGTCAGCCGGATCAGCAGAACGGCACTTGGATTGTCCAGGCTCACGAGTGGGGCAAATATGTTGGCCGTGCTGACTTTGAGTTCCAGAATGGCGAACTGCAGATGGTTAGCTATGACTTGATCCCAGTTAACCTGAAAAAGAAAGTCAAATTGGCTGACGGCTCTAAACAGCGTGTGTTTATCCAGGATGAGATTGCCCAGGATGCCGAAGTGAAAGCTTTCCTACAGCCCTTCCAGGAGCGTGGTCAGGAGCAGCTCAATATCAAGATCGCCGAGTCAAACGGCAAGCTAGAAGGTGACCGTAATGTGGTTCGCTTCCAGCAGACGAACCTAGGCCGTCTGATTGCGGCTTCTCATATGCAACGCGCCAAGGCTGATTTTGCTGTTATGAACTCAGGCGGTGTGCGTGATTCGATTGCTGCCGGTGATATCACATACAAAGACGTGCTGACGGTGCAGCCATTTGGCAATATTGTCACTTACACGGATATGAGCGGTAGCGAAGTGATGGACTACCTTAACGTAGTCGCGACCAAGCCGGTTGACTCTGGTGCTTACGCCCAGTTCTATGGTATTTCAATGACGGTTGCTAACGGTAAGGTGAGCGATGTGAAGATCGGCGGCAAGCCGTTGAGCCTGACTGAAACTTACCGCTTCACGGTACCGAGCTTCAATGCTGCCGGTGGTGATGGTTACCCTAAGATCACCGAACACTCAGGCCATGTGAATACCGGCTTTGTTGATGCGGAAGTGCTGAAGGAGTTCCTGCAGACCAACAGTCCGATTGACGTGAATGCCTTTGCACCAAAAGGTGAGATGGTTTACCGCTAACAACGACGGTTAAAGGTATAGCGCGAAGCCCTGCAAATGCAGGGCTTTTTTATGCGCCCCGGTAAAGCCAAAGCGTCTTTTTTCTTTTGGCATCAATCGCGTTGGGCTATAGTGGCTGTCGTTAATTGGAAATGGAATCGGAGCGGCTATGACACCTGCCATCAATCTTGCCAAGAAAAAGAAAATCGCCCACACCATCCACCAGTACAAGCACGATCCGGCCAATACCCATTTTGGTCTGGAGGCGGCGGAAGTATTGGGGCAGGATCCGAACCAGGTTTTCAAAACCTTGTTGTTCGCCGTCAATGGCGATCCGAAAAAACTGGCGGTTGCCATCGTGCCGGTTGCGGGCTTGCTTGATCTGAAAGCGGCGGCCAAGGCGGCGGGAGCGAAGAAAGCTGATATGGCCGATCCCCAAATCGCGGAGAAAACCACCGGGTATATTGTCGGCGGCATCAGCCCGCTGGGACAGAAAAAGCGTCTGCCGACTTTTCTTGATGCCTCGGCCCAGCAGTACGAGACAATCTGTGTCAGTGCCGGGCGGCGTGGTTTGGAAATTGAACTGGCGCCCAAGGATCTCCTTGAACTGACGGGGGGCCAGTTTGCGCCGCTGGCAAAGCTATAGCACCAATAGAACAACAGCAAAATCCATCCAGCAGCAATATTTGAGGGGCAGGCCGTGCAAAACATCAATTTGAATTTGCTGCGTACCCTGCAGGTGTTGCTCGAAGAATCGCATGTCAGCCGCACCGCCGAACGCCTGTGCCTGACGCAGTCGGCTGTCAGTCGCCAGCTTACCCAACTGCGTGAATTGTTCGGTGATCCTTTATTGGTCAGAGAAGGTAACCGTTTGTTGCCCACACCCAAGGCACTGCAGTTGAAGGGGAGGGTTGATGGGATCCTTGCCAGCTGCCAAGGGCTGCTGGATGAACCGGCATTTTCTCCCCAGCAGTGGGGCGGGCCGGTGGTTTTGGCCTCTTCCGATTATGTTGCTCAGTACATCTTGCCTGAAATTGTCGAGCGGGTGCAGCAACAGGCGCCGTACGTCAATATCAGCTACCGGCTCTGGTCTCCGGAGTATTTATCGCATTTGGCTGACTTGGATATTCAGCTGGTATCGACCATGCTGCCGCAGATCCCTGAGGGCTTGTGCGGTGCCCATATCGGATCTGATTTTCCGGTATGCGTGATGCGTGACCAGCACCCTTTGGCCAACCGGGCCTCCCTGTCATTGTCGCAACTGGTCGAATACTCCCACATGCGGGTGTCGGCGGGCGGTGACAAGGATAGCTTTGTCGAGCGGGAGCTCAAAGCGCAGAGTCTAAGCCGTAACGTACAATTCTCCGTGCCTTTTTTCAGTGCGGCTTTCCAAACCTTGGTGCGCACCGATATGTTGATGGTGCTGCCAGAGCACATAGCCCGCAATATGCAGGCTTGGTTTGCGATCACTTACCAACCCCTGCCTATCCCGAAGCCGCAGCACAACTACTGGCTGCTGTGGCACCCTCGCTATGACAGCGACCCTGCCCACCGCTGGTTCCGCCAGCAGGTGCTCAGCGTGATGAAAAGCTCTATGTATTCGATTTAGGGCCCGTTGCTTGGTGATGATCTAAAATCATAGCTCTGATGATTTCTTTTGATTTCCTTGCATGACCTTCACTTGCTAGAGTCTGTGCATCACATATAAATAATAAGCTCTAGCGGATAGGAATTAACAATGACATTCAGTATTTGGCTCTCGTTACTCATGATATGCATGCTGGGGGCAATGTCGCCGGGTCCAAGTTTGGCCGTGGTTGCCAAGCACAGTTTGGCGGGAGGCCGTCTGCACGGCGTCGTGACGTCTTGGGCTCATGCTGCTGGTGTGGGCGTTTATGCCTTGGTGACCCTGCTGGGCCTTGCGGTGGTACTCAAGCAGTCACCGACCCTGTTTAATGTCATTACTTATGCCGGTGCTGGTTACCTTGCTTATCTTGGGATAAATGCCCTGCGATCCAAAGGCGGCGTTGCGGCTAAATTGGCGGCGGGCCAATCAACCAGCTTGGTGGAAGCGGCCCGAGACGGCGCGATGATCTCGCTGCTCAACCCTAAGCTTGCCCTGTTCTTCCTTGCGTTGTTCAGCCAGTTTGTGGCGGTGGGGACGGAATTCAGCAGCCGCGCCGTTATCGTAGCCACACCACTTTTGGTGGATGGGTTGTGGTATACCCTGATTGCCTTTGTATTGTCGAACCCGAAAGTGCTCGAGAAGTTAAGGACCAAGGCGCAGCTGATCGACAGGCTGTCTGGTGTGGTGCTGATCCTGCTTGCAATGCGGGTGGTCATTCAGGCGTAGTGCCGGTGACATAAGAGGTGGAATGATCCCAAAGAGGAGCCAGAGGCTCCTCTTTTATTGTGGCCAGTGTGAGTGTTAGCCCTGACGCTTGCTATGGCGTTCGCGGTTTTCCAGCTTTCGCTCTGGGCTCTTTTTCAGCATGACATAGAGTGCACCGTTGCCGCCGTGTTGGCGTAGGGCCGAGTGGAAGCACATCACATCAGAGATTTGCTCCAGCCAGGTGGCGACATAGCTTTTCATCATTGCCGGTGGATTGGATTTCTCCCCTTTGCCATGGACGATAATGACAGTGCGGATGTCCATTCGCTGGCATTGACGGAGAAAATTAACTACTTCGTCCCGTGCTTCTTTCAGGGTCTTGCGGTGGAGATCCAACCGGGCGTTGATATCGTATTTACCAAGACGAAGTTTGCGAAAAACACCTTCTTGCACACCGTCACGTTTGAACTCCAGCATGTCGTCAGGCTTGACCATCTTGGCATAGTCTAACGAGAGATATTCGGGATCACCGTCGGATAGGGTTTGTGCGGCAAGGCGTCTTGCTAGCTGGGCTTCGGTAACTTGGTGCTTGTGGGCAACTTCGACTTTGTCCTGCTTGATAGGGGCAACATCAGCCATCATCTCTCGGAAGAGATCTAATTCATCGTTTTCTGACATGGTGTTTCAGGGTTGAAGGCATATAACCCGATTATATACCCAAGTCCGTCTAAGATGCATGTTTGAGCGAGCTTTGGGCGATGCGGTTATGCAGATCACGGAGCGATAAAATAAATCCAGGGCCGCAACCGACAATTTGGACCCTGGCGCAAGCAGATGACATTGCGAAATGGCTCTAGTGAGGAGAGGGTGCTGACAGTGCTTTGTAAACAAAGTAACCGCCAAAAAATAACATTAATCCCAGGGCGCCAAAGATAACAATCATTGACGACAGGCCTACGGCATTACCAAAGAGTAGATCTAGCCAGAAATCCATGTGTATTCCTCTAGGTCGTGGGACAGTGGTGATAAGATAAACAATGCAGCGAAAATGTTGTGATGATCTGGATCAATGGTTTACAGATTGTGTTAACTTTGTATTGGCTAGTGCGGTTGCGATCACTTTTTCGCCGTGGTTGATAATTCTGTGAGCAATTAGCAGTGGTTTTTTTTAAAAATGAGTTTTTCTGCTTGCGTAAATTCTTTGGCTGAGTATTATAAGCCACCTCAGCAACGAAGCTGATTCAAGTAAAGAGTTTCAAAGGCTTTTTACTTATTTCGTCGGTGAATAGCGCAGTTTGGTAGCGCATCTGGTTTGGGACCAGAGGGTCGGGGGTTCGAATCCCTCTTCACCGACCACTTATTCAAAGTGGTATGCCTGTATGGCGTGCTGCTGACAACGTCGGTGAATAGCGCAGTTTGGTACGCATCTCAGGCTCTGGGAATAGCGGACCAGAGGGGCGGGGTCTGGAAGCCCAGCCGCGTCGAATCCCTATTCGCCGACCATTTATTCAAGTGGTAAGCCTGTATGGCATGCTGCTGACAACGTCGGTGAATAGCGCAGTTTGGTAGCGCATCTGGTTTGGGACCAGAGGGTCGGGGGTTCGAATCCCTCTTCACCGACCACTTATTCAAGTGGTAAGCCTGCATGGCATGCTGCTGACAATGTCGGTGAATAGCGCAGTTTGGTAGCGCATCTGGTTTGGGACCAGAGGGTCGGGGGTTCGAATCCCTCTTCACCGACCACTATTTAAAGCCTCAGTCGAAAGACTGAGGCTTTTTTCGTTTCTGCAGCTGTTGAATAGCTTAGTTTGGTCGCGCATCTCCAGCTCCTGGCAAATAGCGGACCAGAGGGGCGGGGTCTGGAAGCCCAGCCGCGCCGAATCCCTGTTCACCGACCACTTATTCAAGTGGTAAGCCTGCATGGCATGCTGCTGACAACGTCGGTGAATAGCGCAGTTTGGTTGCGCATCTCCAGCTCCTGGCAAATAGTGGACCAGAGGGGCGGGGTCTGGAAGCCCAGCCGCGCCGAATCCCTCTTCACCGACCACTTATTCAAGTGGTAAGCCTGCATGGCGTGCTGCTGACAATGTCGGTGAATAGCGCAGTTTGGTAGCGCATCTCAGGCTCTGAGAATAGCGGACCAGAGGGGCGGGGGCTGGAAGCCCAGCCGCGCCGAATCCCTGTTCACCGGCCACTTATTCAAGTGGTAAGCCTGCATGGCATGCTGCTGACAATGTCGGTGAATAGCGCAGTTTGGTCGCGCATCTCCAGCTCCTGGCAAATAGCGGACCAGAGGGGCGGGTCTGGAAGCCCAGCCGCGCCGAATCCCTGTTCACCGGCCACTTATTCAAGTGGTAAGCCTGCATGGCGTGCTGCTGACAATGTCGGTGAATAGCGCAGTTTGGTAGCGCCTCTCAGGCTCTGAGAATAGAGGACCAGAGGGTCGGGGTCTGGAAGCCCAGCCGCGTCGAATCCCTCTTCACCGACCACTCTTCAAAGCCTGCAGCGAAAGTCCGGGACGTGTAGTTTGGGGCTTTTTTCGTTATTGGGCCGTACCGCTTGGTTGTAATCCTATGGCGCTTGGGGCTGGCATCAATCGCAGCTAACCTGCCGGCTCTGGCTTAACTGATTAATTGAAAACCCTTCCTGCTTGAGTAATGCTGGCAACCCTTCCTGTCCCAATAAGTGCATGGCACCAACGACAATTAAGAACTTACCCTGCTGATAAGTTGGATCGTGGCTCAGCTGTGCGGCCCAATCGTGGTTGCGCTCGATGATCAGGGCGGCATCGGTTTGGTCATTGTACTGGCTGTTATCAAACAGGGTGGCGAGTTGCTGTTGGTCACCGGCCTGCCAGGCGTTGATCAGGCAAGTGAGCTGCTCGGTCATCTCTCCCCACTCATTGACAGTGGCCATGAGGAGATCTTTGCCATGATCATCGAGTTGTTCCATCAAGCGTAGCTGTTGCTCGATGCTTTCCAGCTCGAGAATTGGCAGTTGGCTGGCCCGGGCGCGCTTGAGAAGGGTGAGATCAATCCCCCTGTCTGGGCTGAGGCCAGCTTGTTCGGCCATTTTCATCTGTAAACTGATAGCAGCTAGCCAGGGGGGGGAGCTGAGCAGTGACGAGGATGATAAATCGGCTTGTTTGGCCGTTGCCGCGAGAGATTGTTTTTCAGCGTCTGATAACATCTGGGCAGTAGTGGCGACTGCCGGGTTGAGCCGTGCCGAGCTGGGTTTGAGGATATTGGCTTCAACCACGAGGGCATCGGCACTGTCCCAGTGGGTGGTAAACGCTGCTGGCAGAGGATAGAAGTTGTCGTCGCCCGCATGGATGGAGCCGAGAATGATAAATTGCCGGTTGGCATCTTGCGCCTGCCAAACCAGAGGTTCGGCAGCGACGCTGGCAGTCATAAAGGGCAGCAGCAAGGCTGCCCGGGTGAAAAGCGATTTCAGCATAGTGATCCTGTGAGCTGATATAACCCGTTATTATGCAGTTATATCAGCTCATGACAGGGGATTCATCAACTGGGCGAACTATTTGTTTGCCTGTTGGTTGTTCGCTGCCGGGCTATTTGCTGAATGTTCCTTTTTTGCTGGTTGTAACCAGAACCACCAGACAATAAAGGCAATGGCAAGCGTGCCGATGATAGCAACCATATTAGTTCTCCGTTTGTGCCTGAGCGGCTTGTCTGTCGCCGCCGTCCGGCTTGAATAGCCTTAGACGGTTAGCATTACTCACCACGGTGATCGAAGACAGTGCCATGGCAGCGCCGGCTACGACAGGGCTGAGCAGGGCACCGGTGAATGGGAACAGGATCCCTGCGGCCACGGGAATGCCCAGCGTGTTGTAAATAAAGGCACCGAATAGATTCTGCTTCATGTTGCGTAGAGTCGCTTTTGACAGCTGCAAGGCATCCGGTACGCCATGAAGGGAGTGGCGCACCAAGGTGAGCTGAGCGCTCTCAATCGCCACGTCACTGCCGCTGCCCATCGCGATACCGATGTCGGCCTGGGCCAGGGCGGGCGCATCATTGATACCGTCACCGACCATGGCAACACGCTTACCCTGCTGCTGGATTCTCTCCACTTCGCTGGCTTTGCCATCGGGTAGTACACCAGCAATAACATGCGCAATGCCTGCCTGCTTGGCGATGGCATTGGCGGTAGCCGGGATATCGCCGGTTAGCATAATGACCTCTAGCCCCATTTTTTGCATCCGCTTGATCGCAGAGACCGAGTCATGGCGGATGGGATCGCTGACGGCCAGCAGGCCCGCCAGTTGGCCGTCGACCGCCACATAAATCGGGGTTGCGCCCTGAACGCTGGCATCAACCGTGGCTGGCAGGGCTGGAGAAAGATCTACCCGGTGCTGGTCCATCAGCTTTTGGTTACCCAGCAGTACCGTGTGGCCCAGTACTTGGCCGCTGATGCCATAGCCAGGCTGCGCGCGGAAGTGCTGCTGCGGCTCGAGGCTGAGTGCTTCTGCTTTGGCGGCGTTGACAATCGCTGCTGCAAGGGGGTGCTCGGAACCTTGCTCGAGGCTGGCTGCCAGGGTCAGCAGCTGGCCTTTGTTGAAGCCGCTATAGCACTCACTGCTGATAAGCGCAGGCTTGCCTTCGGTCAGGGTACCGGTTTTATCCAGTATCACGGTATCGACATCGGCCGCAATTTGCAGGGCTTCGGCGTTACGGATCAAGACGCCGTACTCAGCAGCGCGGCCGACACCGACGGTCACCGACATTGGCGTGGCAAGGCCGAGGGCGCAAGGACAGGCGATGATCAATACTGTTGTGGCGGTCACTAGCATATAGACCGACGAGGGCTCTGGGCCGAAGTAGTACCAGATCATGGCGGTGACGATGGCGATGATCATGACCGCCGGCACGAAAATGGCAGAAATGGTATCGGCCAGCCGAGCTAAAGCGGGTTTGCTGCTTTGCGCCTGGCGTACCAGCTCGATAATTCTTGCCAGCATGGTATCGCGGCCGATTTTTTCTGCCGTAAACAGTAGGCTGCCGTGCTGGTTGATGGTACCGGCGTGAAGGGTATCGCCCGCTTTCTTGTTGGCCGGAATAGGCTCGCCGGTCAGCATCGATTCATCGATATAGCTCTGACCTTCGAGGATGGTGCCATCGACCGGCACTTTGGCGCCGGGATGAAGGCGCAGTACCATGCCGGTACGAACGTCTGCAAGGGGCACTTCACGCTCTTCGCCGTTGTCAACGATGACAGCGGTTGGCGGTTGCAAGTCCATCAGTTGCTCGAGGGCTTTGGAGGTTCGGCTTCGGGCCCGGGCTTCCAGGGCGTGACCGAGGGTGATCAGGCCCAGAATCATCGCCGAGGCTTCGAAGTAGACATGGCGGGCTTGCATCGGCAATAAGTCAGGCACAAGTACCACTAAGGTTGAATACAGCCAGGCCGCACCGGTACCGAGAGCGACCAGGGTATCCATGGTTGCCCGGTGATGCTTGAACGCTTTCCAGGCATTGACGAAGAAGTGCTTCCCCACCGTGGCAAGTAAAATCAGGGTGATGATCCCTATCGCCCCCCAGCCAATTTGGTCAGCCCGGGAGACGATCATCATGCTGCCGCCGAATACGCCCCAAGCCATTAAAGGGCCTCCGACAGCCAGTGCAATATAGGCATTTTTGATGTGCTGGCGATATACCTGCTCGTTTTGCGCTTGCTGGCGCTGGCGGCGTGTCAGCTCGTCTTCGGATAACTCGGCCTGGTATCCGGCGTCCGCAACAGCCTGGAGAATGAGGCTGCTCTGTGCATCACCGCTAACCAGGGCTGTCCGCTCGGCCAAATTGACGCTGGTGGATACTACTCCGGGCACGCTTAGGATGGCTTTCTCGACCGAACTGACGCAGCTGGCACAGGTCATGCCTGACAAAATAAATTGCTGTGATATGTTGCTGCCCTGCGGTTCGCCTGCGCTGCTCAGCGGCTCTGCCGGTACCTCGTCTGTGGCAGTATTGGTCGCAGTGCTGCTGGCAGCGGATTCGCTGGTATCAGCTTGTTCCGTTGCCGGTGAGGCAGTAAAACCAGCGTCTTTAATCAAGGCGATGATCGTTGCTTGAGGCTGGGTGGTCTGCACACTGGCATGGGTTTTACTGACGGTAAAGCTGTCGATGTCAGCTTGCTGTGCCAGCAGCTCTTCAACTTTGGCGACACACTTTCCGCAACTTAGCCCTGACAGGGACAGCTCATAGGTGTTGTAGGCCGGTACGCTGTAGCCGAGCGACTCAATGAGCTCGATTAGTTGCGGTTCGGGCAGGGTGCCGCTGGCGTTAAGCGCGGTTTTGCTGACATCCGCAAAGAAAATGTCAGGGTGCCCGTCCAGCGCATCCTTGACCTTGCGGACACATTTGCCGCAGGACAGGCCCGCCAGTGGAAGCTGGTACTGATAACCAGCTTCATACCCGAGCTGGGTAATAGTATCGACGGCCGCCTGTGGGGTAAACGTTCCCCGCAGGGTGGCTTGTTCGGTATTGACATCAACGGATTCAACACCCGGTAGTGCAGTGAGGGCCGCTTTGATTTTATTGGCGCAGTTCATACAGCGCACCTTCCTCAGCGGCAGGGTTAACTCGACCATATTGAAGCCTTACTGGTGATACGGTTTTATTCACTTAAACTCATCATAAAGCTTCCATCAACTGGAAGGTCAATACATTTTGACGGCTATCGAGAGAAGCAATAATAGGCTTGATACTAGGGCGATAAAAGAGAATACTAATAAGTATAACCTTCCATTAACTGTAAGGCTGGGTATGAATATCAG
The DNA here is from genome assembly GCF_003025515.1 of Photobacterium gaetbulicola. NCBI lineage: Bacteria > Pseudomonadati > Pseudomonadota > Gammaproteobacteria > Vibrionales > Vibrionaceae > Photobacterium > Photobacterium gaetbulicola. The sequence continues at coordinate 12,075 of NZ_PYME01000042.1, read as the reverse complement.
TGAAGTGGCTCAGCAAACTGGGCTGACAACCAAGACTATCCGTTTTTATGAGGATAAAGGTATTATCTCGCCGCCGGGCCGAGCGGCGAATGGCTATCGCCAGTACAGTGCCAAGCATATCGATGAGCTGCATCTTATTCGGCGCTCGCGCTTGGTTGGCTTTACGCTCGATGAAGGCCGTGAGCTACTGGCCTTTTCTCGTGATCCGCAGCGGCGCAGTGCCGACGTCAAAGCCAAGGCCGAGCAAAAGCTGCTGGAAATCGACGAGAAAATCAAAGAGCTGCTTGAGATGAAGCAGACGCTGGAGGCGTTAACCCAGCAGTGCCCGGGCGATGAAGGGGCGAGCTGCCCAATTATTGAAGGCCTGTGCCGTCACCGTTAGATAAGACAGAGCAAGCGCGAACAAAAGAAAAGGCAGGAGAGCCCTGCCTTGTCGTGATGGTCAGTCCGCTGACGGCTGCGCTAGTAAAGCAGTGAGTAGAGCTGACGGCGGTATTTGCTGGCCACGGCATTGCCTTGTCCTAGCGCGGCCAGGATATCCATCATGGTTTTCTTGGCTCCGCCATCGGCAAAGTTCATGTCTTTGCGCAGCAGGTTGATCAGTAGCTCTAGGGCTTCCTCTGCGCGCTCAACCTGGCTGTACTGTACGGCAAGCTCATAGGCAATCTCGTTGTTGCCAGGCTCCGCCGCCAGTTTTTCCTCCAGCAATCGGATTTCCGGTGAATCGCTCGCTTGCTGGTGCAGTTCCAGTTTTGCCATGAGTCCTTTGTACTTGGCATCCTGATCTTGCATCGGGATTGTTGCCAGCAGGGCTTCTGCTTCATCGTACTGGGACGTACCGAGCAGGCATTCTGCCATCGCCAAATTGATCACGCTGTTCTGGGCGAATTTCGCCGCCAGCTCACGTAGTACCGGCAGGGCTTCGTTGTACTGTTGGTTGTCAACTTGCTCCAGGGCGGCCTTGAGGGCAAGCTCCTCCTGGCTTGGCAGGTGTTTGCCCAGCATCTCGGCCAGGCTTTGCTCCGTTTGTGGGCCTGCGGCACCATCAATCGGCTGGCCATTTTTGAACACGGCGACGGTTGGCAGGCTACGCACACCAAATTGGCCGGCGACCATTGGCTGGGATTCACAGTCCAGGGTCGCCAGAGTGACCTGGCCGTGGTAAGACGCTGCCAGCTTTTCCAAAATTTGATTCACTTCAGCCGTTTCAGGCATGGACGGGGCCCAGAAGCTGATCACCACAGGGGTTTGCATCGATTGCTCGATCACCTGCTGCAGATTCTGTTCGTTCAGTTCGATGGCTAGTTGGTCATACATGGGTTTATCTTCACTCCCTGGACTTCTGAAAAAGCGCATAGGCCATAAATTTCTTCGTTGTCATAGTTATGGGGGGAAAGCCAAGCATTTTCAAGGGAGAGCGGCGGGAAGATAGCGCTGGGAGCAATAAAAAAGGAGAGCCTCGCTCTCCATTTTTATTGAAAGGTTAACAGCAGTGCGAGCGTCACGCACACACACAGGATATTTATTTGGCGCAATGTCATCGTCACACCTTTTTTCTTTTCTGTCGCGGAACGGTTATTGGGACAAGAAGGACTGGTAGGGAACAACCTTCAATTTACACTGCAAGCTTAACCGTGCAGTGTGACACAAATATTACATTTCTTGCTTTTTTTGGCTAAAACCGTACTTCCGCTCAGCTATTCAGTGTTTTTCAAGGTTTGTTTCTTGTCAGTGGTGTTTTTTTGATCCAGATAAGTTGTAAGTGTTTTGTTTTACTGTTTGATTTTCAAACACCGTTGGTTCGACGTCTTCGCCGTTCTATCCGGCTTTTCGACGAATTAGTCACTTTTTATTAACAATGAATCGAGCAGACGGGTAGGTAAAATGCGCCGTAGGAAGCCGAAAATGTACGTTGGCTGGGTAACATAATATCGTGCCTTTGGTTCATCGGTTGCCATAATGGATTGCAGGGGCTGTAAAACCGCTTCAGGGCCGAGGGTGAACTTGCTCGATGGTGAGGCTTTGCCGAGCCGGTCGAGTGTGTTCTGGTAGCTGGCCAAGTGGCGTGAGCGTGGCATATCGATATGCTGCTCGAACTTTGCTTTGGCATTGGCCCTGAACTGGCTCTCAATCGGACCGGGCTCGATCAAGCTGACTTTGATTGGGGTATTGCTAAGCTCTAGGCGCAGTGTATCCGTGTACCCTTCCAGGGCGAATTTACTGGCGTTGTAGGCACCGCGGTACTTCATGGCAACTAGGCCCAATACCGAGCTGTTCTGGACAATTTTACCGCTGCCCTGGGCTAGCATTACCGGGATAACCAGCCGGGTTAGGTGGTGCCAGCCAAATAGGTTGCTTTCGAACTGCTGGCGCAGGGCATGGGTCGGGAGGTCTTCCAGCGCGCCTGGCTGGCCGTAGGCGGCATTGTTGAACAAGGCATCCAGGGTGCCGCCGGTTATTTCAAGGGCCTCGCTGAATCCTTGCTCGATGGAGGCTTCGCTGTCCATATCCATCAGCACACAGTTAATGCCTTCACCCTGCAAGCGTTCGACATCACTTTGCTGGCGGCAGCTGGCAATAACCTGATGACCCTGCTGGTGGAGAGTTTTCGCGCAGTAGTAACCAATGCCGCTGCTGCAGCCAGTGATCAGAATTCGGAGCGGTTTCGTTGCCGTCATTAGGGGCATTCCTTGTCTGTTTATTGTCGTTAGAGGTGCGGGGCAAGCTCTTTGGCCATGAAATCGGCTATCCACGGCTGGGCATCCGATTTGGGATGCAGGCCGTCATCCATCATCCATTCCTGCTTGAGGATAATGTGCTCGAGGAAAAAGGGCAGCAGCGGGATCTCAAGCTGCTTGCTGATATCTTGATACACTTTTGCAAACTGGTCACTGTAGCGCTTGCCGTAGTTTGGCGGTACAAATATCTGCATCAGCAGCGGGTAAGCACCCGCTTGCTCGATCTCGGTGATCATCTCACTGAGATTATTGCGTATAGTAGAAGGAGGAAATCCTCTAAGCCCGTCGTTGGCACCCAGCTCAATCAAGACGAAATTAGGTTGGTGTTGTTCGAGTAGGCGGGGAAGCCGAGCCATCCCATTGCCTGTGGTATCGCCGGAGATACTGGCGTTGACCACAGTGACATCATGGCCATATTTTTCAAGCTCAGCATCCAGCAGGTTAGGCCAGCTTTGCTCGGCCTGCATCTGGTAACCGGCACTGAGGCTATCGCCCAGTACCATCAGTTTGGCCGCGAGGGCATGCTGAGTGAAAACAAGAAAAAAGATTACTGAAAGGAATCGCATCATGTCTACATCCGTGATTAAAGCTGTATCAGTGTCCAAGCAGGTGACGACAGCATCATCGTCTCTCACCATTTTGCAGGATGTTTCGCTCGAGGTCGAGCAGGGCGAGGCAATTGCCTTGGTCGGTGTTTCGGGGGCGGGCAAGTCGACCTTGATGACCTTGTTGGCCGGGCTGGATATCCCAAGCAAGGGCAGCATTGAGTTGCTGGGCAAGCCACTGGCAGCGATGGATGACGAGGCGCGGGCAGCACTGCGCAGTGACAGCATTGGCTTTGTCTTCCAGAGCTTTTTGCTGATCCCGTCGTTGTCAGCACTGGAGAACGTGATGCTGCCTGCCATCATCAAGGGGGAGGAAGCCGATGAGGGGCGTGCCCGCGAGCTGCTTGAAAAAGTCGGCTTGAATGGCAGGGAAATTCACCTGCCGGCACAGCTATCGGGCGGAGAGCAGCAGCGGGTAGCACTGGCGAGGGCATTCATGACCCGGCCCAAGGTGCTGTTTGCCGATGAGCCGACCGGTAACCTCGACCAGCATACCGCCGCCAATATCATCGAGCTGCTGTTTGCCCTCAATCGCGACCATGGCACCACCTTGGTCTTGGTGACCCATGATCCACAGCTGGCCCAGCGCTGTGACCGCACCTTGATGCTAGAAAGTGGGAGTTTGGTAGCCGCATGACTGAAGTGACAGATATCCAATCCGATTCCCCGACTGCTAACCGTTCGATGCTGCTCAAGTGGAGCTGGCGCGAGTTGTGGCACGGCCAGTTGTGGCCGGTCGCTGTGGCCCTGACATTGATTATCGCCTGTGTGTTTGCCTTGGCGGCTTTGGTGGTGAGGGTTGAGAAGATCATGGTCGATCAAGGCCGCTCCATGATTGCTGCCGACTTAGTATTCCGCTCGGCCAATCCGGTTGAACAGCCTACTCTGGACAAGGCAGAGCAGCTAGGGCTGGTGGTCTCCCAGCAGATACGCTTCGGCACCATGACCTTCAGCGATGAAGCCATGCAGCTGGTCAGCGTCAAAAGCGTCGAGAGCGACTTCCCGCTCAGGGGCGAGCTTGAGCTGAAAAGCCCGTCCGGTATTCATCATCAGGTTCAGCCCGGAGAGCTTTGGTTGGCGGAGCGGCTGTTTGATTTGTTGAAAGTTGAGCCCGGTGATGTGTTGGCTATTGGTGATGCCGAGCTCAAGGTCAGCGGCACCATTGTGCAGGAGCCTGAGCTGTCGTTTAATCCGTTCAGCCAGATGCCGGCCGTGCTCATTCATGCTGATGATTTGGATAGCACAGGGGCAATCCAGCCGGGTAGCCGGGTTCAGTACCGGGCGTATTTTACCGGTGCAGATAGCCAGCTCAAGGCATTGCAGGAGCAAGTAGAGCTTGAGCCCGGGCAGCGCTGGCTGAGTGAAACCTCGCAGGGGCGAACCGGTGATGTCATCGAAAAAGCCCGCCAGTACCTGTCGCTTACCCTGATATTGGTGATCTTGATGGCGACAGCCACTCTGGTGCTGACCTGTATGCACTATGCCTCGACCCGTACCGAGGTCGTGGCAATGATGAAAAGCCTGGGCGCCAGCAAGAAGTGGCTGTGGCAATGGCTGGCTCGCCAGCTCGGCATGTTGTTTGGCCTTGCGCTGGTGGCCGGGGTGGCAATCGGTGCCTTGCTGGAATACTTGCTGCGGGTGCCTTTGGTAGATGTATTGCCCGATCCCTTGCCCGGTATTGGCTTTACGCCGCTGGTGGTAAGCGTGCTGGTTGCCTTGCTGGTGGCCATTCCGGGGATGGGGATCCCGCTGTTGAAGCTGGTGGATGCACCTGCTATTTCAGTGATACAACGAATGGATAGCTGGCAGACCAGCAACAAGGGTTATCTGCTGGCCCTGTTGCCATTGGCGGCAGGTTTGCTGTGGCTGGGAAGCAATGGGCTGATGTGGCTGACCTTGCTGGGGCTGGCTGCGATCCTGGTTATCCTTGCTGTGGTTGGGGTAGCCATTGTCCGCGGGCTCAAGCGGGGCCGTTGGGGGGCGGCGATAACGCTGGCGTTGAGCCGAATTAACCGTAGCCCGATGGCGACCGGTGCCCAGCTGGCAGCCTTGACCAGCTCCTTGATGCTGCTGACAGTGATTTGGCTGCTGCGCTCAGATCTGCTGGCGGACTGGCAGCAAACCTTGCCGGCAGATGCGCCGAATGTGTTCGCCCTCAATATCAGCCCAGAGCAGCAGCGAGCCTACCTCGATATGCTTGACCAGCAACAGGTTATGCGTTCTGAAGGCTACCCGGTGATCCGCGGTCGGATAACCCATATCAATGAGGAAGACTTGCTTGAACGCTCCCAGCAAGGAGATAGGCAGGAGCGCGATGAATCCTTGCGTCGCGAGCTTAACCTTACCTGGCGTGATTCCATTCCGGTCCATAACGAAGTGGTTGCCGGAGAGTGGCAGGCAACCAATGGGGTCTCGGTCGAGTCCGGTATTGCCGAGCGCTTGGGTATTGCCTTGGGTGATACCCTTGCCTTCAATGTCAACAGCCAGCCGTTCAGTGCTGAGGTGACCAGCATCCGCGAGGTCGAATGGCGCAACATGCGGCCCAATTTCTATTTTATCTTTACCCCGGATGTGATGGCTAAGCTGCCCGCAACCTGGTTGGTCAGTTTCCGGATTGAAGCGGACCAGCAGGCGGTGATCAATCAGCTCGGCCGGGACTACCCAACGGTTACCTTGCTGGATCTGCGCACCATGGCCACCCGCATCCAAGGTATTATGCAGCAAGTGTCGCTGTCGCTGTCGGTGTTGGCGGGGCTGGGGGTTGTCAGCGGCCTGTTGCTGGTCATGACCTTACTGCGCCTGAGCTTGGCTCAGCGCAGGGATGAAATCCGCCTGTACCGGACATTGGGTGCGAGCCGGAAAAGAGTCTCGGCAACGGTGTGGGGCGAGTACGGCATTATGGCTTTGCTGGCAGGTGTAATGGCAGCGGCCGGCGCTGAAGCGGTCGTTGCGGCATTGGTGAAGTGGGGCTTTGAGCTGCCGGTAAGCTGGCACCCGACGATGTGGTTGGTGGTACCGTTGCTTTCACTGCTGCTGGTGGTGCTGATCATCCGCTCGATGATCAACAGCCTGCTGCAGCCCGTTAGAGGCTAGACCGAAGATCCTCACATGCTGTTATAAAAAGGCTTCCCGGTTCATTCGTACCGGGAAGCCTTTTTAATCATCACTCGTTGATGTGGAAACGGGCAAGCCTAGGTTTAGGGATGCTTAGGCAGAGGCAATATCTCCTAGTGCCACATCAATAGTTCTGTAGCGAAAGTTATAGCCGAGCGCTTCGAGCTTGTTCGGTATCGCCCGTTGGCCTTCGAGCAGCAGCGAGGCCGCTTCGCCGAGGGCGAGTTTCAGCACGAATGCCGGAGTGAAGAAGATATGGGGCCGGTGCAGGGATTTGGCTAAGGTTTGGCTGAATACCTTGTTGGTGACGGGCTCTGGTGCAGTAAGGTTGAATGCGCCTTTTGCTGCTGGCGTTTCTAATAGGAATACTATCGCATCGACCATATCCTGCAGGTGGATCCAAGGCGTGTATTGTGAGCCATTACCAATGGGGCCGCCCAGCCCGAGCTGATAGGGCGGCAGCATTTTTGCGAGGGCGCCGCCATGTTTTCCCAGCACTATGCCAGTACGGAGCAGGCAAACCCGAGTTTGCTCATTTTCTGCTTCATGTGCGATGTCTTCCCAGCGCTGGCAGACATGGTGGGCAAAGTCATCGTGGTTGACATGCTCGCTGATGGCAAACGACTCGTCGATAACAGTGTCTTTCTGATCGCCATAAATCCCGACAGCGGAGCCACTGATGAAAGTATGGGGCGGTTGGCTGCTGGCATGGATTTTATCGACCAGCTGCTGGGTCAGTGTCCAGCGACTGTGGCAGATTCGGTCTTTTTGCTGTGGGCTCCAGCGTTTGTTGATGATTGGCTCGCCGGCAAGGTTAATCACCGCATCAAAGTCGTCAAGGTTGTCGAACTGGTCCAGGGAGGCAACGACATTGATACTGCCGCCCAGGGTTTGGCTGGCCTTGGCCGGATTGCGGCTCAATACGGTAACCTCGTGCTCATTCAAGGCACTGATTAGGGCCGAGCCGATAAAACCTGTGCCGCCGGTCAATAATATCTTCATGCTTCTCCTCTGGGGCTACGTCTTTATCAGTATTGGTATGATTCTGGAGATTAAGTATAGCTAAACCAATGGGTTGTTATCGCGAACAATCTCCTTTATGACATATGGTTATGTGTGCTAGCTCTCGTGTTAGTACATAATAGTTGTGTCTAATTGTGAATGAGGAGTACCTTGAAGGTATCCCCTTAATTCAACGGCCGTGCGGCAACCTGGAGGTGGAATGTCATTTGTACTCGTCCTGCTGAAAGCCTTGTTGTCCAGTTTGCGTGATTTGTTGCCGATTATCTTGGTTATTGGCTTCTTCCAAATGGTTGTCCTTCAACAACCTCTACCACAATTAGGTCCGATATTGGTTGGTCTGGCGTTTGTGGTGGTCGGCTTGACCCTGTTTGTCTTCGGACTGGAAATGGGATTGTTTCCCATCGGTGAGTCGATGGCACACTCTTTTGCCAGCAAGGGCAGTGTGTGGTGGTTGTTGCTGTTTGCCTTCTGCTTGGGGTTTGGTACCACAATTGCCGAGCCGGCATTGACCGCAGTGGCGGCGGAAGCTGCCAAGGTGGCCGCCGAAGGGGGCTTGATAGTCGCCGATGCAGAAAGCCAGCTGAGCTATGCAACCGGTTTGCGCCTAACCGTTGCCCTATCGGTAGGGATTGCCATTATGCTCGGGGTGACACGTATACTAAAAGGGTGGCCCATTCACCGGATGATCATTGGCGGCTACTTGATGGTGATGGTGATGACGTGGTTTGCTCCGCCGGCGATTGTCGGGATCGCCTATGACTCAGGTGGTGTGACGACTTCTACTATTACGGTGCCTTTAGTCGCGGCATTGGGCGTTGGGCTGGCGTCCTCCATCAAAGGGCGTAATCCCATCGTTGATGGATTTGGCTTGATCGCTTTTGCCTCGTTAACCCCGATGATATTCGTTATGGCCTACGGCATGCTGGTGCACTAGGAGGCAGGGATGACAGAGCTGAACGGTATCGTGCCCCACTTTTTTTCCACTTTGCTGATGACAGTACGCGATGTCGTGCCGATTGCGGTGATTATTTTCGGCTTTCAACTGGCCGTTTTGCGCCGCCCGGTGACCCATTGGCCCAGAGTTGCGCTGGGGTTTGTCTATGTCGTCGTAGGCTTGTCGTTGTTCCTGCTCGGACTTGAGCTGGCGCTGTTCCCGTTGGGTGAGTCAATGGCCGCCCAGCTAACGGCGATGGATTTCTTGTTTGACAGTGGCGAGGGGATCCCGGCTGAAATCCCCTGGACCCAGTACTACTGGGTCTATCTGTTCGCAGCGGCGATTGGGTTCAGTACCACTATTGCCGAACCCTCCCTGATTGCCGTTGCGATTAAAGCCAACCAAGTTTCGGGTGATACCATCAGTGTCAACGGCTTGCGTATCGCCGTTGCGCTTGGGGTCGCGGTGGGAATTGCTCTTGGCAGCTACCGGATTGTGGCTGGCGATCCGCTCCACTATTACATTTTGGCGGGTTATTGCGTGGTGGTGGTGCAGACCTACTTCGCACCGAAAATGATTGTCCCCTTGGCCTATGACTCCGGCGGGGTGACGACATCGACGGTGACGGTGCCGATAGTGACGGCATTGGGGCTGGGGCTGGCGTCTACCGTACCTGGGAGAAATCCGATGCTCGATGGGTTTGGACTCATTGCGTTTGCCAGCCTGTTTCCGATGATCACAGTGATGGCGTTTGCACAGCTGTCGGCAAGGCAGGCTAAGAGGAGAGAAGGAAATGCGATTTAAGTTGTTATTGGCCTTTGTAGAAGATTCGAAAACCGATGCCGTCCTTGATGCTGCACGCAAAGCCGGGGCGACGGGGGCGACAGTGATCAACAATGCCCGCGGGGAAGGCTTGTACCAGAAGAAAACCTTTTTCGGCCTCGGGCTGGATGTTCAGCGGGATGTGATTTTGTTTGTGGTCGAAGAGCACCTGGCAAGGACTATTTTGGAAACCATTGAGCGGGTCGGGGACTTTGATTCCTCCTCAGGGCAGGGAATTGCGGTGCAGCTCGACGTTGAGGATGCGGTGGGCGTAGCCCACCAGGTTGAAACACTGACTAAAGTTGTTGAGGCGAAGTTATGAATGATGACACCTTGGTCCGGGTACGGGATGTAATGATGGACACCTATGCGATTGTCGAAGGGCTGACTACGGTGGCTGAGGCGATCCGCATTGCCAAGCGAAAGCAAATCAAGGCGTTGATCGTCAACAAGCGCAATGAAGACGATGAGTACGGTATCGTGCTGATGAACGATATTGCCAAGAAGGTACTGGCACTGGATCGTTCACCTGAGCGGACCAATATCTATGAAATCATGACCAAGCCGGCCTTGTCGGTTAGTGCCTCGATGGACGTCCGCTACTGTGCTCGCCTGTTTGAGCGTTTTGGCATCAGCCGGGCACCGGTCATCGAGAGTGGCCATATTATCGGTATGGTGAGCTATAACAACATCGTACTCAACGGCATGCTGCGGGAAGAGTCGTAACCGTTCGTGCAATGGTATTGTCATGGGCTTCGGTGTAGGATCACGACATCCTGTACCGAAGAAAGATCACCGACATGAAATTGTTTTTTGCTTCTGATATCCACGGCTGTGCCGACAGCACTCGCCGTACCCTGGCCAAGTTTGAGCAGAGTGGTGCTGATCACCTGATCCTGCTGGGGGATGTGCTAAACCATGGCCCGCGTAATGCGTTGCCAAAGGGGTACGCACCGATTGAGGTGGCCGAGCAGCTCAATCAGCATGCTGAGAAGATCACCGCTGTTCGGGGCAATTGCGACAGTGATGTGGATCAGATGCTGCTGGACTTCCCGATGATGGCAGACTACAACCTGGTGCTGCTGCCAAACGGCCGCCGCTTGTTCCTGACCCACGGCCACCTCTACAACGGTGACAAGCACCCGCGCCTGCGTGACGGCGATGTGGTGGTATCCGGTCATACCCATCTTCCTGTTGCCGAAAGCAAAGGCTCGCTCTATGTCTATAACCCCGGCTCGGTGACGATCCCGCGCGGTGAATACCAGGCAAGTTACGGTCTGCTGGAAGCGAATATGCTTAAGGTGTTGACCTTTGATGATGAGATCATTTGCCAGGTTGAACTGGTGTAACTGACAACTTATTCATCAAATGAAGAAAAGGCGGCTTATCAGTCGCCTTTTTTGATCCGGCTCTGATGGTCGGCGGGGTTCAACCCCTGAATATAATTCAGCGCTTATGCACATGAGGGTATAAATGTAGTTGCAATGTGACGGCATGTTAGCGTGATTTGAATCTTTGGCATATTGATTTGTTGCTCAATGTTTACAATATCTGTTGATTCGGTATATCCGAATAATTCGTTCGTATATTTCGAATTATTGTTTTAGCAATGGCTTGAATATTTGTGTGATAAAAGCCACTATCTCGCCTCCTTAATTTTGTGTGTTTCAAGATGTGTCAGGTACCAAACAATATGTGTCAGAGTCAGTTTGATTCGTTATTACCGCCACAGATGGCGGAAAAAGCGGCCGAGGTAGGTGTAAGTAAGGCCACCAAAGATCCGATGAAGTCGTTGCTGCTGGCGATCACTGCCGGGATGCATATTGGTATCGCCTTTGTGTTTTACACCACAGTGACCACCGGAGCCGGTGACATGCCGTGGGGAATGTCGCGCTTTGTCGGGGGATTGGCATTTAGCCTGGGTTTGATTCTGGTGGTGATCACCGGCGGTGAGCTGTTTACCAGCTCGGTACTGACACTGGTAGCCCGGGCTAGCGGTAAGATCAGCTGGAAGAGCCTGTGGCTCAACTGGGGCGTGGTGTATGTCGGTAACCTGTTGGGCGCCCTGATACTGGTCGCTATCATGCTGATGACCAAGCAGTACATGTCCGGTAGTGGTGCGGTAGGTATCAATGCGATGCAAATTGCCCAGCATAAGCTGCATCACGACTTCATGCAGGCCGTTGCCCTTGGCGTCATGTGTAACGTATTGGTGTGCGTGGCGGTATGGATGACATTCAGTGGCCGTACCTTGACAGATAAGATTCTGGTGATGATCCTGCCGGTTGCGATGTTCGTCTCATCGGGCTTCGAGCACTGCATTGCCAATATGTTCCAGGTACCGATGGCAATTGGTATCAAGCACCTTGCTTCGCCTGAATTCTGGCAGATGACGGGGATGAACCCGGCCGATTTTGCCGATCTGACCCTGAGCAATTTTGTTGTCAATAACCTGATCCCGGTAACACTGGGTAACATCATCGGTGGTGGGGTGTTTGTCGGTATGGGGTATTGGATTATCTACTTGCGTAATAAGTAAGTGGGAACAACCGTGTTCTACATTTTACTAGCCTTGGTATTGAGCTAGTCGTTTTCCCCAAGCGGAATCACAGTATGTTCTCTTTGAGAGAAAGCGGGTGATTAATCAGCTTGGCGTTTATTTCTTGTGTTGATTCGAGTCTGACATGTTGGCCGCTACGGATGTAGCGGCCTTTTTTTGGTGCGCCGAGCATGGCGTTGTTCTAGGAGGTGAAAGTCCTCTACGGGCTCAGTCGAGCGAGAACCGTTAGCCTATGCAAGGGTGTCCACCGTGAGGTGGGATCTGAAGGAAGCAAACGGC
>NZ_PYME01000041.1:0-40861 GCF_003025515.1 Photobacterium gaetbulicola | reverse complement strand
GGGCATGTACTCATTGAGAGATGGGTATGAGTCACTGAAAATATATTCGGAACCGCCGTATGCGACCCACGCTTGTACGGTGGTGTGAGAGGACGGAGGCCGTGAGGCCTCCTCCTACTCGATTTTTTTTCGTCAATAGCAGGGAAAGACTATTTAGCCTTATAGCGACACGGCCAAAGTGGGGGTTAGTTCCAAAATTGGCCTGAGAAGATTGCGTCAAAAACCTATTTATATTATGTCATTGAAACGTCGGAAAATTGCCGTTTAGGGTGTTTTTTCCCTAAAGTCTGCTGCTCTGCCGCCGATAACGTTAGCACGTTTAGAAAGAGATCTATCCATGAGCCTACGCCCGTTAATCTTTGCTATTGCCTTGTGCAGCGCAATGCCTGCTTCTGCACTGGAAGAGGTGGGTGATGCTGTGCCTGTGTATAGCGAAAACGAGCTCAACCGGATGTTCGTCTCCAACAGTCATTTGCAGCAGGTCCAGGCCGACGATTGCCAGCTGGTTCAGGATATCGAGGCGCGGGCAATCCGGGTCGAGTCCCCTTCCTACCAGTTTCTCTATGGCGACATGCTGGCTTGGGGCGTATGCGTCGAGCGGGATGTCGAGCTTGGCGTCCACTACATGCAGTCGGCTGCCCAGCAAGGCTCACCGGCAGCGTTGGAGCAGCTCGGGCGTTATTACGCTCGCGGCACCTTGGTCCAACAAGATCGGGAGCGGGCGATCCCCTACTTGCGTGAGGCCGCCGCCATGGGCAATGTCGATGCCCGTATCCAGCTGGCAGAGTTGCTGCTGAGTAATTACGGCAGTCCGCTCGACTTTGAAGATGCCTACCGCTGGCTGTATAACACGGTGACGGCTAGCCAAAGTACCCATAACCAGATTGCCCGCCTGCGCCGCGGCCTGGAAAGCCGGATGCCGGCCAACGTGATTGCCAGAGCCAAGCGACGGGATAGTTTTTGGTAGGTAAAGCTCGCTGGAAGCGGGGTTAGTGCGAGTTTCTAGTCGAGAAGAGAGATACAGAAAGAGAGGCTTGAGCCTCTCTTTTTTTGTTGCAATTAAATCACCTTGTGCGGGCCGAAGCATTCGTAGTGAAGTTGCTCTTCGGTAATGCCCATCGCCAATAGCTGCTTGGCCACATGCTGCATGAAGCCGACCGGGCCACAGAAGTAGTAGTGCATGCCTGGAGTCGCGACCAGTTCTTTAACCTTGTTCAGATCCATCATACCGTCAAACTGGAAGTCTTCGGCCTGGCTGTCTGAAGCCAGCGGCTCACGGTACCAAGTGTGGCTGGTAAAGTGATCATGCTCGGCAACCATGCGCGCGATGGTGTGCTTGAAGGCATGGTGATCGCCGTTCTCGGCAGCGTGTAGCCAGTGCACGCCGGCTTGGTGACTGGTTAAGGTTTCCAGCATCGACAGGGTAGGCGTTAGCCCGACACCGGCAGAAATCAGTGCTACCGGGGTGGTTGCTTCAACATCGAGGAAGAAGTCACCAGCTGGCGGGGCGAGCTGAACGGTGTCACCCACTTGCAGGGCGTCATGCAGATAACTCGAGACCTTGCCGCCCTCTTCGCGCTTGACCGAAATCCGGTATTGATCGGCCTGTGGAGCGGAAGACAGGCTGTATTGGCGGATTTCCTGGAACTCGAACCCTTCTGGTTGGAGGTAGATCCCCAGGTATTGGCCAGGCTGGTAGCCGGCGACTGCGCCGCCGTCCGCCGGTTTGAAGGTGAAGCTGGTGATCACTTCGCTCTCTTGGGTTTTCTCGGTCAAGATAAACTCGCGGGTGCCTCGCCAGCCCCCCGACTTGCCTTCGTTCTCTTGGTAGATCTCTTCTTCTCGTTTGATAAAGATATCAGCAAGCAGGCCGTAGGCGTCAGCCCACGCATCTAAAACTTCTTGGCCCGGGGAGAGCAGATCGTCAATGGTGCCCAGCAGGTGGCCGCCAACAATCGCGTATTGTTCGGCGGTGATCATGAAGCTGGTGTGTTTATGGGCAATTTTCTCCACCGCCGGCAACAGGGCTGGCAGGTTTTCGATATTGTTGGCATAGGCGCAGATGGCATTGAACAGCGCTTCACGCTGGTCACCATTGCGCTGGTTGCTCATATTGAAAATATCTTTCAGCTCAGGGTTGTGGCTGAACATACGCTCGTAGAAATGAGCCGTCAGGGCGGGGCCGGTTTGGGCAATAATCGGGGCGGTCGCCTTCACGATTTCGATTGTTTTGGTGTTGAGCATGACGTTACCTTTAATGATGTATTTATAATATATGTTTTAAGTTCTATCGTATCTGTATCTTTTAGTCAATAACCAGATTAAAATGTCGTCAGGAGGAGTTATTGTGCAACTGACGAGTTTTACCGATTACGGCCTGCGTGCCCTGATATACCTAGCAACCCTGCCACAGGGTGAGCTGGCGAGCATAACTAAAGTGACCGAGATTTACGGCGTGTCGCGTAACCATATGGTGAAAATCATCAATAAGCTGGGGCAGCTGGGTTACGTCGAAACAGTGCGCGGTAAAAATGGCGGGATCCGCTTGGGTATGCCAGCTGATCAAATCGTGCTCGGCGACGTCGTGCGGGCGATTGAGCCTTTGCAAATCGTTAATTGCAGTGAGGAATTTTGCCATATTACTCCAGCCTGCCGACTGAAAGGCATTTTATTCAGTGCACGCCAGGCTTTCCTGGATGAGCTGGACAATCACACCTTGTCAGAAATGATCGAGGACAACCCGCCTCTGCGTGTCCTGTTGGATCAGCCTGCTCAGTGACAGCCAATCAATAACTTCAAAATCTCTCTGGGGAGCTAATTTTTCGACTTGGCTCCCGTCTGTTCACCTAGGGCGCAGATATACTTGAAGTATCTCTTCGCCAACTTGGATCTAATTATGTCAAAAGGTACTACCGATATACCGGTCGATCCTTTTCGCGATCGCGAAGCTTCAAACTACGAAAACCCTATCCCTAGCCGTGAAATGCTGCTGGATGTGATTCGCAGTTACTCAACGCCCGTAAGCCGCGATCAGCTGTTTGAAGAACTCAAACTCGAGGGCGATGAGCAATATGAAGGCCTGCGTCGCCGCCTGCGCGCCATGGAGCGCGATGGCCAGCTGATCTTCACCCGCCGCCAGTGCTATGCCCTGCCGGAGCGTCTCGATTTGATCAAGGGCCATGTGATTGGCCACCGGGACGGGTTTGGCTTCCTGCGCCCGGAAGGGACACATAGCAAGGAAGAAGACTTGTTGTTACCCCACCACCAGATGCGCGGGGTGATCCACGGCGATTATATCTTGGCTCAGGTTGCCGGTACGGATAAGCGGGGCCGCCGCGAAGGCCGTGTGGTCCGTGTGCTGCAGCAGTATGAAGGACAGATTGTCGGCCGCTTCTTTATCGAGGACGGCATGGGCTATGTGGTGCCTGACGATTCCCGTATTGCCCAAGATATCGTGATCCCGAACGACCAGCGCATGGGCGCGCGAATGGGCAACGTGGTGGTGGTCGAGATCAGCCAGCGCGCGACTCGCCAGTACAATGCCGTCGGCAAAGTGGTCGAGGTCCTGGGCGAGAACATGGCGCCGGGAATGGAAATCGAAATCGCCCTGCGAACCCATGATATTCCGCACGAGTGGCCACCGGAAGTCGAGAAGCAAATTCAGGGACTGGGCGAAGAAGTACCTGAAGAGGCCAAGCAGGGTCGTGTCGATCTGCGCCAGCTGCCGTTGGTGACCATTGATGGTGAAGATGCCCGCGACTTCGATGATGCGGTGTACTGCGAGCGCAAGAAATCGGGAGGGTGGCGCCTGTGGGTGGCTATTGCCGATGTGTCCTACTACGTTCGCCCGGACTCGGCACTGGACAAAGAAGCGGTTCGCCGCGGTAACTCGGTGTATTTCCCGTCTCAGGTGATCCCGATGCTGCCGGAAGTGCTGTCGAACGGCCTGTGTTCGCTTAACCCGCAGGTGGACCGCCTATGTATGGTGTGTGAGATGACCATCTCGGCATCGGGCAAGCTGTCTGGCTACAAGCACTACGAAGCGGTGATGAACTCGCATGCGCGCTTGACCTACACTAAAGTCAGTAAGATGCTTGAGGGGGATGAAGAGCTGCGCGAGCGCTATGCACCGCTGGTGCCTCACCTCGAAGAGCTGTACAGCATGTATAAGGTCCTCAAGACGGCGCGTGAAGAACGCGGGGCGATTGAGTTTGAAACGGTTGAAACCCAGTTTATCTTCAATGCCGATCGTAAGATTGATCGCATTGTGCCGGCAGAGCGTAACGATGCCCACAAAATCATTGAAGAATGTATGATTATGGCCAACATTGCGTCGGCTTCCTTGGTGGAAAAAGCCAAAGAGCCAGCGCTTTACCGAGTGCACGATACCCCAGGCGAAGAGCGTCTGACAGGCTTCAGGGATTTCCTTGGCGAGCTGGGGCTGCAGTTGTCTGGTGGCCTGGAGCCGGCACCGAAGGATTACGCGGCACTGGCCGCGATGATCCAGAGCCGTCCGGATCATGAACTGATCCAGACCATGCTGCTGCGATCGATGAAGCAGGCGGTTTACCAGGCGGACAATATCGGCCACTTTGGCTTGGCGCTGAACCGTTATGCCCACTTCACCTCGCCGATCCGCCGTTATCCTGACCTGACGCTGCACCGTGCGATCAAGTATCTGGTGGCCAAGCAGGCAGGGACTAACAAAGATCGCTGGACGCCGACCGGGGGGTACCATTATTCGTTTGATGATATGGATACCCTGGGTGAGCAGTGCTCGATGACCGAGCGCCGTGCCGACGATGCGACCCGTGACGTGGCCGACTGGCTGAAATGTGAATACATGCAAGACCATGTGGGCGATGAGTTTGACGGGGTGATTGCCAATGTCACCGGTTTCGGTTTCTTTGTCCGTCTCAACGAGCTTAATATCGATGGCCTTGTGCATATTTCCAACCTGGCCAATGATTACTACCAGTACGATCCGATCGGCCAGCGCCTGATTGGCGACAGTTCGGGACAGGTTTATCGCCTTGGCGATACGGTCAAGGTCAAAGTGGCCTCGATCAACCTCAACGACCGCCAGATTGACTTCGATATCGTCGGTAGCACCCGCAAGCCGCGCGGGGCTGGTAAAACGGCCAAGAACCGTGATAAAAAGCAGCGCATGCGCAAGGCTGAGGGCATGCAGCGCCAGAGCCTGAAGGTTTACCGGGTCGCGGATGGCGAAGCCCAGCAGGAGCAGCGCTCGAAGTCGAAGAAAGAGCGCAGCTCGGTCCGACAGAAGCTAAAAGCCGGTGCTATCCCCAAGCTAGAGGAAGACAAGGCACCGGAAGGGAAGGCCGGTAATAAGGGTGGCAAGGGTAAGCCGACCGCGAAGAAGAAATCGACCAAGGCCCGTAAGAAGAAACAGCGTGCCGGTAAGAAAGAACGAGCAGCAAAGAAGATTTAATCCATGAGTAATGACATGATTTTCGGCATTCATGCCGTGAAAGCCGTTTTGGCATCAGATCCTTCCCGTTTCATCGAGGTCTTTGTCCTTAAAGGCCGCGAGGATGACCGCTTGCTGCCGCTGCTCAATGAGCTGCAGATGCTTGGGATCACTATCCAGCAGGCTGGCCGCAAGGCGCTGGATGATAAAGCCAAAGGGGCATCACACCAGGGCATTATTGCCCGCGTGCGCCCGGGCAAGCAGTACAACGAAAACGATCTTGACGAGATTTTGGCTGGCAAAGACAACCCGCTGCTGTTGGTGTTGGATGGTGTAACCGATCCGCACAACCTGGGGGCGTGCCTGCGTAATGCCGATGCTGCCGGTGCGGTGGCGGTGGTTGTACCGAAAGATCGCTCTGCCCAGCTGAATGCGACCGCCAGCAAGGTGGCTTGTGGCGCGGCGGAAGTGGTGCCGTTGGTACGTGTGACTAACTTGGCCCGCACCCTGCGAGCCTTGCAGGACAAAGGCGTATGGGTCGTGGGTACTGCCGGTGAGGCAACCCATGATATCTACCAGAGTAAGTTGACCGGCCCGCTGGCGATTGTGATGGGCGCGGAAGGCGAGGGCATGCGTCGCCTGACTCGCGAGACCTGCGATGATTTGATCAAAATCCCGATGGCCGGCTCGGTATCGAGCCTCAACGTTTCTGTTGCAACCGGCATCTGCCTGTTCGAAGCGGTACGCCAAAGGCAGTAAGCTAAACGTTCCTGTGGTGCTATGCTGTGGGGCTATGGTAAAGGAGCGGGGAGGTCTTTGCCCGCTTCCTTAACACTAACCCTGTGATTTAGTGAGTAAGTGAAGGTGCTTGCTTGTCTAGCTCATGGGGTTTGTTATTTTTCTAACCACAGAACCACTTTCATCACAAATTTCTCTTGCGTCAATTGTCCATTCTCTGTACTATTCTGCCTCCAAATTCTCGGTTATTTATTTTAGTTCCTTGCTTCTCTTGGTTAACCGAGCCAATCCGAGAAGCTGATTAATCCGTAAGGAGCAACCCATGCGTCATTACGAAATCGTATTCATGGTGCACCCTGATCAAAGCGAACAGGTTGCTGGCATGATCGAGCGTTACACTGCTGCTATCAAAGATTCTGGCGGTCAAATCCACCGTCTTGAAGATTGGGGCCGTCGTCAACTGGCTTACCCAATCAACAAACTGCACAAAGCACACTACGTTCTACTGAACGTTGAAGCTGAGCAGTCTGTAATTGACGAGCTGGAGTCTAACTTCCGCTTCAACGATGCAGTGATCCGTAACATGATCATGCGTACTAAAGGCGCTATCACTGAGCCATCTCCAATGATGAAGGCTAAAGAAGAGCGTGCCCCACGTCGTGAAGAGCGTGCAGAGCAACCAGCTCCAGCACAATCTGAAGGCGAAGCAGCAGCTGAGTAATTTTTGAGTGGCCAATCGTCTGGTGTTGCTCGGCGTCATTGCCTAAGCCTCCAAGCGAAGCACATTGTTAACAAATAATGCTTTGGCATTCTGGTTAGCAAGCAAGGTCAACAAATACTCACTCAAGTTTTAGCTGTTGGCAGCCACATTAAGGTAGGAGACTTTGTCTCGTACTAAACCGAAGGCAATAGCATCGGTACATTAATGTTCTATGCCAACCACATTGATAAAATTTAGATCAGGAGATAGCCCATGGCACGTTTCTTCCGTCGTCGTAAGTTCTGCCGTTTCACTGCAGAAGGCGTACAAGAGATTGACTACAAAGACGTAGCAACTCTTAAAAACTACATCACTGAAGCTGGTAAAATCGTACCAAGCCGTATCACTGGTACTCGCGCTAAATACCAGCGTCAGCTAGCTCGCGCTATCAAGCGTTCTCGTTACCTAGCACTTCTACCATACACTGACAAGCATCAGTAATCGGTAGCGGTTTAATTAAGTTTAAGAGGACAAGATAATGCAAGTTATTCTACTTGATAAAATCGGTAACCTAGGTGGCCTTGGCGATCAGGTTAACGTTAAAGCGGGTTTTGCTCGTAACTTCCTTATCCCACAGGGCAAGGCAGTAATGGCTACTAAAGCTAACGTTGAAATGTTCGAAGCTCGTCGTGCTGAGCTAGAAGCTAAAGTTGCTGAGCAACTTTCTGCTGCTGAAGCACGCGCTGAGAAAGTTAACGCGCTTGAAGCTGTAGTTATCGCATCTAAAGCTGGTGACGAAGGTAAACTATTCGGTTCTATCGGTACTCGTGACATCGCTGACGCAATCACTGCGGCTGGTGTTGAAGTAGCGAAGAGCGAAGTTCGCCTACCAGAAGGTGCTCTACGTACGACTGGCGAATTCGAGATCAGCGTTCAGCTGCACTCTGACGTATTCGCAACTGTTAACCTAAACGTTGTTGCTGAAGACTAATAACGTTTTGTGTTGATTGCTTAAAACCAGCCTCCGGGCTGGTTTTTTTATGCCTTGGCAACGGTGGTCATCGCTTGAGAGTAGCGGGATTGCCCCGCAATGGGAATGGCTGGGTTATTGTCGAGGCGGGTTACATCTTGAACAGCAGGTTAATCGTCATGGCCGAGTCGCGCTTCTTCAAGCCATCGGGCACCCAGCTGTTGAGCTTTTGGTTGTTGCTGATTTTAATGGCGACAAAGTCACTGATGTCGGTCGTGAGGTTGAATTCGGCTTCCATGGTACTGTTGCTGTTGCCAGCGATACCGGTCAGGCGGACACCAAGTTCGACGGTTTTGGACGGTTTCCAGGTCATTTTGGCATTGCCACGGAGGATCAGCTCATCCACCGTCTCCGGCAGGATGATATCATCGTCATCGATCTCATCGAGGTTGGGCTCCTGGTGGCGGTAACCCGGGCCGGCTTCCACTTCCATCTGAAAGGTTTCCCACCGGACTAACTGGTAACCCAGACCGGTTGCCAGGGTGAAATCGGTAAAATAGGGCCCGTAGCGGTCATCGACGTAGTTGATGTTACCCAGCACATAGGTCCGTTCATTGACTTTCATGTCGCTCTGCAGTTCGACCTGGCCTTTACGCTTGTCTTCCTTACCGTCTTTTTCAGCCAGCAGGAACCGGAACTCACCGGTGTGACGGTACTGGTTCTTGACGTACGTGCCCCCGAGTCGGGTGTTGAGGGTTTGCGAGTCCGAGTTGCCGCCGAGAGATTGGTAACCGAGTTCAAGCTCGGTGCTCAGTGGTGGCGGGATCCGGGTTGGGCGCTCATCAGTGGCGGTGGCATTGGCTTGGGTGCTGGCAAGCAGAATTAAAGCTAACAGGGTTCTTGCCAAGCGGCCTCCTCGTCGGTTGTAACAGTCAATCACCAAACCCCGCAGTGTAACCGATTTATGTCATATTTGGGTCAGGAATTGCGATCAGAATGTACCGAATTGCTCGTAAGGCCCTAATATGGCATTTCAGAAGGGAAATTCGCTATCGGCGCTATATTGATAGATGGACTCGTTCCGAATTAAGGTATAATGCACGGCTTAGTTTCCGGCAATCATTTCAATTCCTATGGCAGAGAATAGCAAACCGAACCAACCCAAAGACTCCAAGATGGACGCGATCAAGATGGCGCCGCACTCGCTAGAGGCTGAGCAGTCGGTTCTCGGCGGCTTGATGCTGGACAACGAGAAATGGGATGTCGTTGCCGAGAAAGTCGTGGCCAAAGACTTCTACAGCCGGCCCCACCGGATTATCTTCGAAGGGGCGGCCGCGCTGCTGGAAGGCGGGGATCCGCTTGATTTGATCACCTTGTCCGAGCACCTTGAAAACGCAGATCAGCTTGAGGATGTCGGTGGTTTTGCCTATCTAGCCGAATTGGCGAAAAATACCCCGTCGGCGGCGAATATCTTGGCCTATGCCGAGATTGTTCGTGAGCGGGCGCTGATCCGTGACATGATCAGCGTGGCCAATGAAATTGCCGATGCCGGTTATGATCCCCAGGGGCGGGACAGTGAAGAGCTGCTGGATATGGCAGAGAGCAAGGTATTTGCCATTGCCGAGCAGCGTACCTCGGAAAATGAAGGCCCGCAGAATGTTGAGGGTATTCTCGAGAAAACCCTCGAGCGTATCGAGCTCCTCTATCAGACCCCGCAGGACGGGGTGACCGGGGTGACGACCGGGTTCTCGGACTTGAACAAAAAGACCGCCGGCCTGCAGGGCTCGGATCTGATTATTGTCGCGGCCCGTCCGTCGATGGGTAAAACGACCTTTGCCATGAACCTGTGTGAGAACGCAGCGATGGCCGAGGAAAAGCCGGTGTTGATTTTTTCGCTGGAGATGCCCTCAGAGCAGATCATGATGCGTATGCTGGCCTCGTTGGCACGGGTGGACCAGACCAAGATCCGTACCGGCCAGCTCGATGACGAAGACTGGGCGCGTGTCTCTTCTGCCATGGGCAAAATGATGGAAAAGAAGAACATGTATATCGACGACAGCTCGGGCCTGACGCCGACGGAAGTACGCTCGCGGGCCAGGCGCATTGCCCGTGACCACGGCGGCCTGAGCATGATCATGATTGACTACCTCCAGCTGATGCGGGTGCCGAGCCTGCAGGACAACCGTACCCTGGAAATTGCGGAGATCTCCCGCTCGCTCAAGGCGTTGGCCAAAGAGCTCAATGTGCCGGTGGTGGCGCTGTCGCAGCTGAACCGCTCGCTGGAGCAACGGGCCGACAAACGCCCGGTGAACTCGGATTTGCGTGAATCGGGTGCCATCGAGCAGGATGCCGACTTGATCATGTTTATCTACCGTGATGAGGTGTACCACGAAGACAGTGCGCTCAAAGGCATTGCTGAAATCATTATCGGTAAGCAGCGTAACGGTCCGATCGGAACGGTGCGACTGACCTTCCAAGGCCAGTTCTCCCGCTTTGATAATTATGCCGGCCCGGCCTTTGATGATGAATAAGGCTGACACAGCCATAGATGTAGTACCGGTTTGCCGGGGCAATAATAAGTAGGAACAGAGATGAAAGCGGCGACAGCGTATATCAATACCGAGGCATTGACTCACAACCTGCAGCTAATCCGCAGCCAGGCACCGAACAGCAAGATCCTGGCGGTGGTGAAGGCCAATGGCTACGGCCATGGGCTGGAGCATGTGGCCAAGAGCCTGCCCGATGTCGATGGCTTCGGGGTTGCCCGGATTGAGGAAGCACTGACCTTGCGGGCTGGCGGTGTCGTCAAGCCGGTGCTGTTGCTGGAAGGGTTCTATGCGCCATCGGATTTGCCGGTGCTGGTAACCAACAATATCCATACAGTCGTTCACTCCATCGAGCAGCTTGAGGCGCTGGAGCAGGCCGAGCTAGACAGTCCGGTGGTGGTGTGGCTGAAAATTGATACCGGCATGCATCGCCTCGGGGTCCGCCCCGAACAATATACCGAGTTTGTTGATCGTCTCCATGCCTGCCCGAATGTTGCCAAGCCGCTGCGCTATATGAGCCATTTCGGCTGTGCCGATGAGCTGTCCAGTGATGTCACGCCACGCCAGATCGAAGCCTTCATGGCCCTGACCGACGGCTGCAGCGGCGAGCGCTCGCTGGCCGCTTCCGCCGGTATCTTGGCCTGGCCCGATAGCCACCTCGAGTGGATCCGTCCCGGCATCATTATGTACGGCGTGTCACCGTTTGCTGAGATTGAGCGGGCGGCGGAGTCATACAATATGAAGCCAGTCATGACGTTGACCTCCAGCCTGATCGCGGTGCGCGAGGTGAAAAAGGGCGAGTCGGTGGGCTACGGTGGGATTTGGACCAGCGAGCGTGATACCAAGGTGGGCGTGATTGCGATTGGCTACGGTGATGGCTATCCGCGTACCGCACCAAACGGTACCCCGGTGTTGGTCAACGGGCGCGTGGTGCCGATGGCCGGCAGGGTATCGATGGACATGCTGACGGTCGATCTCGGACCGGACTCGACCGACAAGGTCGGCGATGAGGCCATCTTGTGGGGCGATGGCTTGCCAGCTGAGATTGTGGCGGCCCATATCGGAACTATTGCCTATGAGCTGGTGACTAAACTGACATCCCGAGTTGCGATGGCTTACCAATTACCGAAGCAATAATAACCGACTGATAAACCCATTTATAATGACAAAGATTATCAAAGCCGCAGCAATGGTTGCGGCTTTTTCATGCTCAACCACCAGTTGGGCCGATAGCTGGCCTTCATGGACGCCCGAAACGGCCTTTGTCCCCTTTGCCTTCTCGACCGATGCCATGGGTGTTTCGGTTGGTGTGGCAGGCTTGCTCAAAGGCGCGGGACAGCCCCAAGCGGCTTTGCTTGGGGCCGGGGTGTACAGTGAAAAGGGCACCTGGCTGACCTACCTCGGGGCCAGTAACTATATTCTCAGCCAGGACAGCCGCTGGCTCTTTGGCGCGGAGCTGTTCGATGCCAGTTACCAACAGTTCGATTATTACCTCGGTGAGGCTGCGAGCAATGACTCCACGGTTGACGACAAGGTTGTGGCCGATGCCAAGGAGTTCCAATACCGCTTATCCATGCGCTATGTGCTGCCATTGGGGGCCGGGAAAACCCAGGGACTCAGGGCGGCGCTGATGCCAACTCGCCGCCTGACTGGCCATACCCCGTGGCAGAGTGGCGTCAGCTCACTGGAATTCAGGCCATTTTACCAGGGGCGGGAATTCGACGAGCTACCGACCTCGCATATTGAGCCGGCCGGTTTCAGTGAGGCCGAAGAAGTGTGGGGGCTGGAAACCCGCCTTGACTGGGATAACCGCAACAACACCCGCAATCCGACCGAAGGGAGCCAAAGTCAGTTCTCGGTGATGGTCGATCCCGGCAGCAGTGATCGTGCCAGCTGGTGGAAGTGGGAGTTTGAGCAGAGTGGGTTCTGGTCGTTCGGTAACCTGGGCGATTTGTTCGACCAGCAGGTACTGGCATTGAACATGTATACGGCGGATATTCCCTGTTGGAACAGCACCGAGCAGGTCAATGGCAGTGATGCGTTCCGTCGTCCACCGGCCTATGCGGGCAACCGCCTGGGCGGCTTGTATCGGCTGCGTAGCTTTTCCGGTGGCCGCTTTGTCGATCGGGCGGCCTTGAGCTATAGCATGGAATACCGGGTGATGCCTGACTGGCAGCCGCTGGACGATTGGCCGGTATTTGAATGGTACAATGTGCCATGGTGGCAGTGGGTGGCTTTTGTCGACGTCGGCCGGGTGGCCGATGAGTACGATCTGGCCGAATTGCACCGTGATATGAAATGGAGCGTCGGTGGTGCCGTGCGTTTCCAGGTCGAAGGGATCGTGGTACGAACCGAAATGGCCTGGGGCAGTGAGGACAGCTTGTTCCGGGTTATGATCAACCAGCCATTCTAGGACGGCCGGGCGGTTGCACAATCGGCTGGGCCGCCCGGTCAAGAAATAAACTGCGCTATACTTGTTCGTACCACTGTCGGTGTTTGTTACAATATTGTCCTCTGTCTCGCCGTTATCCATAATTTTTTCTGGTATAGATACTCATGTCATCGAAATTTCTCGAAAAGGCCTGGAGCCACAAAACCGTTAACCTGGAAGATAAGCTGCTGCTGGTGGCCCTGGCTGAGCTATCGGACCGAGACGGTGCCTTCATTACCAGCATGGTGCAGCTCAAAGAGATGATGTGTGCCTCTGAGAGCATGATCGATAACCTGATAGCCAAGCTGTCGATGGAGCAGGTGATCATCGGGGTGAACAAGGCTTCCGCGAGTTACCGTACCAGCGGCAAGATCAATGGCCGCCTGAACTTTGATACCTATGTTGATCCCGGCGTAGCTGCTGGCAATACGGGGTATGCCCAGTCCCATGGCCAGCAGGATGTTTATAGCAATGCCAAGCGGGTGTCGAGCTTCCATCGCTCCCAAGTTACCCCGGTGAATAAGACGATTTCTGGCAAAGCGATCAATATTCTCGAGCTCTCCCCAAATGTTATCGAGCCCTGGGCCGAAGCGGTGATGTTCAAGAGCGGCTACGGCAGCCAAACCCAGGTATGGGCATCGTTTGTCGAGCGTGTTCGAGAAGTCCCAAGCAAGCAGCTGTATTCGCTCGATGAGCTCAGGAGCCGCCTGCATTCCCACCTTCATAGTGAGAAAAGCTACAAGCAGGGATACAGCCGTCCGGCCGCGAGACCCCAGTCGGTGAAGCGGGGTGCGATTGATATCTTGGAAGAAAAGATTGCTAACTTTAACTTTAAGAGTGATGACGAAGGGGATGACCTACTATGAGTTCGCCAAAGAACATCAGTGAAACTCATGCCGAGTACTGGAAGCGAGTGAAGAACGAGCTAAAAGCTCATCAACAGCCCGATAAAAGTGCCCCCCCGGCCTCCTCTGTCCCGGCTCAGCCTTCTGCCCCGGCCGTCAGGAGTAGTGCTCCCGCCCTGGCTCCGCAACCCGACGATACCGGCACTGTCGGCTTTGCGGCAGACAGCCAGGGAGCATCGGGTTTTTCCCCGAAGACACAGGTGATGCTGGATAAGTACACCGGGACCGAGCAAAAGAAAATCATGCAGTTTTGGTATGATATGAACATGAACTTCGGGCAGAGCAAAGTGCGCCAGGAGTTCGGTGATGAGCCGGGCGAAAGGCTGATGCAGTTTGCTGCCTCGTTGGATCGCAACAGTTACCGCCGTCTCAAAGATAACCTGGACGAGCGCTTGAAGAAAGGCCAAGAGTGGCCACCTTCTTTTGCGGTCTTTAAGGCGCTGAAAGATACCCCGACAGATCGCGAGATCCTCGAAGCCCGGACCAATATTCTGACCCTGAAAAAGCCGGTTAGCCGGGTTGAAATCTATATCAGCAAGCGTAAATCGGCCAAGCTCAGAACGCTGTCAGAAAAGTACATCGCGGAAGAGTTTCGTACGCTCTACCTCGAGGCGTTTGAGGAAGTGGAGATTTATGACCGTGATATCACACTGGACGAGCGGGAATCGGCGATCAGCGAGGTCACCAACAACATCCCGAAGTCAGAGATGGATAAAAACATCGATGATATGGTGGCACATGGCTACAAGCTGCCGGGCAAGCTCGGGGAAACTTTCGACAGGATCCAATCCCTGAGGGCAAATAACACTCATGTGGTCATCGACGAGATTGACTAACCTGATGCCCCATTCGCAAGATACTGCGGTTCCGTTATTTTGAGGTTATTGAGGTAGATGCAAGAATTTACTGTGCTAGAGCGCAAGGAGTCCTATTTCCTGTGCACCAAAGGGTCTGGTCACTGCCGTATCATTATTGATGACAATAGCCAAACGTTGCCGCTGGGCACCTTTATGCTCCATGTCGAAGAGATCTCCGACCGCTATGCCCACCATGCCAACGATGCGGTATTCCGGCTACTGATGCCCTTCGAGGAGCAGGGCAATATCGATATTTGTACGTTGGCCACCGGGCGCAAGAACCACTTTGTGTACAAGCGGTGTTTGCAGTTAGGCGGCAAGTGGGAACCGGTGCTCAACGAGTGGGTTTTCTCCGCGGCCATCAAACACGAAGTTGACAAGTTAGCCGAGCAGATAAACTCCGAGCTGGTCTATATCGAGGCGACCTTCAACGAGACCATCAAGCTCACCACCGAGCCTCTGACCCTGTTTGGCTATCCGCTGGTCAAGTCCGTCGCTAACAGCGGCAAAGTGAGCTTGAATTACGGGATGAAGCTCACGGCCGGTGAAATCGTGTGTATGCCGCTGGACACGCTGCAAACGATTATCCTGGCTGACTCGAAAGTGCGGCTGTATGTCCCCAAGGCCCTCTTGGCGCTGCCGCAGTTTCACGAAGACTTCCTGTGTGTGGTAGAGGTCGAGAAAAAGCGCAAGCCTCGCAAGAAAACGCCTTTTCCATGGTAGCTAGCCCGCTGTTCACTCCTTTCAAGCCGCCCGGCAGCCATTATTCGCCCTGTAGGGTGATCACCACTCGGCGGCTACCACCTTGGTCACGGTGTTCGCCAAGGTAAATTCCCTGCCAGGTGCCCAGAGCCAGCCGCCCTTGGCTGATCGGGATACTGACACTGGCGCCCAGCATTGACGCCTTGATATGGGCAGGCATATTGTCATCGCCCTCATAGGTGTGCTGGTAGTAGGGAGCGCGCTCAGGCGCGACGTGGTTGAAGTGGGCCTCCATATCACTGCGCACGGTCGGATCGGCATTTTCGTTGAGGGTCAGACTGGCCGAGGTATGCTGGACAAAGAGGTGGGCGAGACCGACATGAAGCCGGGCGATCTCTGGGATTTGTTGTTCAATTTCATCGGTGATCAGGTGGAAACCACGCCCTCGAGGGCGAAGCTGGATTGTTTTTTGGTACCACATCGTTATCATCCTTCTTAATACTGGCGCTAGAAACGTGACGCCTAGTGAATATTTGACGGTTCCTTGGCTTGCAACTTACTCTCGAGTTTCGTGACCTGACGCAATGAAGGTAGGTATGCCTTCACGTCATAATTATTCATAAGTTGTAAAATTACAAAAATTTAGCTGACCTGATAAGTTGAGCTACACTAGGGTCAACGCTACCAGCAAGATTTACTAAGATCGGGGATCCATTACTTGGGTTTTGCTGACAAGACTAATGGATTAACAATTAAAAATCAGGAATTTCATCATGTTGAAAAACATCAATCCAACCCAAACTGAAGCGTGGAAAGCGCTAACGGCACACTTTGAAGATGCACAGGACCTGCAGCTAAGCGAGCTTTTTGCCAGTGACAGCGAACGTTTTAACACGTTTTCGGCCAACTTCGGCGACGACATCCTACTGGATTTCTCCAAGAACCTGATCACTGAAGAAACCATGGGTAAATTGTTTGCTCTGGCTGAGCAGACAGAAGTCAAAGCCGCGATTGCCGACCTGTTCAGCGGTGAGAAAATCAATAAGACTGAAAACCGTGCGGTGCTGCACTCGGCCCTTCGTAACCGCAGCAATACGCCAATCATGGTTGATGGCGAAGACGTGATGCCAAACGTCAATGCGGTATTGGAAAAGATGAAAGCTTTCACTGCGCGCATTGTTGATGGTGAGTGGAAAGGGTATACGGGCAAAGAAATCACCGATGTAGTGAACATTGGTATCGGTGGCTCTGACCTTGGCCCGTACATGGTGACAGAGGCCCTGGCGCCATACAAAACCCGCCTTAGCATGCACTTCGTGTCTAACGTTGATGGCACCCACATTGCCGAGACACTGAAGGGGCTTAACCCAGAAACCACGCTGTTCCTGATTGCTTCCAAGACTTTCACCACCCAGGAAACCATGACCAATGCCCACTCGGCACGTGATTGGTTCTTGGCTTCGGCGGGCGATCAGGCTCACGTTGCCAAGCACTTTGCTGCACTATCGACCAACGCCCAGTCTGTGGCTGACTTCGGGATCGACACCGACAACATGTTCGAATTCTGGGACTGGGTGGGTGGCCGTTACTCACTATGCTCGGCTATCGGCTTGTCTATCAGCCTAGCAATCGGCTTCGATAACTTCGTTGCGTTGCTTGACGGTGCTCACGCAATGGATAAGCACTTTGCTGAAGCGCCGCTTGAGCAAAACCTGCCAGTGATCCTTGCCCTGATCGGTATTTGGTACAACAACTTCCATGGTGCTGAGTCTGAGGCTATCCTGCCTTACGATCAGTACCTGCACCGCTTTGCGGCGTATTTCCAGCAGGGCAACATGGAATCAAATGGCAAGTGTGTTGACCGTGGCGGTAACCCTATCGATTACCAAACGGGCCCAATTATCTGGGGTGAGCCAGGTACCAATGGCCAGCACGCGTTCTACCAGTTGATCCACCAGGGAACTAAGCTGATCCCATGTGACTTCATTGCGCCAGCTATCAGCCACAACCCACTGAGCGACCATCATCCAAAACTGATGGCCAACTTCTTTGCCCAGACTGAAGCATTGGCCTTTGGCAAAACCAAAGAGCAGGTTGAAGCGGAATTCCTGGCTGCCGGCAAAACGCTGGAAGAGGTTGCTGAACTGGTACCATTCAAGGTATTTGACGGTAACCGCCCGACTAACTCCATCTTGGTTAAGCAGGTAACGC
This sequence comes from Photobacterium gaetbulicola, assembly GCF_003025515.1. Taxonomy (NCBI): domain Bacteria; kingdom Pseudomonadati; phylum Pseudomonadota; class Gammaproteobacteria; order Vibrionales; family Vibrionaceae; genus Photobacterium; species Photobacterium gaetbulicola. The sequence continues at coordinate 23,370 of NZ_PYME01000041.1, read as the reverse complement.
CATCGGTATTGGGTTCCCTGATCGCGCTGTATGAGCACAAAATCTTTACTCAAGGTGTGATTTGGAATATTTACAGCTTCGATCAGTGGGGTGTTGAGCTGGGTAAACAGCTAGCGAACAAGATCCTACCTGAGCTGGGCGGTGATGAGGCTATCGCGAGCCACGATAGTTCGACGAATGGTTTGATTAACGCATTCAAACAGTGGCGCCAGTAATTGCCAACTGTATCGAAATGATAAAAAACGCCGCTTAGCGGCGTTTTTTTTATGAAGAGTTTTTCAGCGGCATTAAGACAGCGCAACAACTTCGCTAGCCTGTGGACCTTTCTGACCATCTGTCACGATAAACTCAACACTTTGACCTTCATGTAGGGTGCGACGGCCCTGAGCCTGAATAGCACTGAAGTGGACGAATACATCTTTGCCATCAGCACCAGAGATAAAGCCAAAGCCCTTTTCATCGTTGAACCATTTAACGGTTCCAGTCAGTTTGTTCATGTTACGATCTTTCCTTTGAATGAGGGTATTTCCTTGCTTAGCCCCTACGGGTAAGCAAAATGACGCGCAGGGGGACATCAAACTAATAAGTGACTTGATGCCTATCCAGCATATCGAGTCTAGATCGAATATATGGCAGTTGGTAGTCTTTTATCTGAGATTTGTGGCAACTTCACATAAAAATCAAAGTGATAAGTTTGATGGTAGCGGCGGGAATGGCTTCCAGCCAGCCAAGCTAGCTGAAAGCAAAAGGGCAGGAAGTGGCTAGCCGTCAAAGCATATTTCGATGAAGGCTTTACCGTATTCAGAGTCGAACGGCATGATAATGATAGCGCCATCACACTTGTGAGTAATGGTATGGCCGCGGCCGGAAACGACGGCAGGGGTTGCCATATCGAATTCATAGCCTTTTTCGGCCAAGATGCGCTTGGCACCTCCGGTCACCATATTAGTGATTTCACCCACCATATCAGTGACTTCTTCATTAATACTATGTGGGCGCTCGCCCAGCATTCTCTGCATTATTTCCAGCGCGAGTCCCTCATCAAAGGTGATTGACATCGATCCTCTGGTTTTCGGGCCGACCATACCTATTAAGCCGGAAACATCGCCTCTGGCGACCTCATCTTTTTTAAGACGGGGTTTCTGTGGAGCCAGCTCCATTGACGCCATGGTTTTGAGAACATTCAAAAGTGACGCCAAGAAAGGGTTTACGAATTCTGCGCGCATAATCTAATAACGACTGTCTCTGTCTGAATAAAATAACTTACTTGTTTTTACAATGCTGGCAAACACCATGGCTTTCTACGACATGGTTAGTGACCTCAAAGCCTCGTTGCTCGGCTCGCTGGCGAAGGAGTTTGGCGAGCTCCTCGTCATGGCACTCCTCGACGTTACCGCATTGGCTGCAAATGAGAAGCTGGGAGCAGTGATCAGCATGGCCCAGCAAGCAACAGGCAATATAGCTGTTGGTCGACTCGACTTTGTGTACAAAGCCTTGGGCAAGAAGAAAGTCCAGCGCTCGGTAGACCGTCGGAGGTTTGGCTTGTGGTTCGCTTTCTCGCAGCAAATCCAATAGCTCATAGGCACTGATTGAACTGTGGTGCTCAATGATCAGGGCTAGAACTTTCAGTCTTTGAGGCGTCAGTCTTACTCCTCGTTGCTCACAGAGCTGCTGGGCGGTTGCCAGCAACTGACCTTTATTTGCCATATAACCTCAAAATACAAGCGATAAGTACTCCATCTTACCATAATCGTGCCTAAAGTGATGTTAGTTATGGTGATTCCGTTACGCCAGCCGGAAAACAACGGTTGTTGATCCTGTTTTGATCCTGGCTTGGAATGCGCCTGGTATGTTGATCTTGTTTTTGGTTGATGAGCAGTTGAAAGCTGTACGGTTTTGGATTGTAAGTGTCTGCATTTCTTAGGTTGCTGAATTTAAACGGATTTTATGCATGTGCAGCTTTTTATGGAATTTTACAGGTGAGCCCTCTAGGTAATTGGCCTGTCAGTGTGAAAATGCATTTTTCCTAAAAATCAACAGCTTGTGTTTTTTAATGAAATGCGCTCACTCTATTTTGGCCTATCATGTTCTTTTTACTCTGAGTATTTGTCCTATCATGATCAAATTGAAGTAACTTGCTGGCTTGCCATGATCTTTTTGCACATGAACTTTTTGTAAACGGTGCGAGCCCCTGCTCGATGTACAGTAAAAGTGTATATTTTCATCTTTAAGCTGATCTGTTTTTCTTGTGATGGGTGGGGTGTTTTTATTACTTTTTATTTTCAGTGTCTTATGTTGATGTTAAGCTTTTGTTGCTTTTTTCTCGGTGTGCTAGTGACTTAATGCGAATGTGCCTGCTGAGGCAAATTGGCAGGTTTTTTGTCGCTCTTTACAGTACCGAGCATCTGATCTTTTAGGCTCAATACGATGTGATTTGGGATAGAGGCCGTAATAGGGTAGAATCCGCCTCCTTGCAACGTTGTGAGATCCTTGGTGTTGGTTCTTTTCCCAGCGTCAGGAACGATAGATTTAGCGGTCGATAATGAGGTTTCCGATGACAGATACTGCTGTTGTAATGAACGAACAGTCAAACAATGAGCAAACACAGCTGGGCCAGTACCCGGACTGTCGTTTATCTATTGCCCCAATGCTCGATTGGACTGACCGTCATTGCCGTTACTTCCATCGCCTGATCAGTGAGCGTACCCAGCTTTATACCGAAATGGTGACCACCGGTGCCATTATCCACGGTAAGGGCGATTACCTTGCTTATAACGAAGAAGAGCACCCATTGGTACTGCAGTTGGGTGGCTCGAACCCGGCAGAGCTAGCGCAGTGCGCTAAGCTAGCGGCAGAGCGAGGCTATGATGAGATCAACCTTAATGTCGGGTGTCCGTCTGATCGTGTCCAGAATGGTCGCTTTGGGGCTTGCCTAATGGGGGAGGCCGATTTGGTGGCACAGTGTGTGTCGGCGATGCGAGAAGTGGTGGATATCCCGGTATCGGTGAAAACGCGCATTGGTATTGATGACCAAGATTCGTACGAGTTTCTAACCGACTTTATTCGCATTGTGAGTGAGAAAGGTGGCTGTGAGGATTTCACTATCCATGCTCGCAAGGCATGGTTGAGCGGTTTGAGCCCCAAAGAAAACCGAGAGATCCCGCCGCTGGATTATCCGCGTGTCTACCAGCTAAAACAAGACTTTCCGCACCTGACCATGGGCATCAACGGTGGGGTGAAGACCATGGCAGAAATTGAGGCGCACCTGCAGCATATGGACGGCGTTATGGTTGGTCGCGAAGCCTACCAAAACCCATACCTGCTAGCCGAAGTGGATCAACGCCTGTATGGCTTAGACAAGCCGGTGAAAAAGCGCCGTGAGATTGTGGAGGCCATGTTCCCGTATATCGAGCGTGAATTGGCCAAAGGGACTTACCTGAACCATATCAGCCGCCACATGCTGGGTTTGTTCCAGAATATGCCGGGGGCCCGTCAGTGGCGCCGGCATATCAGTGAAAATGCTCACAAGCCGGGCTCGGGTATCGAGGTCTTGGAGCAGGCGATGGCGAAGATCCCGGCTCACCTTGATGTTTAAGCCTGCCGGCTCTCAATGGTGAAAAAAGCCAAATAGTTGGCGAAATAGACCAGACCAAAAATTATAAAGGCATACCGTTTTGCGGTATGCCTTTTTTAGTGGCTTGATATATATGGATAAATGTAATTTCAACAACGTGGTCTATTTTGTGCAGTATCCAATTCATACCAGGTAATGATATTGCCAACGGTGCTTACGGGATATCAAAGGAGAAAGTGATGATCGAGTTTTTATTTTTGCTGGTGTTTGCCGCGGTACTGGTCTGTACCGGTGTGAGTATTTTGGGGATGGCGCTGGCGGTTGTCGCCGGATTTGTGGTGATGGCAGTTGCAGGCATGATTGGGGTGGTGTTTAAGTTACTGCCTTGGTTGTTGCTGATTGCGGTCGTGGTATGGTTTTACCGCGAACACAAAGCCGAGCAAGCCCACAGGAAACGTTACTACCGTTGAGTAAGCTTGGTCCTTGGCTAAAGCTTGAATGTAAAAATCTGAAAAGAAAGTAGATGATTGACATTGACGGTGCAGTTTTCTTAACCGGCATCTGCTATAGTCTGGCCGTTTTTTATCTTAAAACTAATAAAGAGCGGAGACTCAACATGAATAAATTAGCGCTTTCTGCGGTAGCCGCTGCTGTCGCACTGTCTGCGGCAGTACCTGCCCATGCCGCAACGCTTTTTGGGGTAAAAGTCGGTGCTGATGCTTGGTTCAACGACGCCAAGGTTAACGATAGCCGTAGCGAGTCGGATAGCAATACGTCGGGCTCTTACTATGTGGCATTTGAGCACTTCGTTCCTTTGGTACCGAACTTCCGTCTGCGTTACACCGATGTTGACAATGGCATTGTGTCGTTCGGCCAAACGGAATACACCGCCTACTATGAAATTCTGGATAACGATGCTGTCGCGTTCGATATCGGTGTGACCATGTCCAAGTTTAACTCCGGTAAGTTCGACGGACAGAGCTTTAGTGAGTGGCAGCCAAACCTCTACGGTAATGTTGAGCTGGGTATCCCAATGACACCGTTATCACTGTTTGGTGATCTCAACTTCGGTAACTACGACAGCACCAGCACGGTAGATGGCCAGGCAGGCGTGAAGTGGAGCATTCCACTGGTTGCGGCGGATCTGAACCTACGAGCGGGCTACCGTGTGATGGACTACGACTTTGATTTTATCAAAGGCGACGGTGAGTTCTTTGCCGATGGTTGGTTTATCGGTGCCGAGATCGACATCTAAGCAATTAATTTTGTGAACCTATTGCAAAGCCACGAGAAATCGTGGCTTTTTTGTTGCCTGTTTTCTCGGTTTTGTACCATTTTTATAAAAGGTGAAACGGGAAGGGGCTCGGGTTTATGACGTTAACAGAATTGCAGAACCTCTATGCCAACAGCGAGATCGTGGAAGCAGTGATTGAACCTTCCATTCAGGCGAATGGGTGGATTGTCGAGTTCCGCCATCGCCGGGGCGGTTTTGTCCCCCTCACGGATGGGGCTGGTAGCGAAAAATGCTATCGCGATATTGATACGGCCACTGAGAGGGCATTCGAAGTCGGTTTTCACCAGGTGAGGATAGCCGATACCTTTTGAATTACTGAGAAAAACTGCAGCTGAGTCTGCAGTTTTTTTTGCTCATTACCCTTACAAATCGTTATAAAACATTCTTATCTATTCTTTCTTGTTATTTCTCTGAGTAGCTAATCTAACCCATACGCAATGTATAGGGATCGTCGTGTCATGTTACTTAAGGAACTTTCAGCTCTGGCCAGCCCGCTTAATGATCAGCAAATAGGTCAACTTCAGCAGGCTGCCGCCGAGCTATCGCCACAACAGCTGGCGTGGATTAGTGGTTATTTTTGGGGGCTTAGCCAAACACAGGGGGCCGGGCAAGTGCAGCCTGCTCAGGCGCCTGCATTGGCAACTCGCAGTCAGCCTGCTGGTAAGCTAACGATTATTTATGCCTCTCAGACCGGCAATGCCAAGGGGGTTGCCGAGCAACTCAAACAAGAGGCCGATGCCAAGGGGATTAAGGCGGAGCTTTATGCCGCAGGGGATTACAAGGGGAAAAACCTGACCAAGGAGACTCATGTCATTATCGTGGCTTCCACCCATGGTGAAGGGGAAGCCCCCGATGACGCGATCGAGTTGCATGAATTCCTGCAGTCGAAAAAGGCGCCGAAGCTGCCTGATCTTCAGTACGCGGTGGTGGGCCTGGGCGACTCCAGTTATGAGTTCTTCTGTCAGACAGCCAAAGACTTTGATGCGTTCCTCAGCAAGCAAGGTGCGACCGCTTTCCTTCCTCGTCTGGATTGCGATGTGGATTACGAGTCTGCGGCGACAGCGTGGCGTGCCAAGGCGCTGGACAAGGTTGAGGAAGCCCTGAAATCTGAACAGGGCTCCGGAGAGGCCGATGTGGTTCAGTTGCCGCTGGGCCAGGCCCCGGCGACTGTATCGGCTTACAGTAAGAAGAACCCGTTTCCGGCAGCTCTGTTGACCAGCCAGAAAATTACCGGCCGACAGTCAGGCAAAGATGTTCGTCATGTGGAAATTGACCTTGAAGGCTCGGGGCTGACCTACCAGCCGGGTGATGCTCTGGGGGTGTGGTATGACAATGATCCCGTCCTTGCCGAAGCAATTTTGGCCAAAGTCGGTCTCGCCGCGGATGAGCAGGTTGAGGTCGATGGTGAGTCGGTGGCGCTGCGCGAGGCCCTGATCAAACACTATGAGATCACGCTGTCTAACCCACAGCTAGTGACCAAATACGCCGCACTCTCTGGTAGCAAGAAACTGGCTAAGCTGGTCGAGGATAAAGACAAGCTACGGGAATATGCGGCCAATACCCAGGTGGTTGATGTGCTGGGTGAGAAAAAAGCGGCCCTCAGTGCTGATCAACTGCTTGGCTTGCTGCGCCGCTTGACCCCGCGTTTGTATTCGATTGCCTCGAGCCAGGAAGAAGTCGGTGAGGAAGTCCATCTGACCGTTGGGCTGGTGGAGTACCAGAAAGGGGAGGATATCCGTCAGGGTGGGGCTTCCGGTTACCTAGCCCAGCGCCTGGAAGAAGGCGACAGTGTCAGGGTATTTGTTGAGCCTAACAATCACTTCAAGTTGCCGGAAGATGGTGCGACACCGGTGATCATGGTCGGTCCGGGCACAGGTATTGCGCCGTTTCGAGCTTTTGTCCAGGAGCGAGATAATTGCGGTGCGGAGGGTAAGAACTGGTTGTTCTTTGGTGACCGCACCTTTACCGAAGATTTTTTGTACCAGGTGGAGTGGCAGAAGTACTTGAAATCCGGAGTGGTGGATAGGATCGATGTGGCCTTTAGCCGCGATCAGGCCGAGAAGGTTTACGTTCAGCACCGCCTGCTTGAGCATGCTGCCGAGGTGTGGCAGTGGCTGCAAGAAGGTGCCCATTTGTATGTGTGTGGAGACGCTACCCGTATGGCCAAAGATGTCCACGATGCGCTGCTCACCATTGTCGAACAGCAGGGTAAGCAGAGCCGTGATCAGGCCGAGCAATATTTGAGTGAACTACGCAAGAGCAAGCGTTATCAAAAGGATGTGTACTAATGAGTGAGCAAAAACTGTCGGATAACGAACGCCTCAAGCGTGAAAGTAACTTCCTGCGTGGCACGATTGTTGAAGATTTGAATGATCGGATCACCGGTGGTTTCACCGCAGATAACTTCCAGCTGATCCGTTTCCACGGCATGTACCAGCAAGACGATCGCGATATTCGTGCCGAACGTGCCAAACAGAAGTTGGAGCCGCTGCACAATGTGATGTTGCGGGCCCGGATGCCGGGTGGTGTGATCACCCCCAAGCAGTGGTTGGCGATTGACAAATTTGCTGAGGAGCACTCGCTGTATGGCAGCATCCGCCTGACTACCCGTCAGACGTTCCAGTTTCATGGTGTGCTCAAGCCGGATATCAAGTTGATGCACCAGACCCTGAACAAAATCGGGATTGATTCGATTGCTACTGCCGGTGATGTCAACCGCAATGTGCTGTGCACGACCAACCCGGTAGAGTCCGAGTTGCATCAGCAAGCCTATGATTGGGCGAAGAAAATCAGTGAGCACCTGCTGCCGAAAACCCGTGCTTATGCCGAGATTTGGCTCGATGGTGAAAAGCTGGAGAGTACGGATGAAGAGCCTATTCTGGGTAGCACTTACCTGCCGAGAAAGTTCAAGACCACTGTGGTGATCCCGCCGCAAAACGATGTCGATGTCCATGCCAATGATCTGAATTTCGTCGCGATTGCCGAAGAAGGCCAGTTGGTCGGCTTCAATGTACTGGTGGGCGGCGGTTTGGCCATGACCCATGGTGATAAGAGCACCTATCCGCGTAAGGCGGATGATTTCGGCTTTGTGCCGCTGGACAAAACCCTGGATGTGGCGGCGGCGGTGGTCACCACCCAGCGAGATTGGGGCAACCGCTCTAACCGTAAGAATGCCAAGACCAAGTACACCTTGGATCGGGTCGGTGTCGATGTGTTCAAGGCCGAGGTCGAGAAACGGGCCGGGCTTACTTTTTCCCCTAGCCGTCCTTATGAGTTTACCGAGCGCGGTGATCGCATCGGCTGGGTGGAAGGGATTGATGGCAATCACCACCTGACGCTGTTCATCGAAAATGGCCGCTTGCTCGACTTTCCGGGTAAACCGTTGAAAACCGGTGCTGCGGAGATTGCGAAAATTCACAAAGGCGATTTTCGCATGACCGCCAACCAGAATTTGATTGTTGCCGGTGTGCCGGCCAGTGATAAGGATAAGATCGAAAAGATCGCGCGCGATCACGGCCTGATCGATGATGGGGTGTCCGAGCAGCGGAAAAATGCCATGGCGTGTGTCTCGTTGCCAACCTGCCCGTTGGCAATGGCCGAGGCAGAGCGTTTCCTGCCGGAGTTTGTCACCGACATCGAGCAGTTGCTGGAAAAGCACGGCCTGTCAAAGGATGACAATATCATCTTGCGTGTCACCGGCTGTCCGAATGGCTGTGGCCGTGCCATGTTGGCCGAAGTCGGGTTGGTCGGTAAGGCGCCGGGGCGCTACAACTTGCATCTTGGCGGCAATCGCAATGGTACCCGTATCCCGAAAATGTATCGTGAAAATATTACGGTAGAGCAAATTCTCTCCGAGCTGGACTGTCTGGTTGGCCGTTGGGCCAAGGAGCGACAAGCTGGGGAAGATTTTGGCGATTTCACCATCCGCGTCGGAGTTATCGAGCCGGTGCGGGTTTCAAAGAGGGATTTCTATGCCTGATAGCCAATATGCCTCGCTGCTGCAGGCCAGCAAGGTGGAGCAGATACTGAAATTGGCCGAGGTCAATGCCGAGCTTGAAGCGATGTCTGCACAGCAACGTATCCGTTGGGCCCTGGATAACTTGCCGGGGCACTTTGGTTTGGCATCGAGTTTTGGTATCCAGTCGGCTGTGATGCTGCATATGGTAACCCGGATCAAGCCAGATATCCCTGTGATACTGACTGATACCGGCTATCTTTTCCCGGAAACCTACCAGTTTGTCGATGAATTGACCGAGCGGTTGCACCTGAATCTGCATGTCTACCGTGCAGAGCTGAGCCCGAACTGGCAGGAGGCTCGTTTTGGCAAGCTATGGGAGCAGGGACTTGACGGGATCAAGCAGTATAATCGCCTCAACAAAGTAGAGCCGATGCGTCGCGCCTTGGATGAACTTGGCATATCTGCTTGGTTTGCCGGCCTGCGCCGCGAGCAATCGCAGAGCCGTGCAACCTTGCCGGTGCTGGCGGTGCAAAACGGTCTGTTCAAGTTCCTGCCGCTGATTGACTGGAGTGATCGTGATATTGAGCAGTACTTGGCTGCACACCAGTTGCCCTATCACCCGCTCAAAGATGCGGGGTATCTGTCGGTTGGAGATACCCATACCAGCCAAAAATGGCAACCGGGAATGAAGGAAGAAGATACCCGCTTCTTTGGCCTCAAGCGAGAGTGTGGCTTGCATGAGGATGATGGCGAAGCCGACGGCTCTGGCATCTAGTGGCTGCAGAGTAATAGGTCGCGGGAGATAAAAGCCTTATCCATTGCTGGGTAAGGCTTTTTTACATCATGCTGACAGAAGGTTGTGACATGCACGGTATCTTTGCGCGCGTTTTTTAGTGGCGGATCAGCCCGCGGTCTGCCAGATACTGCCGAGGCTATCGAGCAGGCCTGCACTGGCTCCCTGATCGCCAAGGAACTGCAGCACCACCGGAATGAATTGGCTCACCATACTGGCATCCATGCCAAGGGCGCTGAAGACTTGGTTGATGGTATCCATATTGCCAAGCAATGCACTGGTGCCGGGGGGGAGGCTGTCGGTCAAGGCGTCGAGTCCGGGGATCATTTTAGTCAGTTCAGTGGCCTGTTCGCCGCCAAGCTGGCTGGCTGCTATCGACAGAAGGGCGCCGGCCCCTCCTGCGGCTTGCTCGTTAGAAATATTGAGCTGGCTGCTGATGAGATCCGTCAATGGGTTGTTGACTGTCGAAGCCGCTTCGTCATCTCCGCCGCCGAATAAGTCAGAAAGACTAAAGCCGTGGCTGGTAGTTGGCAACAGTAAGCTGCCAATGAGCAGCAGCAGCCAGGTTGTGGTACGGGTTGGGGTCAATAGGCGCATCTCTCGCAATCCTCCATGCAGACGTCGATGTTGGTAATCCCAGTTAAGATTAGTCAGGAATGCGGGTGAGGTACCAAAATCTATGGCAAAAAATGGATTAAGGAACAAAAAAAGACAATTTTTGGGTAGGATGGTCGTTAAGAAAAGGGATGGCCAGAAGCAAAAAACGGTGCCTGAAGCACCGTTTTTGTCATGAATCGCCGGGCGATTACAGGATGTCTAGTAGTTCCACTTCGAACACTAGTGCTGCATATGGAGGGATCGCTGCACCTGCGCCGCGCTCGCCGTATGCAAGGTTCTGTGGGATGTAGAGTTTCCACTTAGAACCAACAGGCATCATCTGCAGGGCTTCAACCCAACCTGCGATTACGCCAGTGACTGGGAACTCTGCAGGCTGACCGCGAGAAACAGAGCTGTCGAAAACAGTGCCGTCAGTTAGTTGACCGTGGTAGTGAACACGAACTTGCTTGTCTGAAGTTGGAATTTCACCGTTACCTTCAACAAGAACTTCGTACTGAAGACCAGACTCAGTCACTGTAACTTCTGAACGTAGTGCGTTATCTTTTAGGAACGCTTCGCCTTCAGCTGCAGCAGCTTTAGCTTGCTCCTGACGAACAGCTTCTGCACGAGTGTGAAGTTCACGTAGTGCGTTGTTGATGTCGTCAACTTCGATTTCTGGCATATCGCCAGTTAGAGAAGTCGCGATACCTTTGGCGATAGCAGCAACATTCAGGCCCTCTAGACCACTTTGTGCTAGCTGCTGGCCCATTTGAAGACCGATACCGTAGCTTGCTTTAGTTTCAACTGTATCTAGTTTAACGTCAGACATGGTGTCATCTCTTTAGTAGAGTGAATAAAGCAGGCAGGATAACAGTTTCTCCCCCTAGGGGTAAACCATTGTAACAAGCTGTCGATGGATAGCGTGAATTAGATAGCGCTGGAGTGTTGTATATGGGACAGGCCAAACGCCGTTCGAATAAAAAGAGAGAGTTTTCGTGGCCGCGCATTACCTTCGATAAGGCGGCGTTGAAACAAGGAGCCGCGGCTATCCGTGGCAAGCTTGCTCCGTTGGAAAGCCGATGGTACCAGCTGCCAAAACTGCACCGCCGTGCTTTGATGGTGCTAGTGCCGGTGGTCGGCGTGTTGCTGTTGCTGCCTGCTGGAGAGCCGACGACACAGCCTGCTTCTTCCGAGCCGGTCCGCCGAGAATTGTCCCTGAACCTGGAGAGCCAGCAGCCGCAACGCATAACTGTCGGAGAGCGGGAGGAGCCGGTATCGCCAGCTCGTCCTTCCCGTATTACGCCGCTGGAACCGGTCGAAAGCCCGCCTGTTGCTGCTAAGCCCGCAGTTAAACCGTCCGAAAAGACCAGCACTTCAACGCAGTCGGACAGTGCCGACTGGCAGCGCTACCAGGTGAAAAGCGGCGAAACCTTAGCCAATATTTTCCGTCAGCATAACCTGCCGCTGAACGATCTGTATGCGGTCGCAGCCATTGAAGGGGATGATAAGCCATTGAGCCGGATCAAGGCCGGTCAATGGCTGCGTTACCGCCAGACGGCCCAGGGCGGCTTGGATGCGTTGCAGATCGAAGGGCGCAATGGCGAGCCGGTCTTGTTCTTCCGCCGTTCGGATGGCAGTTTTGTCCGTCGTACCCAGTAAGCTAACGGTGTAACCCAAAAAGCCACTTCGGTGGCTTTTTTGTTGCCTGCTACGCTGGAAACCGTTGTTATTTGGGTTATTTGGTCAGGCGCATATCGATATGTGGGATTCCGTCTTCCAGGTATTCTTCGGAATATGCCTCGAAGCCATACCGCTGGTAGTAATGCTGCAGATGCGACTGGGCACCGATCTCAATAGTCTCACCCGGCCACAGTTGTTCGGTCATCGCGATGCCTTGCTCAAGCAGTTGGTTGCCAATTCCCTTGCCGCGGGCAACTGGGGCAGTGACGACCCGGCCAATGCTCACTGCGTCATAGGTTGTCCCTGCAGGAAGCAGGCGTAGATAGGCAACGAGGGTATTGCCTTGGTAGCCCAGTAAGTGGTGGGTACCAGCCTGCCTGTCATGGTCGTCCAGCTCCGGGTAGGCACAGTCTTGCTCGACCACAAAAACATCACAGCGCAGTTTGAGCAGGTCATAAAGCTGGTGGGTGGTTAGTTGGTCAAAGCTGAGGCACTGCCATTGCATGTCTTTCTCCTGATGGTACATATTATTCACTCTTCCTTGAGGATAAATTAACTCAAAGGTGTTGGCATTAACTTAAGGCAAGTTGGTTCTTGCCGGATTAACTTTCTTCACTGAGCCTGGCGCGGATTCGACTCAAACTGGTGGCGGTAATGCCCAGGTAAGAGGCTATCTGGTAGTCGGCAAGTTGTGTCTGTAGCTCTGGGAAGTGGCCGCAGAACAGGGTATAGCGCTCTTCGGGGGTATGGATGAGCATGAAGCGCTCTTTGTGTTCTTTGAACAACAGTTGCCTTTCGAGCAATGCCATATAGAGGCCAGGGCAGCTGGCTTTCCATTGCTCGATTACAGCCAAGGGCAGGGCAAGTATTTGGCTGGCAGAAAGAGTTTCCAGCAAGTATTCGGAAGGCTGCTTGGTCAGCAGGCTTTCAAAACCCAGGATCAGCTCTTGCTCCCAGTAGAACTCTTTGCTGAACTGGCGTCCTTCGGGGGTCAGGTAGCAGGCATGGCAGATCCCATCGACCAAAAAGAAGGCATGGTTCGATTGCACGCCTTGGTTGAGCAAGATATGGCGGGTTGGGAGTTCCATCGGCTCGGCTAGCGCAAGGGCATTGTTGATGGTCTCGTCATCGGCACCATGGTCTCGAAGGTATTGGGCTAGGGCAGTTTTCATTGTTTGCTCACAGGGTTGGGTATCACATTGACCGTGGTTTCATCTTAACAAAAAAATACCGCAGCCGAGGCTGCGGTATGGTTAAGGATAATCAGCTAATCGACTTACTTTTGAAGGTCGATACGGTAAATCGCAAAGCCGATTTCGTCAGTACCGGTTTTCTCCATTGGGTACTGCGCTTTCTCCTTGATGAAGCTTGCCGCTTTGTCACCCGGCGACGTTTCGAAAGTGATGTTGAGTTCTTGCTCGCTCTTTAGCGGGGTGAAGTGCCAGTTGTTGTCTGCACTTGGGGTAACTTCACCCTGCTCTTTGCTGACGCGGGTGATGTAGTCCGCCACAATGGTGCGGTTTTCATCTGGCGAAGCAAAAGCAATGAAGTCTTCACCGGTACCGGCAAATTTGCCGCTGTAGGCGCGGTAGTTGTTGGTAGCGATGATAAATGGCTGCGCTGGATCAACCGGCTTGCCGTTGAAAGTCAGGTTCTGAATACGCTCAGCTTTGTCATTGATCAGCTTGCAGTCACCGTCGTAACGGGCTGGCTGCGATACATCGATGCTGTAGTTCACACCGTCGATAACATCGAAGTTATAGGTACGGAAACCGTCCCAGTTGATCAGACCTTGCTGCTTGTCGCTGTTAAGGTCGATTTGGTTGAACTGACCAGCAGAGCACTCCAGCCACTCTTTTACTTCTTTACCGGTGACTTTCAATGCCACTAGGGTGTTCGGGTACAGGTAGAGATCTGCCGCGTTACGGAAGGTCAGCTGGCCGGATTCGACTTCGGTAAAGTTTGTCGGATCGTTGCCGCGGCCACCTGCCTTGAACGGAGCAGCTGCAGAGAGCACAGGAATGCCGTCTAGATCCGGGTCGCCCTGGATAAAGCGCTCAACATAATCCTGCTGGGCTAGGCTGACGATTTGAACCGTCGGATCATCCTGCACTAGAGCCAGGAAGCTGTACATCACATCGTTGGCTTTACCGATAGGTTGGTTAACGAACTCACGGGTACCGTCGTGCTCGGCCTTGATTGCTTCAACCATCTTCTCGTCGGCTTCTACGATAGCTTCGCCTTTGATCTTATCGAAGATAGGGCGGGCTTCGGTCTGCGCACTGGTTACAGTCCAGCTGTCGCCTTTCTGTTTCAGGACTAGGTCAATCACACCCAGGTGATCACCCCAGCGGCCAGGCATTACAGAAGGTACGCCGTTGATAGTGCCTTTTTCCACATCGGTATTTGGCAGGTTAGCAAAAGCTTTGCTTGGGAACACCGCGTGTGAGTGGCCAAAGGCGATTGCATCGATGCCTTCCACTTCTGTGAGGTAGTACACCGAGTTTTCTGCCATTACCTTGTAAGGATCAGCAGAGACGCCAGAGTGCGGGATAGCCACAATGATATCGGCGCCTTCCGCCTTCATTTGCGGTACAAACTTCTCGGCAGATTGTTTGATATCTTCAGCCTTGACCTTGCCTTCCAGATGACGCTTGTCCCATACCATAATTTGCGGTGGGACAAAGCCGATGTAACCGATCTTCACTTCGTGCTCGGCACCATCGGTATCTTTGAAGGTGTGCGACTTAATCACATAGGGAGTGAACAGGTTTTTGCCGGTTTTCAGGTCATAGACATTGGCGTTGACGTAAGGGAAGTTGGCGCCTGCGATAGCCTTATCGAGGAAGTCCAAGCCGTAATTGAACTCGTGGTTACCAATATTACCTACTTCGTAGTTGAGCTGGTTCATTGCTTTGTAAACGGGATGGACGTCGCCGGCACCAAGTCCCTTGGCCGCCATGTAGTCACCCATTGGGCTTCCTTGGATCAAATCACCGTTATCAACCAACACGCTGTTGGTGACTTCAGACTGCGCTTGCTTTACCAATGTTGCGGTACGGACCAGGCCGGTTTTCTTGGTCGGCTTGTCTTTGTAGTAGTCATAGTCCATGACATTGGTATGGATATCCGTAGTTTCCAGGATGCGAAGCTTGATGGTGTCTGCTGTAGCCGGTCCTGCCATAGCCAGCATGCCGCCCAAAATCGCAACCGATAAGGGTTTGGCTGATAACTTCATAATTTTCTCCATGAGTGTCGGTATAGGAAAGCGTGCATAAGGTAACAAAAACACGTCTAGAATTGCGTATCAGAATAGCGGATATGTGCCGTTAATCGCTTTTTTATGCGTACTTTTTTGTCTTATGAAAAACGGTTGCGTCATAAAACAGCATTTTGGTTACGCCTAAGTCTAGGTCAAAAAGCGACTACTTATTAGTAGGTTGGATGCATCATCTGAGTGAATGGTTTCTTTTCTTGTAAAAAGCGACATTTTGCTAATTGGACGAACTTATCTATGTTTTAACAAGGGAGAAAAGAGAAAAATGTTGAGATAAACATTTTGGAATAAAAAATGAAATTTAAGAATTTCAGGTAATAAAACATCATAACTATAGTGATCCTATCAATGGATACTTAGGGGCATTCTCACATGGACTATCTGCCAATTTTTGCTGATCTCAAGCGCCGGCCATGCTTGGTTGTTGGAGGGAATGATGTTGCTTGGCGAAAGGCGAAGATGCTGCTCAAGGCAGGGGCCGATGTAAAGGTTATCAGTCCGGAGCTGTCTCCTCTTTTTCAACAGGCTGTTACCAACGGTCAGATTACCTATTTAGGCGAAGATTTTTCGCCTGAGCATCTGGATGGCATTTTCCTGGCTATCGCCGCCACTGAACGCAAGGCTGTGAATGCACTGGTTTACCAATCGGCTAACCAACGGCAGGTACTCGTTAACGTGGTGGATGATACTCAGCGTTGTAGTTTCATTGTGCCATCAGTCGTCGACCGCTCGCCAATCATCGTGGCGGTATCGTCATCAGGCCAAGCGCCGGTATTGGCAAGGCTGATCCGTGAAAAACTCGAAGCGCTACTGCCACAGCACTTAGGCAAGATGGCAACGATTGCAGGTCGATTCCGTTCTCGCTTGGCTCAAACCGTGACTTCTTTCTCTGCCCGGCGCCAGTTCTGGGAGCAAGCCTTCAATGGACGCTTTGCATCTTTGGTCGCGGCAGGCCAGGTTGAATTGGCCGGGCAGGAGCTGGAGCAGCTTAGCCAAGGCCAAGCCAAGCGTGGTGAAGTGGCCTTGATCGGTGCCGGACCGGGTGATGCCGGTTTGCTGACCCTCAGAGCGTTGCAGTTATTGCAACAAGCCGATGTGGTGCTGTTTGATTATTTAGTCTCGGAAGAGGTGATGGACTTGGTTCGCCGCGATGCCGAGCGGGTGTGTGTGGGTAAGAAGGCTGGATTTCACAGTGTACCTCAGACCGAGACTAACCGACTGCTGGTGGAATATGCCTCGCAGGGTAAGCGTGTGGTCCGACTTAAGGGCGGGGACCCTTTTGTCTTCGGTCGCGGTGGTGAGGAGCTGGAAGTGTTGTTCGACCACAATATTCCGTTTGAGGTGGTCCCCGGGGTCACGGCCGCTGCCGGTGCGACTGCTTATGCCGGTATTCCTCTGACTCACAGGGATCATGCTCAGACCGCGATGTTCGTCACTGGGCATCTCAAGGCTGGCAGTGACCAACTGGACTGGCAAACTTTGGCGAGGGGGAACCAGACTCTGGTGATTTATATGGGACTAATGAATGCCTCTGACATCATGCAGCAGCTTATCGAGCACGGCCGCGCAGCCACGACCGCGGTAGCCATTATTGAGCGCGGCACTCAGCCAGCCCAAAAGATTTACAAAGGCCAGCTCCAAGAGCTGGACGAGTTAGCTCAGCAGGCGGCTTCCCCGGCACTCATTGTGGTCGGTGAAGTGGTCAATCTATCAGAAAAACTACATTGGTTCGGAAAGCAACCACAACCAGCTTATCCCAATATGGATCTGCAAGGTGCCGTGGTGAAACTGGCTTAGCATGGAGAGAGTAATGGACCCGAAACGATTTACCCATTTAAAGCAACTGGAAGCGGAGAGTATCCATATTATCCGTGAAGTTGCTGCCGAGTTTGATAACCCTGTCATGATGTACTCCATCGGTAAGGACTCCTCGGTCATGCTGCACCTTGCGCGCAAGGCTTTCTATCCGGGGAAGATCCCCTTTCCGTTGCTGCATGTCGACACTGACTGGAAGTTCCGGGAAATGATTGAGTTCCGTGACCGGACCGCCAAGAAGTATGGCTTTGAGCTGTTGGTACATAAAAACCCTGAAGGGTTGGCGATGGGGGTTAATCCTTTTACTCATGGCTCATCCAAGCATACCGATATCATGAAAACTCAAGCCCTTAAGCAGGCGCTGAACAAATATGGCTTTGATGCCGCCTTTGGTGGCGCGCGCCGGGATGAAGAAAAGTCGCGTGCCAAGGAGCGGGTTTACTCCTTCCGGGACAAAAACCACACCTGGGATCCGAAAAACCAGCGTCCGGAGTTATGGAGAACCTACAACGGCCAAATCAACAAGGGGGAAAGTATTCGGGTGTTCCCGCTATCCAACTGGACGGAATTGGATATCTGGCAATACATCTATCTTGAAGGCATCGAGATTGTACCTTTGTACCTATCGGCAGTGCGTCCTGTTGTCGAGCGTGACGGCATGCTGATCATGGTCGATGACGATCGGATGAAACTTCAGCCGGGAGAAAAGATTGAGCAAAAGAGTGTACGGTTCAGAACCTTGGGGTGCTATCCACTGACCGGGGCCATTGAGTCGGAGGCTGATACGCTGCCCGGCATTATTGAAGAAATGCTGGTCGCTACCTCCAGTGAGCGTCAAGGGCGGGCAATAGATCATGATCAGTCCGGCTCGATGGAGCTCAAGAAACGCCAGGGATACTTCTAAGGAGAGAATAATGAACAGTGCAATAGAACAACAAGTGGCTGAGCTGGGGATTGAGGCCTATCTCGATCAGCATCAAAACAAATCCTTGCTGCGTTTTTTGACCTGTGGCTCGGTGGATGATGGCAAGAGTACCTTGATTGGCCGCCTGCTCCACGACTCCCAGCAGATTTATGAAGATCAGCTTGCCGCGATCCATGCCGACAGTCAGAAAGTGGGAACTACTGGTGATAAGCCGGATTTAGCCCTGTTGGTGGATGGCCTGCAGGCCGAGCGCGAGCAGGGAATCACCATTGATGTGGCTTACCGCTATTTCTCGACCAAGAAGCGCAAGTTCATTATTGCGGATACACCAGGGCATGAGCAGTATACCCGCAATATGGCGACGGGTGCTTCGACCTGTGATGTAGCGGTGATTTTGATTGATGCCCGCAAGGGGGTGCTGGATCAGACTCGCCGTCACTCCTATATTGCCAGCTTGCTTGGGATCCGGCATTTCATTGTGGCCATCAATAAAATGGATCTGGTGGGCTTTGAGCAGTCGCGCTTTGAGTCTATCCGTGACGAATACCTGGCATTTGCCGAACAGCTCAACCCGCAATTGGATATCAAACTAGTGCCTTTATCGGCGTTGGAAGGGGATAACGTGGTTGATCTCAGTGAGCAAACACCATGGTATCAAGGCGAGTCGCTACTGGAGATGCTTGAGTCGGTCGATATCAATGTCGATCGCCAGTCAGGTGACTTCCGCTTACCCGTCCAATATGTCAATCGGCCTAACCTGGACTTCCGTGGCTTTGCCGGCACGGTTGCCTCGGGCACGGTCAAAGTGGGTGATGCCATTAAAGTCTTGCCATCGGGTAAGCAGTCGCATGTTGAGCGTATCGTAACCTTCGACGGTGATTTGCCTGAAGCCTTTTCGGGACAGGCTGTTACGCTAACGCTGGCTGATGAGATTGATATCAGCCGGGGTGATACCCTAGTCGCTGCAGATAGCGAGATCTCTCTGGGCAACCATCTTCTGGCTGACATTGTCTGGATGGCAGAAGTACCGCTTGAAGTGGGGCGGCTATACGACATAAAAGTAGCGGGTAAAAAAACGGTGGGGAGTATTTCTGCCATCCGCCACCAAGTGGACATCAATAACCTTGGCAAGTTTGAGACCGATAGTCTGCCGTTAAATGGTATTGGCCTGTGTGAAGTTACGCTGACAGAATCCATTGCGGTTGACCCTTACCTTCACAGTCCGGATACCGGTGGCTTCATTGTTGTTGATCGCTTGACCAATGTTACCGTCGGGGCAGGTATGGTGCGTGAGGCACTGTCTGCTGTACAAGATATCGCATCAACTTCAGTATCTGCATTTGAAGTTGAACTCAATACCCTGATCCGCAAGCACTTCCCTCATTGGCAGGCGAAGGACATTGGTAAGTTACTGGGGTAATTGATGATGCAATGGGAACAAGGAATGGTTCTCGCCATGTTAATGGTGATAGTAACCTGCCTGCTGACGACAAGGATCAAGCCAGCATATTTGTTTGCTGGGGCGGCCTTTATCGGTTTTCAGGCTGGGATGATTGACTTGCCAACCTTGGCTGGCAATTTTACCAATTCATCACTATTGACTTTGGTGTTGCTGATCCTTGTTTCAATTGGGTTGGAGAAAACCCGTTTGATCAGTTGGGTTGGTAAGCAAATATCGAGTGGAGGCCAATCGACAGTTGTAGCTAAACTGGGGTTGTCGACAGCCTTTCTTTCCTCCTTTACTAACAATACTGCAGTAGTGGTCTCTTTGATCGGTGCGATAAAGCGGAATCAGCGCCATGCCCCATCGCGTTTGCTGATCCCTCTGTCCTATACCGCCATCCTTGGTGGGACGCTGACGCTAATTGGCACCTCGACAAACTTGATCATTAATAGTTTTGTCGAAGATGCGGGTTTGCCCAGTTTAGGATTTTTTGCACCCACGACTATTGGTTTGGCGGTACTGGTGATTGGTCTGTTGATTCTGATCCCGCTAAGTTACCTCCTTCCTATATATGACGAGAACTCGCAAGACGACTTGCCCTATTTTTTGGAAGCCAAAGTTGTTGGTGGCTCTCCTCTGGTGGGGAAAACCGTGGCCGAAAATGGGTTGAGGGCACTGCGCCGGTTGTTCTTGGCGGAAATTATCCGAGATGGAGAGACGCTGGCACCTGTTTGCCCTGATACACAACTCAAAGCGGGTGACACTTTGTTATTTTGTGGTGATGTGGAAAGTGTAACAACCCTGCAGGAAATCAATGGCCTTCAGCTTTTTGGCCAGCACCACCTTAATGGCCAGTCCATGTTAGAAGTCATTGTCAGCCACTCGGCCGGGATCCGCGGCAAGACATTAAAGAGTGTTCAGTTCCGTGAGCGTTTTGATGCGGTGGTGGTGGCAATTCGCCGTGGCCATGAAAGACTAGCGGGTGGGCTCGGTAATATTGAGCTTCATGCCGGGGATACCTTGGTGGTTGTGCCGGGAAAAACCTTCAACAGTAAAAAGCAGCAACTCAATCGCGAGTTTGTCTTAGTTAATGGGTTAGATTCGAGTGCTAGGCTCGATAGCCAAAAGAGCCTGACGGTATTGTTCGGTTTTATGATGGTGATTGCTGCTGCGTTATTGAATGTCCTTCCTATTATAAAGGGGCTGGCGGCGTATCTGGTATTGCTGATTGCTTCAGGTGTTGTGACTTTTGCGGAACTGAGGCGCCGTTTCCCCATTGATATTGTGGTGATTGTTGGCTCGGCGCTATCACTGGCGCAGCTGATGCTTTCCAGCGGACTCTCGGAGCGGATGGGGGAGATGCTGATGATGGGATTTGCTGACTGGGGAATGTATGGTGCGTTGGTTGCCGTTTACTTACTGACTTTGGTGTTGACTGAGTTAGTCACGAACAATGCGGCGGCGGCACTGGCCTTTCCCGTTGCATATAGCCTTTCAGTCAGCTATGGCGTTGACCCTATGCCTTTCATTATGGCGATTTTGTTCGGTGCTAGCGCCAGTTTTATCTCTCCTTATGGCTATCAAACTAACCTGCTGGTTTATAGCGTGGGAAATTATCAGCTGAAAGATTATTTGCGTGTCGGACTTCCTATTTCATTGGTGTATTCGGCAGTTGTTCTGGTCTTAATACCACGACTTTTTCCTTTTTGACGACAAATGAAAATGGAGTTAGCTATGACGTCGGCTATTCGTTCGACAAGTAATGACAATATTGTTTGGCATACACACCAAGTTGACAAAGCTTACAGGGCAAAGCAAAAAAGCCAGCAGCCGTCAGTCTTATGGTTTACAGGACTCAGTGGTGCCGGTAAGTCGACGGTTGCTGGAGCATTGGAGCAGCGTTTGGCAGAGTTGGGTTACCACACTTATTTATTGGATGGCGATAATGTCCGTCATGGCCTTTGCCAGGATCTTGGGTTTTCCACCGAAGACCGCCGCGAGAATATTCGTCGCATAGGAGAAGTGGCAAAACTGATGGCAGATGCCGGGTTGATAGTGCTGAGTGCGTTCATTTCTCCGCATCGTCATGAACGCCAGTTGGTGCGTGATATGCTGCCATCGGGTGAGTTTCTGGAGGTGTTTGTTGATACCCCACTGGAAGAGTGTGAAAAGAGGGATCCCAAAGGGCTGTATAAAAAAGCACGAGCCGGTGAGCTCAAGCAGTTCACTGGTATTGATTCAGAATATGAGCAGCCACTGAATGCCGAAATTCACTTAGCTGCTGGCAGTCATGATGTGCAACAGCTTGTTGAACTGTGTGTTGATGCGCTGAGATCTCGCAATATTATTGAATGACATAAGGAGTGATGTGTGGGAAAACAGCTTGAGTCGTTGTACCAAATTGCATTGGAGGCTGGTGAGGCCATCATGGCGCTTTACCATTCTCATGTCGAAGTATCGGAAAAAGACGATCGCAGTCCAGTGACCGCTGCTGATCTAGCTGCAAATGCCATTATCTTAGATAAGCTGGCAGAGTTAACACCAGATATCCCTATCGTCTCTGAAGAATCAGCACATATCCCTTGGTCTGAACGAAGGAACTGGCAGCGGTTTTGGTTAGTTGATCCGTTAGATGGCACTAAAGAGTATTTGCGCAAGAATGGTGAATTCACGGTTAATATTGCTTTGATTGAGCAAGGGAGTCCTGTTATGGCCGTTGTCCATGCACCAGCTCTCGGCAAAACGTGGTTAGGCGATGGCCATCAAGCTTGGCTCGTGAGTAAAAACAAGCGAGAAGAAATAAAAGCGAAGTCTGCAGACAAACCGGTCGTCGTGGGCAGCCGCTCTCATCCTAGTCCTATGATGGAAGAGTTCTTGTCAAAGCTGCCGGTATACCAATTAGTCGCGGTGGGCTCGTCGTTGAAGTTTTGCTTAGTTGCAGAAGGAGGGGCTCAATACTACCCAAGGTTAGGTCCGACGATGATGTGGGATACGGCTGCCGGTCAATGTATAGCTGAAAGTGCAGGGGCAAAAGTTAAAGCTCTTGATGGCATGCCCCTGCGATATGATCGAGAAGAACTGTTAAACCCCCATTTTATTGTTAGCCTACCAAGCTGAGCCATAGGATAAGGCAAATCGGCCTTCTTTTTTGAAGGTTCTACCACATAGATTACAGATCTTGTCTACGCTTAACGTTGCGCTCCAAGAAACAAGGTTTCTGGAGCGTGATTTGGCTGTTTTTTGTGTTTTTTCTTTATTTGCGTTTCTTTTGCCATCAATTGGCAAAAAAAGTCAAAAAAAGCATTGCCATTATTTATCGTGTTCCTATAATGCCGCCTCACCAACGGGGTAGCGGCTTCTTAGTAAGCTATTCACAAATTGTGGATAACTTGTTGGTGACTGGCAGGATAAGTTTTTATGTGTTTTTTGAGCTTGACTCTGAGGTATAAATAACTAGAATTGCCTGCCTTGCTTGTTAAAGCTGGTGAGTTCTTCAAAATAAGAACCTATCTGTTAACAAGGCTTGTCAGTAAAGAGTTTCGAAAAAAGTTTTTTGAAATTAACTATTGACACCGAGGGTTGCGCTGGTAAGATACGCAGCCTCAGTCGGCACGCAGTGTCGAGTGAATGTTCTTTAATAATTTGACCATGCAATCTGTGTGGGCACTCGTGAAATGATAGTCAAAAAAGAATTATCAATGAAACTGAGTGACCAATACAAATTTTAAGTTTACTTATTATTTGGCACAGTCAATTCAATCATTACTTCGGTAATGGTTTAACAGTATTTCATTGAGCCAAAACTTTAATTGAAGAGTTTGATCATGGCTCAGATTGAACGCTGGCGGCAGGCCTAACACATGCAAGTCGAGCGGCAGCGACATATACAATCCTTCGGGTGCGTTTATGGGCGGCGAGCGGCGGACGGGTGAGTAATGCCTGGGAATATGCCCTGATGTGGGGGATAACCATTGGAAACGATGGCTAATACCGCATAATCTCTTCGGAGCAAA
>NZ_PYME01000040.1:0-43064 GCF_003025515.1 Photobacterium gaetbulicola | reverse complement strand
CGTGTAGTATCTGAATATCACGCATCTTGTTTTCTTCTTTTTGTTTTTGTGGTGAATTCATTAGATCAGAAGGCAAGGTGCGTGTCTACTTATTGAGCAATAAGGAATTTTTGTGGGGATTCCTGAGGGTATGGCGTTAAGTGCGCTTTACTGGACCGGTGGGCTCACCTGTTGCAGATACAAGGGAAAATAATGGATGAGTTTATTTCTGGGATATTAAGGCAGCTTCTTTCGTTTGTGAGATTTATGTTGGAGCAATGGTAAATTGAAGCATCCTGTTTTCAAACAGGGCGAGTAATCATAGCTGTAGTGACTTTTGGGCATTACCCTCGTTCACCTATTAGCGAAGACACTAGGTTTAAAATCAGCTTTTTGGGGCTTGTTATCATTATTTTTATTTTGCTGGCTATAGTATTTTACAACACAAGTGCATCTTAATCATTGGTATCCTGAAAGATGGCTTCAGGAAATCGGTTTTATTAATAAGATTGGAAAAATTTGGAGAAATGAGTGGTAATAATTCGAGAAATGGACATCTCAGATTATCGAGGTGTCCTCAATCTGTGGACACAATCAGAAGGCATGACTCTCCGTGACGCTGATTCAGAGGAAAATATAACAGCGTACTTAAAACGTAATCAGGGACTGAGCTTTGTTGCTAGCGATAATGATAAAATTGTCGGGGCTGTTCTTGTCGGGACCGATGGTCGAAGAGGCTATTTACAGCACCTTACTGTTTCACCAAGTCATCAATCACAAGGCATAGGACGCCAATTAGTTGAGAGTGTTGTGTCTGCTTTGAGTCGTATCGGAATATCGAAAACCCATCTGTTTGTTCATAGTTGTAATGTAAATGCACAACAATTTTATCTGAATATGGGGTGGTTTCCCCGAGATGAAGTGCGAATGTTTTCGTTCAATTCATCTAAAAATCTAGATGTCTAGTTCGTTCTATGAAAAAGCAATAAAACAATGTGTACTATCAATTAAGGGAATAGTAATGAGTAAATATGAAGATGCAATAAAACTGATGGAAGAGCGTTGCGGTAATGGTAAAGAGGTAATTATGGCGCTCGCGACTATCTCACTAACTGGTAATGCTGTTGGCAGTCCAACGCCTGCTGTGCGAATGGTGTGCGCTTATTATGAAGACGGGGTGTTTTATGTGTCTACAGATGCGACAACAGATAAGATGAGGCAAATTGAGAAGAACAATGAGGTCTCTATAGGAGGGTTAGATTGGTATTCTTTTCAAGGTAAGGCAGAGAATTTAGGCTGGGTCAAAGACGAACACAACGCAGAAATAAGATCAAAGTTTAAGACGGTGTTTGATTGGTTCACTGAGCATGGTGATGAAGAAAACCCCAATTCAATTGTATTGCGCATCACACCGACAAGGGGGACAATTATTGACAACGAGAGAACGTATGGTGAATTGAAGTACGAGATTGATTTCGTAAATAGAGTTGTGCACTAAATTGTTTGAGCATGTCAATTACAGCCAAGCAGTTAACGCATGCTATTTGAAGTTGGATTATGTGTTGCAATAACGCTGGTTTGATTTTGGACTGAGTGTGCGTTATCTGCTGTTTTACTATTACTCTGTTGACTGATTTATAGAAAGATAAATTGTCGTATAAAAAAGCAACCTGTTGGTAAAGTAACAAAGTAATTCGTATCAAGTCATCTATCAGGACTGTTTATTCGAGGAGCAGTAAATGGAGTTATTGAATGCAGAAAAAGAGCATTATCAACAGATCGGACGTTTAGTTAACTCAGCCGAAGAGCTTTACACTATATGTCCAAGTGGTTCGTACCCTTGGGATGAGGAGCAGCTTTCAGAAATAGCAGAGACCAGGCTCAATTTAACCATATGTAGTGTAGAAGGTTGTGTGGCAGCCTTTGGCAACATTTACAATGTCGTACCGGGTGAAAGTGCGTTTATTGGCAATATTATTGTTGGTGATAACTACAAAGGACAAGGTATAGGTAAAAAGCTCATCCAATATTTGTCAGAATTGTGTGAGGAGTCATACGACGCTATACCTCATATATCTGTTTTCGGCTTCAATACCCATGCTCTTTTGCTCTATACCAGATTGGGGTTTGTGCCCTATGCAATTGAAGAGAGGACATCTCTCAACGGTGAAACCGTAGCTTTGATTCACATGCATTTGGACTCCTGAACTGGACAAGCAAATAAAGGTGACGATTTACACACGTCAGCTGCATCGTGAAGGGATCAGAGGACAGTGTCAAAAATGAGAACGTAATAAATGACCGAACAAGGGAATAAAGGCGATGCGTTGCACTCGATGGTACATCGGCTAGAGGATAAGGTCTATCGGCCAAGCGGATTCTGGTCTTATTCTGTTCACCAGCTACTTATTCATTTAAAAAAAGAGAAGTTCGACTCGGCTCCCAGGGCATTGGGGTTTGATACTGAAGGCAATGAGATCCTGTCCTATGTTACGGGTGATGTGTATAACTATCCTTTGGTCGGTGCTATTGCCACCACGGAAGCGCTTTGCACCGCCGCAGAACTGTTACGTGATTATCACGATGCGACAGCATCATTTGTACAAAGTGATCAATTCGGAACTTTGAGATGGCTGTTACCGAACCGTGAGCCCCGTGAAGTTGTCTGCCATGGTGATTATGCACCTTATAATGTGGCACTGAATGGTAGTAAGGTGGTGGGGGTCTTTGATTTCGACACTGCACACCCCGCTCCAAGAGTTTGGGATGTTGCATACGCTGTATACTGCTGGGCACCTTTCAAAACACATTCCGGAGATTCGTTGGGTGACTTAACGGAGCAAACAATGCGCGCAAGATTATTTTGCGATGCTTATGGTTTATCACATGAAGATCGAGTTTGTTTGGTTGAGACCATGATATCTAGGATACAAACATTGGTTGATTTCATGCACGAGCAAGCGGCTGCAGGTCATGAAGGGTTTATTGCCAATCTCAAGGATGGTCATGATGTGACGTACATTGCGGATATTAAGTACTTGAGGTGTCATAAAAAACCAATAACGGATTATTTAATCTTGTCCGCAGACCATTCCACACACAGGTAAACCGCCAGATTAAGGGCGTTAATACCGATCTTAACGGCGAGTTAGTGGGTGGAATATACTCGCTAAGTTATAAGATACCTATGTACCATACACAGCAAACCAATTGAAATAAGTAGTGTTGTATGTCTCTTCCTCCTTGCCCTCAATGTGGATCTGAAGGTGAAAGGTAGTTCTCTGGTACTTAAAATCGGAACAAAAGCCGTTATCCGACGAATAGTCGAAGGAAAAGAACATCAACTGGACTGCAAAGTCGATGGTGCCGGTGAGATGATAGTGACCGCGAAGTTTGTGAAGAAAGCTTAAATACCGTTCACAATTGAATTTCTCTAATTCGTAGATGACTTTAGCAATGTACTAAATAATGACTTCAAAGCGCCAAGGATGGCTTTTATTGCATATAAACTTTGGAGTCTTTATGAAAGCAAAAGCTGTAGGAACATTTATTACTGCATTGGCCCTGAGTATTTCAGCATCTATTGCATCAGCCAATACAGCCCTTCCGGAGCGCTTAATACCGAACCCGGTAGGCGTGTCTGAAGAGTTTGCGAAGTTTGTTGAAAGCAAACAGCCCGCCAAATCGGTTTCATCGCCTCAAACGACGGAGGAGTGGATTGCACTGCAGACGCAATTTGATGCCGCGATGAGCGAGGTTACTCGATTGGGTATGAAGAAACACGGGGTAACGTTTGAAAAGAAAAGCATCGGCGGGGTAGACACTTTTCTTGTAATGCCTAAGAACGTTTCACCCGAGTTTGAAGGAGTGCGCTTTGTTCATATCCATGGTGGAGCCTTTGTTTTCGGTGGTGGCGAAGCTGGTCTAGGCGAAGCTGCATGGATTGCAAATGGTCTTGGTGTTGAAGTGATTTCAATCGATTACCGCCAGCCACCCTTGCATCCGTACCCTGCTGCACTGGAAGATACCGTAGCAGTATGGAAAGAGCTGATCAAAACGCAATCCCCTAATGCAACGGCTCTTTTTGGCTCTTCTGCGGGTGGTAACTTAACGCTTACCACTACGCTGAAACTACAGCAACAAGGTTTGCCAACACCTGGTGTATTGTTTGCCGGCACACCGGCAACGGATCTAAAATATACCTCTGATACTTGGCATACGTTACAAGGGCTTGATCCACTCGGTGCTCGAGAAGGGGTAATTGATGGAACATTTGCTCTCTATTCAAATGGCGCTGATTTGGCACACCCACTGTTGTCGCCAGTTTATGCTGAAATTAAGGATTTTCCGCCAACGATTTTTATTTCAGGCACTCGTGACTTATTGCTCAGTGATACCGTTCGCATGCACAGGGTATTGAGAACCGCTAATATTGAAACCGATCTTCATATATATGATGGGCAGTCGCACGGTGATTACGTGCGGGGCTTAAATTATGATTTTCCAGAATCTGATGATGCTTTGAGGGAAATCCGGATGTTTTTTGACAAGCATTTGAATTAATAACCCTCGCTATTAAAGCGCTCAGATGAGCGCTTTTTTAATGTTTACCTTTATACAGTATTGGATATGAAAATCAGCGCTAAATTAAAGCACCTATTTGTTTTCTATTTGATGACTTTTGGTTTGCACGTTTCCGCGTCTACCGCCTTTACCTTGGCCGATACATCAAGTCCTAAAGCAACACTCGACAGTTTTTTGCTGGCATCAGATATCGTTATTGCTCATTGGCAAGGTGAAACACTTGAGACCCCAGAAGCTCAGCATGCCATTGCTCAGGCAATAAGGACAATGGATATGTCATTGGTCACCAATCGGAATCGTACCGTCGTTGTGATGGAGCGTATTTTGCTGTTGCGCGAAATTTTGGACCGGTTCGAGCTGTCTGTTATAGAGAGTACGCCCGATAACCATCAGATCGGTGACCGTCTATTTTGGCGTTTTGGCCAGTCGGACATAGCCATCACACGGGTAGAAAATGGTGACAAGCAGGGGCAATTTGTATTTGCCGCCACCTCGGTACAGCAACTGCATCGTTGGTATCGAAAGGTGCAGCCTATTCCCTATAGAGATGAGGCTCGAAAAGACTATTACTATGATTTTCTGATAGGTCCTGGCCCATTGTTTTCTAAGAGCCTGGTTTATTCCGGCCCGCCTGAGCTGACCAAGCTTTATGGCTCTCTACCTCTTTGGCAATGGATTGCTCTGCTATTAGTTTTTTTGGTGTGCAAGATACTTATCAAGCTGAGCTTTATTACGGGGCGGTGCTGGAACAACCGCTGGGAGGGGCGGGGGCAGCGTTGGCAGGTTGGTACGCTGCTATCGTTAGTTGTGGCTGGTTTAATTGTCTTGGTTACCCGACGAGTTATTGATGATGGTATTTGGATAACCGGAGGGGTTTATCAATTCCTCTCGACTGCATTCCTTATCTGGCAGTTCATCTTTGTTGCCTGGTTCATCATGGCGCTGTTTAATTATTTTGCTACGGTATACGCTAGCAATAAACATGATGGGAAGCATGTTGACTCATCGTTAATCAGAGTGCTTGCGCGGATTTTTGGCGGCCTTACGATAGCAACATTGGCAATATATGTTGTTGAGTTTATGGGGTTCTCAATTTCTCCTATTTTGGCTGGTCTCGGTGTGGGTGGTTTGGCCGTAGCCCTGGCGATACGGCCTGTATTGGAGAATGTGATTAATGGGTTAACGCTCTACGCTGACGGAGGAATAAAAATTGGCGAGCTGTGCCGTTACGGTGATAAGCTCGGTACGATAGAGAGTATCGGCTTGCGCTCGACCCGGATCAGAACACTGGAGCGCTCATTGATTACTATCCCTAATTCAGAATTTGCGAATATGGAAATTGACAATCTCGAGCGTCGTGATAAGCGTCGAATGGAGCACACTTTTCGGGTAAGAGCCGAGCTAACCGGAGAGCAGTTGAAACTGCTGGTGGTCAATATCCGGAGGGTGTTACTACAACATCCCCAGCTAGAGGAGGAGCCACTTCGAGCTCGGTTCATGGGGGTGGGAGAGTATGCTATTTTGGTTAATGTGCTTGCCTATATTAAGTGTCGTGATCATGACGAATTCATGGCTATCCAAGAAGACGTGCTGTTTATGGTGATGCAGCAGATAGAGAAAGTCGGCGTACAGTTGGCCTTTTCCACCCAGTATCAATTTGCCGGAAAACTGAGCACAGTTGATGACGAGCTTAAAAAGAAAGCGGCCCAAACAGTTCAGAAATGGCATGACACAAATAATTATCCGTTTCCTGATTTTGGCTCTGAATATAAATATGAGATAAAAGATTCGATTATGTATCCCGCAAAAACATCGGCCACACGACTGAATTTTGTGAGTTAACTATGCCGATTACCCGTACGGTAGAGGCGTTAACAATAAACGCAGTTGGAGGAAAGGTCCCTAGCACGTTAGGGACCCATAAAGTTACTTCGTATCAAAGGTGATCTCTGGTTGAGCAACACTGTCGAAAAAGCTTTGCATGGTTTGGTGCAGGAGCTGATAGAGCGGATAACCACGTTTGGTCTGCAAATAACCGCCGTTGATACTTACCGAACGCATTTCTTTGGGGATAGGAGGGAGTGGGTAAGTGCCAATATCGGGATTAAGGGTGGTCATAAGGTTGCTACCGAACATGATTGTGTCGGAGTGCTGAATCTGGCTCAGCAGAACCCTGACGCTGTGGGTGACTAAGGTGCAGTTTGCCTGATACCCCTTGGAGATATAGAGGTCTTCAACTGGAGATCGCTTTGAATTCACCCCATCGATAACCAAACGGGTAATGGGTAAGTGGTGGATTGCCTCCCAATCGCTGGTCTTTGTTAATACCGGGTGATCTTTGCGCGCCACCAAGCATAGTGTGAATTCTTGTAATTTATGCAGATACACTTCTTGCGGTAGCGGAAACGCCCCAAAATGGATCATATAATCGACATTACCGCTGAGCATTTCGGCCAAAGTGTCATCCTGCCAATAAATAAGCTTGAAGTTTGCCTTGGGCAGTACCGTTTTGAGTGCCTGATAAATTCCATCCCCGAGAAGTTCAAGGAAGAAGATATTCATGGCGATGCTGATATTGCCATCAAACTTTTCCGGATCGAAATCTTGATATGACTCCACTACTTTAACCAAGGGGGTGAACATCTCATCGATGGCTTCATCAAGTTTTTCTGCCAACTCCGAAGGTTCAACCCCATGGGCCTTTCTGATAAAAAGCTGCTCGCCGAAAGCCTCTTTTAGTTTTGCCATCCCACGGCTCACACTGGTTTGCGAAATACCAAGCATATCCGCAGCTGCGTGAGTATTGCGCGTTTTCACAACCGCTTGCAGTAGCTTGAGCAAGTTTAAATCTAAGTCACGAAACTCTTTCACTGCACACTCCTGTCTCTGATTGGCATGAGAACGTCCTTCTACTCTTAACTATAAGAATATTTGAAAAAAACGGAGATTCCAATGTTGGCAGAAGGGATGGCTGTAGCGGGAAGAATGGGATGGAGATGAATTTGCCTACCTCGAGGTGCTAGAGACGACTTACCTGTCGCCCCTGCAGTCATGTTGGGGCGACAGGTGTGGATTGATTTTGCAGAAACTATGCTCTACATCGAGAGGTTGCAATTATTGCTAGGTAAGGTAGGCCTATAACAGTTGATGAATTACTTGAACGGTTTCTTCAATGCCAAGAGTAAAGAACTGGACGCCCATACATATCAGCAGGAAGCCCATAATTCGCGTAAAAGCATTGATGCCATTTTGCCCGAGCGCTTTCAGAAGAGGGTATGCCATGCTTAGTGTAAAAGCCGCAATGAGCGAAACAATCATAAAGCCTATCACCACCCCGCTGTAGACGCTCGTCATACTGACATGATTTTCATAGGTGGCGATCTGTGCTGCCAAGCTAATGATCAGTGCCATAGTACCTGGGCCACATAATGACGGAATGGTTAATGGCACCAGTGCGATAGATTCCTGGCCCGGATCATTATTGCTAACTTCAGGGCGGGGGAAGAGCATATTGAAGCCAATTGCAACGATGATGATACCGCCGCCTAAGCGCAGGCTGGGAATTGAGATGTTGAAGAGTTCTAAAACGGATGAACCGATAAAGAAGGTAACACACAGGGCAACGAACAGGTTAATACCGACTGATTTTGCCTGTGTGACGATATATTTCTTGTCTTTGCCTTTGCTTAATCCCAGCAAGACGGTTGCGGCAGCGGGTGGGTTCATCATTGGAAGCAGGCCGATAACGGTCAGAGTCAAATAGGTTAAAAGAGTTTCAAAATGCATGGTTGTCATCCTCAAACGATTAATTTAAAGCAAGAATGTTTGCGCTAGATACAGCACGCTAAAAAAAGAGATGGCATCGGTTAAGGTGGTTAAAACCGGGCTTGAGAGCATTGCAGGGTCGAGATTAATGCGTTTCAGCAGTAATGGTAATGCTCCGCCAATCATAACGGCCAGCATTGATGAAACTGTGTAGGCCGCGCCGATAAGCAAAGGCAGGCCGATGTATTCACTACCGTGATTGAACAAGGTCAGCAATGTGATCACTCCGCCTATAACCAGGCCATTGAGGGCGCCAATAGGGAGCTCTTTTGCAATGACATACAAGCTGTCCTTCGATGAAATGTGGCCGACGGTGAGTTCGCGAATAGATACGGCAACGGCCTGGTTACCTGCGGCTCCGGATAGGTTGGCAACCAAAGGCAAGACAGCCGCCAGCACGGCGATTTGCTCAATGATTGGTTCAAAAGCGGCAATAATCGAAACTGCGGCGTAGCTCAATACTACCGAGGGGAGCAGGAAGGCCAGCCGGCGCAGATTGCGTGAGAGAATTGACATATTGCGAAATTCCTCTCCACCGAATACGCCAGACTGCTCTAGCAGTTGCTGATTGGAGTAATCATATAGCGCCTTGTTTAATTGAGTGGTCCCGATGACCCCGATTTGAAACCCTTGTTCGCTAACAACCGGGATAACGGGGTGCAAGGTGGTATCGAGGATACTTTTCAATGAATGAATATCTTGCTCTGGCAATGCAGCCGGAATAGTTCGGTCAAGATGATTGATGAGTTTTTCATCATAAGTAAGAAGCAGTACATCTCTAATTTTCACGGCGCCAAGGTAGCAGCCCAGGGCATCATGCAAATAGACATAGCGCCACTCCAATAGCTCAGAATCCTGCTCTTCTGTATGGAGCATATTGGCCAAGTCAGCAACACTAGCGTCCTCGCCGAGCTTTAATATTTCGCTTTTACAGATCCCGCCAACAGTGTCGGGTGAATAAAATAATGCGGCATTTTCTTCATTGCGCCAGCTGTCCGGCAAAGCCTGCTTTAATTGAAGCTTTATCTCCGACGGAAGTTCATTGATGAGCCGGCGTCTGTCTGATGAGCGCAAATATCGAAACATGCACACAATGACGTGGGTGGGAAGAAGGCTGACAAGAAGGCGCTGTTCATCTTCCGTAAAAAGATCGAGCAAATTAGCTGCAACTTGGGAGGCGCCTTGGTTAAGTAGAACCCACGTTACGACGCGTTCCTTGTCCGTCAGTTTCCTGAACACAGACGGCAGGACAGTAGGATCCGTGTTTTGAATGCTATCAAGCAGTCTGTCAGTGTCATTTGTCGCAATACAATGAAGAAATTGATCGTATAGCTTCTCGGCCGCCGCTGAATGCAGTGGCGTTGAAATAAGTGCCATAATTTATCCCTTGTGATTAACAGAGTTTGGTGTTCTTCGAGAGTCGTTGAGCGTTATCCTGCGTAACAACAGGGTAATCAATGCCGTAACCAGCAGGAGAAAACTGCTGATTAAGAACCACCGGGTGATTGACTCTTGATAGACAACCAGGTGAGGCTTTTGCATAAACCAACCGCCAATTTTGAGCAGGGTCATGGACCATATTATTGAGCTGGTAACGCTAATTAATACCGTGCGAGTAAAACTCAATTGGGTCGCGCCCATTAACAGCGGGGTTATTACCCGCATGTACGGCATAAAGAGGGAGACGAAAAGAAGGAGAGATCCATATTTATCCAGGAACATTTTTACTCTAGATAGGGAATTCGCTGGCAGGGGCTTTGGGGCCCGGCTTATAAGCTTGCTGTTAAGCAGCCAATATCCTTGAAGATAAGCGAATAAGGTACCTAGAGAGCTGGCAGTTGTTAAAAGGGCCACCGCACTGTAAAAGTCAACCGCTCCTGTGCTAACCAGACCACCAACGAAGAGTCCCAAGCCTACTCCTGGGAGCGGTAAAAGCACAAAACTGGACTCTATAAATAACACCATTCCAAGTAGTAATAACAAGATGTTTATTGGGTTGACTACCTGCAGAGAATCAAAATCTTGTAGCCAGATAGCTGTGATTATTTGTTGCATAATAGAGTCCTGAGCTCGCGCTGGTGAACGAGGTCGCTCAATCAAACATCAAGATGAGATAAGCGAAGAAGAGGATGAGGTGAGTTGCGCCGTTGAGTGAGTTAGTTCTTCCGCTGCTGAAACTGACACTGGTCATCAATAGGGTGGCTACCAGCAGAACCATCTCAGCCGGCTCCAACCCTAGACGTATCGGCTCATTGATTATGGTTGAAATCAATAGTACTGCCGGGACGGTCAGGGCAATGCTTGCCAACACCGAGCCAAAGAATAGGTTCATGGCACGTTGGAGGTGGTTGCTAACTGCGGCCTTAATTGCCCCTACAGCTTCTGGAGCCAAGATGATCAAGGCAACGACCAAGCCGCCCAGTGCAGCTGGCGCACCAAGCTCGGTTATTCCGTCATTAATCGGAATGGCTAAGCTTTTAGCCAGCAAAATAACGACAACCAGGTAGCCTACCAGCATGATGGTATGGTAGGTACCGCTTTGCGGTGGGTACTGGCTATCACGATTATCATTGCGATCGGCATCGATGAAAAAGTGGGTATGGCTTCGCGTTTGAATAAATAGGAATAATGCGTATAAGGCAATTGAGGCAAGAACCAGAGTCCAGGTTAGAATTGCCGACATGTTGCCAAATGCGTCCATGCTGGTGAAATTTGGCAGGACCAAGCTCAGCATTGCCAGTGGAATTATCGCTACCAGGTAAGCTTTTAACCCCTCGAGATTGTATGTTTGGGTATGGTACTTCATCCCACCAATCAGAAGCGTAATACCGACAAAGCCATTTAGAACGGCCATGACAACAGCAAACATGGTATCTCTAGCCAGTACCGGGTTTGATTCGCCAGTAAGCATGACCGAGGAGATCATAATCACTTCAAGCAAGATGACTGACAAGGTTAGTATCAGGGTGCCAAAGGGGTCCCCGAGCTTAATTGCAAGCACATCTGAGTGGCGGACAACGGCAAAGATCGTTGTCATGGCCACATAAAATAAAATACCTGTTGTGAGCATATATGGCGCTGGGGATAACCCATTACTTAGCAGCTCATCACCGATGAGCTGGAAAAAAATAATGGCAAGAATACCAACAGGCATGGTGTATTCCTGCTTGAGAAGCTTGAACATATTGAGACGTTTGAATTATTCCTAATGGCTCGTTATGGTCCTTTAACGAGGATTTGGTCACTGAAATTCTACCTGTTCCTTTGTGGTAGTACTGATGGCAGTGAGCAACTGCTTTTAATTAAAATTGGTAATTGAGGCCCACAGTCATTAGAAAATTATTGTTTTTATAAAAGTCGATATTCGAGCTTGTTACCGTGCTGCCAGCGAGTGAGGTAACGCTCCAGTTGTCCCAGCCTGGAATGTCTTTGTACTCGTAAGCCAAAAACAAACGCATCACATCATCATTACGCAGTGTGTCAAAAAGAGGGTTTACTGCATCAAATTGACGGTAAGCATAACTTCCCGTTAGCGCTAAAGAGTAAGCGGACGAATGAAGGAAGTAAGTCATCTCAACCTTATACTTGTTGTATGAAGCGGCTTTACCCTCTGCGTTATGATCGGTGTAGCTGAACGCTGTGATTAATCCTGAACGCTGATCGAGCATGGAAAGGTGCTGGCCTTTTAGATAGAAAGTTGCACTGTCACGGAATAAGGTGCTTTCCGTAATTTGCTCATCATCAATTGTTGCAGTGGCGTATGCCATATCAAGCGATACGCCGGTATTAAGCAGGTTCGATAACTTCAAACGGAATGCATTGCCGTCGATATCCGTAGTTTGCCTTTCTTCACTGGTTAAGTACGGGTTAGCCCATACCTCGTCTGGCAGTACGGTTGGAAGGTAAGCAATATCTAGCTGTGTGCCGTTGGTGAAGTTATATTGATAGCCAAGCTCGAATGCCAGGGTGCCGACGGCGAGGTCATCGCGAGATGTACCAAGATAAACAGCATGAGTATGGTTGCTATCTAAGGCATAACGAATATTCCCCAGTGGTGCTGCGAAATAGTTATTGGTATGAGATACCCGATCATCTAGGCTGCTTAGCGTTTTATCGCCGTTTGGATTCAAGTTTGAGTTTGAGGTCGCATAACCCGTATTGATTGAGATGTCGCCGTTGATGCGTGAGTTGTCAAGCGCGTAGGCAGATGTCGTAAAGCCAGCAAACAATGCAATGACAAAGATATTTCGGTTTCTCATTTAAATTCCGCTCAGTATATTTACCCAACTGACTTGGAGTCACGTGGGTATAAAGGGCTTCTTTCCTGAATCAGTCGTCCTTTTGATGTCGGTAGAATAGGTTTATGTATGTGCCAAAACCATGGGTTAGAGAAATTCATATTTGTCGCTAGGTTATTTTATGTTAATAGTGGTGGACGTTTTGCGAGAAGCATAAATTGGCTGTGATGGTTAAATAGGCGGTATGGGATGCGAGATAATATTGAAACGGAAAGGTTGATATTAAGACCGTTTCGGATTGGAGACTACAAGCGAGTAGCCGCCCTCGCAGGAAATAAACTGATTGCTGAAATGACCGCCAATATTCCTCATCCTTACGAGTTAGAAATGGCCGTTAGCTGGATTCAGTCTCATGAAACACAATTTATTGAAAAAAAAGGATTGTTTATGCAATCACGGAAAAGGGCAATGACGATATCATTGGCGCTGTCAGTTTTCCTAATTTTGAAGATAGCGTAGGGCCGTTAGGGTACTGGTTAGATGTCGAAGTCTGTGATTATGAAATTGGGCCTGAGCTATATTGAAAATAGGACCATTCATATACAGGGCCGGGAACGAGAAGTCTGTTTTTACGAATCACTATTATGTCAAGAGAACCGGTAGCAACGGGAATTACCCTAAGCCGTCATAGCGGGTAATTGCGACACGGGAAAAGGAGTTTCCATATGGTAGGTGAAGTCTGGGTATATTATGTGCTGGCCGTGTTGGTGCTTACTGCCTCACCAGGACCGAGTTCGTTATTATGCATGACGAGAGGAGTCACAAGTGGCTGGATGGTCGGTGCTTATACCGCGCTAGGCAGCCTTACGGCGATAACTTTAATATTGACCCTGTCGTTTACTGGGTTAGGTGTGATTATCGCGTCTTCAGAAGTTATCTTTAGTCTCATCAAATGGGTAGGCGCGGGCTACTTAGTTTATCTCGGTATAAAGGCGCTAGTATCCAAGCAAGACAGTTACTCAGAGCTGGAGGCGGGCACCGTCTCAAGTTGCAGATTCCCTCATCACTTTGCTAGTGGCTTTATTGTCGGTGCCAGTAATCCCAAAGCGATTTTATTCTTTACCGCTCTTTTTCCTCAGTTCATCAATCCATCAGAAGATCTGTTTTTGCAATATGCCGTCTTTGCTTCGACATTTGTTGTTTTGGAGTTTTCTTGGCTTCTGTTCTATGCCTATTTGGGGGCGAAATCATCTAGTTGGATATTTGCCTCTGGTAGGGCTAGGTTATTTAACCGGTTAACTGGCGGTGTCTTTATCGGGGCCGGTGCCTGGCTATCGACGGCAAGCCGTGCCTAGAAGTTGTAATGTGGCAGATGTGGGGTGAAAGGGCGCAGTTTGCGCCCTCTATAAAAAACAAGCAAACTTAAGATTAAGCGCTGTATATGTTACTTGGTTTTCTGAGAATTATGCCTTTTCCAGTTTAATGATTAATACTCTTCCACTTTCAGTGTTACGTATCCGCGGTTGTTACCGTAGAATCCCCATGCGTCATTTGGGTAGCAATATAGGTAGCCTGACTTTTTCACAGTGATAGTGGTACCTTCCCCTATCGAAAACTCTCTGAGTGGGCTATGTGTACCATCGGTATTTGGGTTACCACCATTGGCAATTGCTCCCATCAAACAGAAGTAGGGGGCATCTTCATTTCGTTTGGTTAACATGAAGTTTGCATCAGGTTTGTCCAGTAACCTTTTGTAGGCTTTTTCTAGTACGCCTAATGCTTCGCTGGCTAGATGGGCCAGTTCGCCAAAGTAAAACTTCCCGTCATTGGTTCCGGCTGGACCGCAAGAGATATTTTTATCCACCCACTGTCCCCGGGCAGTAAAGCGATAGGATTTGCCCTCCTCAAGGTAGATGCCTGTCCATGACCACGGATGTTTGGCGTAGATATCCAGTGTTACCGGGCTGCCGGGCGAAATCGGGCGGGTGGTGCGGTAAGATCCCTGCTTGCGCGGAGGGTTTTCACGCCTTGATAGTGCTGATTCATGGAAGCTGGCTGCTTGTTGATCAAAACACGGAATGTTTCTAGGCGCTGTGACCAGGACCTTCATCATGCCGACATGGGAATTGTGTAGTTCATCGGCGGGATTAGGTATCACTTGCGCGATCATATTGCTGTGCCATTGCAGATCGGTTGCGACTTTTTGCAGCTCATCGATCATCCATATCAGAGCGATATTAGATAGCCCGTCTTCTTTATACCCACCACCAATATCGCTGTGTACGCCAGGGAACCATAGCTGGCTCATGGAAGGGTGAGGATCAGCTACATCATCTTTCCATAACGTTGGGGTGAAGCTACCACGTTGCTCATCGATCGCAACAGCATGGCGGGCGTGTGCAACATTGTGGCTGAGTTTGACATCATGGAATTGATATTTTTTGGGGTTATCAAAAAGATTTGCAATTGCTTTGTCGTCCGGGATCCCCAGTGCGCCAACGGTATCCCAAACGCCCAGGAAGAAGACCTTATCTGAGTGGGGCAGAAATTCAATGTCGTGATGAGCTCTTAAAAAAATCGCGGACTCTTTGTTTCTGTATCCCTCCTTGTATATGGTTTTAATGATTTCATCCCAATCGGACTCGCTGTGGCGGTGCAGGGCTACGATGCCGAGCTGGCAGATTATCCCCGCAAGACTTCGAGCGGTATATGCACCTCGGCTAAACCCGGTTAATACGATTTTATCTCCGGGCTTATATTTGTCAGCAATCCATTGGTAACAGTCACGAATGTCTTCGGAAATACCAAAACCGAAGATTCCGCCGGTAATTTTATCGAGGCCGCCATCGGTGCCCACACCTGCTTGGTAGCGCGTATATTGGGTATCGGGTATCTCCGGGATAAAGTCGAAAAATTGCTTTACGTTAGTTGGAGACAACACGTCACCGTCCCTGTTGTCTGGATCGTTCCAGGTTCCATCACAGCAGACAATTAAATAAGCCATCACACCCTCCTTGTATAGGTTGTTGAGTGTACAAAAAGCTTAGTGGTCAGGATGTGCAACCTGTGTGATATTGCTCCAAGATATTTCCAGCAAGGATTGATAAAAATCAAAAGGCAGCAAAGTAGAGGGTGATGTTAAAGCTGAGAGCAAAAAAGAGGGATTTACCGATAAGTAAGATTGGTGCGGAGGGAGGGACTTGAACCCTCACGTCCTTGCGGACACTAGCACCTGAAGCTAGCGCGTCTACCAATTCCGCCACCACCGCATGTCATCTTACTTCACAGTGTCAAATTGATTTGGAGCGAACAACGGGAATCGAACCCGTGTCATCAGCTTGGGAAGCTGAGGTAATACCATTATACGATGCTCGCCTAGCATTTTACATAGTTACTATAAAAGTCTAGTCAACTAAGTCACTGATTACAAAGCAACGATAAGCCCGCGCAGCTTTTCTCGCAATGCTAAATGAACATTTTTGCTGGCTTTGTCACATTTTAAGTCAGGATGCAGGATTAATTGCTTGTTTAATAAGCAAATATTACGTTCTTCACCGTCTGATTTGTACGGCCTAACTTGTCGGGATTCCTCTCGGTATATACTTATAGCCAAGTTACCTCAAGGTCTAGGATTCAGAGGGCTGACACCCTCCCGAAGGTCTCTGTATCTTGAACTTGCTTGGGGATAATCATAATGATCTCTTGGAGCTTGTGTATGACGTATCGTTTTTTAACTCGTTCGCGAGTGGGGGTAGTGTTGTTGTTTGGCAGTGTCCTATTTGTTGGCTGCAATGATTCTTCCGAGTCGGTTGTGGGGGCTGATGAGGATGAGCATGGTTGTAAGAGCTCTGCAGGATATGTCTGGTGTGCAAAAACCGCTCAGTGCGAAAGACCGTGGGAATTGGCTGAACGCGAAGGGATAGACAGCACAGAAGAGGCCTTTGAAGCTTATTGCGATACTGATGATAAAAACTAGTACTTTACCCTGCTATATAGTTTACATCCTTTAGAAACGCCCAAAAGAATGGGCGTTTTATGTGCAGGGTGCTGACCAGAAAGGCCCGGTACATAGCTCTATACTACATAAATTATGTCTTTCAGGTTTTTATAGTCTAATTATTTATACAGCTGTGCAGAAAATTGAACACAGCCATCATGGTATGGCTTTTTAGTAAAATGACGGATTGTATTTGCACAGGGATAGTTTGATATTGCTCGGTATTTCAGAAAAGAATA
Source organism: Photobacterium gaetbulicola (assembly GCF_003025515.1). NCBI lineage: Bacteria > Pseudomonadati > Pseudomonadota > Gammaproteobacteria > Vibrionales > Vibrionaceae > Photobacterium > Photobacterium gaetbulicola. The sequence continues at coordinate 26,202 of NZ_PYME01000040.1, read as the reverse complement.
ATTACAATTGGTAATGTTTTGTGATTTTATTGACAGGATTGTAAATTGTTCTCGACAAAATTGTGCGTGGCACAGGGAGATATTAATGAGTCATTCAGATACTGATCTGACAAATTACAAGCGCAGACAATTTTTGAAAACCACCACCGGGCTTGCCGTTGCAGGGGTTGGCAGTACGCTTTTTAGCGGACAGGCAAGCGCTACTGAAGAAACCACTGACTGGTCTTCGTTTCACTCTGGTGGTAACGAGGCTGATTTTTGGCGGGAAGTGAGGCGTCAGTTCATCCTTGACGATAACTCGACCTACATGAATATAGGGACAACGGGGTCGATGCCTAAGCCGGTGCTGCAGGCCTATGATAAGAATAACAGGACTGTGGCTAAACACCCCTGGGATATGGACGGTAAGTTTGGTGGTTGGCCGTATGTTTCAGAAATGGTGGAAAGTATCGCCGCAGGTTTCGGTGCTGATCCGCACGAGATAATCTTAAGTCGTAACACCACAGACGGCATGTGCTCGATTATCAACGGCCTTCATTTTGAGCCGGGTGATGTGATTCTGACAACCCATCATGAACACGTTGCAGCCACGTCTCCGTTGAATGTTGTCAAGCAGCGTTATGGCGTAGAGGTGGTTGAGGTTGAGTTGCCGGCATACACAGGCACTGAAACCGTTTCAGATCAGGATTATGTTAGGGCGTTCAGAAAAGCACTTAATGCGTACAGCAATGTAAGGCTGATTGTTTTCTCTCACATCACTTACAAGACCGGTACACGCCTTCCGGCCAAGAAAATTTGCAAGCTGGCGAAAAAATATGCGGTGCCGACGCTGGTGGATGGTGCACATACCATTGGGATGCTGGATCTCGACTTCCATGATATTGATTGTGACTTTTATGCGGGCTCAGGCCATAAGTGGCAGTGTGGTCCCGGAGCAACGGGAATTTTGTATGTGAGGGATAATGCGACAAGGCTGGATGAATATTGGCCAAACCGTGACAATCCACTTTGGTATGTTAATTCCTCGCTTTCCCATGCCGGCTACCTCGGTACTCAATTGCAGATGCAGTATATCGGTAATGATAATTATCCGGCCAAACAAGCGTTGGCGGACAGCTGCAAAATGTGGGACGAAATTGGTCGTCGTCGTATTGAGTCTCGCGTGTTGTACTTAAGTAAGATATGCAAAAGCCAACTCTCCGATGCTTTACCCCAGGCTCTCATTTTCTCTCCGGATGTCGAAGGGCTAGACAGTGGCTTAACGACTTTTAATCCGTTTCCGTTAGATGTGAATAACGGTGATCGCTTGACTTTGTTCAGGGACAGGCTGCGCGAAGAGTATGGTTACATTATCAGGACGACCAACTTCAAGCTGTATCTAGATGATGATGAGGCGACCCAGGCGTTGCGGATTTCGACCCACTTATTCCATGACGAGAAAGACGTAAAGGGGCTGGTCAAGGCGATTAAGCACTTATACAAAGATATGATTCAGGCTTAAGCTCAAACGCCCAGTTCGCTGGGCGTTTTTTTGTACTTCACGGGTGAAAGGATGGGGTTTCATGACAAAGGCGAAGCACTATTTACGCTGCTTGCTTGTAGCAACAGCTACAACGATGGGAGCGATGCTGAGCTCATTGGCTTTGGCCGGTGATCTGGCTGAAATCAAAGAGCGGGGCGTAATACGACACATTGGCGTTCCGTATGCAAACTTCGTTTCTTATATTAAAACGGATGATTTTGAATCACTTAGCGGCTTAGATGTCGAGATCGTAAAAGGGTTTGCTGACTTCCTTGGGGTCAAATATGAGTATGTGCCCGCACAATGGAATGATGTGGTCGGAAAGTTGACCGGCCAAGATGCCCTTTATTTGAATAACAGGATAGAGCTTGGCGAAAAGGGATCCATTCAAGGCGATATTATTGCTAACGGGGCGACAGTATTAGACTGGCGCGAAGAGTTGGTGGATTTTTCTGTTGATTACTTTCCTTCAGCGGTTTGGCTGGTGGCTAGGGCGGATTCGTCATTAACGCCCATCAAGCCAACTGGCGATATAAACAAAGATATTAATATCGTTAAGGACTTGATTGACGATAAAGATGTGCTGGCGATGGAACATTCTTGTTTAGACCCGAATTTATATAATTTATACGAGACAGGGGCAAATATCATTCTTCCTGAACCTGGTCGAAAGTTAAATGAAATGGTTCCGGCCATTTTAAATAATGATGCCGAAACGACACTATTGGATGTCGCTGATACTTTAATTGCGCTTGAAAAGTGGCCTGGGGATATCAAAGTTATTGGACCAATATCACAAGATCAAAGAATGGCTGCAGCATTTAGGAAAAATAGTCCTGAATTACGCCATGCATTTAATGAATATTTAACTAAGATTAGAAATGATGGTACTTATCATAAACTTATAGAAAGGCACTATCCATCGGTGTTTTATTATTATGGCGACTACTTTAGAAAAAGCAATGAAGCTGATTTATGAATAAACGGATACAAAAACTGTCAAGTAGTAATCTGATCATTATCGCTGCAGTCTTGCTAGCGGCATATTTGATGTTGATTTTGGCGGTTACCAACCTCGGTCAAACAAGACTCAATGAGTCTCAGCACCGTGAATTGACGCTCAAAGTACAAAGCTATGCCAGCATGCTTGAGTATTTTTTCAGCGTTACCAGCGAGGAAGTGTCTGATTTAACGACAGACCGAGCCATGACGACCTTCTTTGCTAACTTGGCGTCGGGAATGTCGATGGAGTATGGGCTTGGCGCAAGTTTGATGAAACTTGATTATGAATTAAATAAATTGGTCAAAACCAAGTTGGTCAATAAGATACCAGTATATGAGCGCTTTATATTGGCTGGCTACGATGGGGACGTGATTGTCGATACGGCTGAAAATATTCAATTGCAGGTTGATGTTGACAGGCTGCAAAACTCAGCAGAAGGAACGCATGTAATACATAGTCGCAAGGAACAAAATAACCCCCGCATTGAAATATACCAACCTGTGTACTATTCAGGCAGGCCTGTTGCCTACCTGATTGCCGATATTAATATTTTAGTTATTATTGAGCAACTTACTGCGCAAGAATATGAAGGAAGCCAAAGCCGTATGCTTCTTTCTTCTGCGTCTGATGATATTTTGGTGTGGAACTCAATTAGCGAAGAAAATATTGAGCAGTCGAATATTATTTTTTTCGAGTTACCTATCGAAAACACGCCTTACCAACTAAAAGGGTGGTTTTCCCCGGTCAATGATAAAGATATTTTTACGTCTGGATGGTTTGTTGCAGGCATTTCTTTCCTTGCTGTACCTGTTATCGTGGGGTTGTTTTACACGTTTAATATAAATAACGCGAATGTGATTTTAAGAACAAAGTTTGAAGAATCTCATAAACAGCAGCGGGTGCTTGCTGTGAAGAACGAGAGATTAGTAGAAGAAATTGACCTGAGAAAGGCGTCCGAACAGAAATTAGCTTACCAAGCGACTCATGATGCTCTCACGGGGCTTCCCAACCGCAAGTATGGCAATGAGCAATTAGAGCGGATTGTTGCGGATGCAATCGAGAATGACAGCAAGGTGCTCGTCATGTTCATTGACCTCGATAATTTCAAACAAATCAATGATACATTGGGGCACTTGGCCGGTGACTCTATTTTGATAGAGAGCAGCCAGCGTCTGCTGTCGGCGATTGAAGATTCAAGTGTCTTGGCCCGTTTGGGAGGAGATGAGTTCCTACTGATTATTCCTAATCTTAGCGACGAGAACTATGCTCAAGCATTATCATCGATAATTCTGTCGTTGTTTGATCATCCTTTCACCTGGAAGAATCAAGAGTTCTTCATCACCGCCAGTATCGGCATGTCAATTTACCCGCAAGACGGTACCAATACCCACCAATTGCTGGCCGCTGCCGATACGGCAATGTATTGGGTGAAGCAGGATGGCCGTAATGCCTATCGGTTTTACGAAACCAGTATGATGACAGATGCCCTACGGACGTTGGATCTGGACGGACGGCTTCGCCAGGCTATCAATAATGACGATATCGTCATGTATTATCAGCCCATCTTTGATTTGGCAACGAATCGGATCGTTGGGGCGGAAGCCCTCATGCGCTGGCATGACGACAAACTTGGCTTTATCTCACCGGAAGAATTCATTCCATTGGCAGAAAAGAATGGTCTGATCCACCGGCTGGGTGAGATTGCGATCTCCCAGGCTTGTCAACAAGCGGCTCGCTGGCAGAGTATTATGCCAATGAAGATCTCGATTAACTTTTCTAGCGTACAGTTCAGGTACTGCGACAAGCTGTTTTCTCAACTCAAACAAGGGCTAATAGCCTCGGGATTGCCTGCCAATCGATTGGATATTGAAGTGACGGAGAGTCTGCTGTTCAGCCATACCCAAGAGGTTGTCACCTTGCTTAATGCATTACGGGACGAAGGGGTCGAGCTAACGATTGATGACTTTGGTACAGGGTACTCTGCATTAAGCTACTTGCAAAAGTTTCCATTCGACAAGCTCAAGATAGATCGATCTTTTTTGATCGACATTGATCAGAACGAGCCGAACCGCGAACTGGTAAGTGCCATCATTGCAATGGCCAAAGCGTTAAATATTCAAGTGGTTGCGGAAGGGGTTGAAACAAAGTGGCATACCGACTTTTTAATTCAGAACGGGTGTGACTACGGTCAGGGCTATTACTACAGCAAGCCTTTGCCTGCAGACGTATTCGAACGTCTTCTTTATAAGTCTAGGGTTCCGCAGTCAGTGGCCTGAGGCGGGCGCCAAACTGTCGGTTCTAATCACAATCAACGCAGGTCAACTGAGGTTATAACTGCGTTGATTGTTGTTGGATAGGCCGTTATAGCGCTTCTAGAGGGAAGTGCTCACAAGGGGCGACAATCTCGTTCTGAGCGGCAATCGTCTGCAGTTCCCATTCCCCGCGTTGCGAGGTTTCTTTTAGCACGGCATAGCAGGCGTCATTGCAATGGCTGAATGCCGCCTCAGCATTACCTTTTGCCAGGTATTGGCCAGTAAATAGGGCGGAAATAAGATCGCCGACACCAACAGGTTGCTTGTCAAACTCAAGGTGAGGACGTTGGGCAAGCCAGCAGCCTTCCTGGGTGGCTAGCATCATCGAGAAACTCTCACTTGAAATGCTATGCAGGTGTTTGACCAAAACCATCTTAGGGCCTTTTTCAAGTGCTACTTGGCAAGCTTTAATCGCGTCTTCAAGAGAGTTTATCTCCATTTCCGTAAATTGGCTCAGTTCGAACTGGTTAGGCACGATAATGTCAGCCATAGGCATCAAGGTATTGATCAGGTGCTCGGCAATCCCCGGGGCCACGATACAGCCTTTGTCTGGTGCACCCATGACAGGGTCACAAACATACAGTGCTTTAGGGTTGGCCGCTTTAACTTTTTTGACGGTATCAACGATGGCAAGGCACTGTTCTGCACTGCCTTGATAGCCACTGAGCACAGCCTCGCAGTTTTCTAGCTGTCCAATGGCAGCCATGCCAGATACTAGGCTGGTGATATCTTCTGCAGCAAATGCTCGTCCAGTCCAGCCTTCTTTATACTGGGTGTGGTTTGAAAATTGGACGGTATGAATTGGCCAAACTTCAAATCCCATACGTTGAAGGGGAAATACGGCGGAGCTGTTTCCTGCGTGCCCATAAACGACATGTGACTGAACAGAAAGAATACCTTTCATTATTTTTATCCTGTTGGGGTATGTGTACGATGCCGATGATAATGTGACAGACCACGTATCACAATGAATTAATAAGCCGTTGTTATACTCCCTTTGCCGATAAAGCTACAGTGGGAAGTAAGGATTGTGCTTGTCAGTAACGCGATGTCATGTCAGATTGGTTATTATCCATTCTATTGGACAGCTAGTGGATAGCATTGGGAGAAGGTTGCATGGATGTTCAGGAGATATATACAACCACGGAGGTTGAACAGGGGCTCATCGAATTATTAATTGAGTGTGTAAATGATGGTGCCTCAATCGGATTTCTACCCCCATTAAAAAAAGTGGAAGCTATTTCTTATTGGCATAGTGTCGAAGAGGAGATAGCAAAAGGCGAGCGACGCCTATTTATTGCCAAACAGGGCGAGAAAGTTGTTGGTGTGGTCCAACTGGCACTGTGTCAGAAAGCTAATGGCAGCCATCGAGCAGAAATAGAAAAGTTGATGGTTTTACCTCAGCAAAGAGGCAACGGGGTAGGAAGGGCCCTGATGGACTGTGTGGAAAAGATGGCGGTTAAACTTGGCCGAAGTCTATTGGTATTAGATACACGCAAGGGCGATGTCGCCGCGAAGTTGTATACCGCGCTGGGCTTCCAACTCGCTGGCGAAATACCAGCCTTTGCGATGAGTTCGGCAGGTCAATTGGACGCGACGCTTTTGTTTTATAAACAGTTGCCATAGTCTTTTGGGCGCCGAATTAAAATAGCTAGCATATTGCTAGCTTTTTTTCTTTGTAGCCACTCCGCCACATGAAAATACTGTCCTGAGTGCGTTTTGGTCAATAAATGCGCTGTTAGTTAGCTGAAAGTAATATTCATCATACAAAAAGCACTTAGATAGAGAACGAAAAACATACCAATGGTTTATTTATTTCTTTCTTAATCAACATGTTAGTGACCATTCTTATATCAATGTCACAGATATGCAAAAAAGTGCGCACACCATAGGTGATATGTTGAATAAGTTGCTTTTGATCATGAAATTAATAGTTGCAAATTGCTAGTTTGTGCAGTGCATAATATTGAAGGAGTATAATATGCAAGACGCAAATTCTAGATTCCCTTTTATTGCCAGAGTACTTATCTTAAGGCAGTTCCTTTGGGGCGCTGCTTTCTATGGCACCTACGTTCTACTTACCAAGTTCTTCCTTGATGAGCTCAATTACAGTGAGGCGGAAACCATCATGATGATGGGTGCCTTCGGTGCCGTTGGGCCTGTTTTCTCAGCCGTAGGTGGTTTTGTCGCTGACCGGTATATTGGCTCATTCCGCGCGGTATATATTGGTTATACCGTCTATACCATCGGTTTCTTTACACTTGGTACCGGTGCAAGTACTTTGAATGTCCCTTTGAGTATTTTTGCTATCGCGCTTATTGGTTATGCAAGGGGCCTTTCCGCAACCAGCCCAACGGTCTTGTTGGGGAATTCCTATGCTGCAGATAACCGTGACTCATTCCAGCAAGGCCTGACAGTTAATTACTCGATCAATAACTTAGGTTCGTTCGCGTCAAAATACCTTTTCCCCTTCATGGTGGCTTTCCTGGCCTACCAAGGGAACTTTTATATTGCCTCTGGGTTGATGTCGATCACTCTTGTACTTTTCGTGCTATTCCGTCACCGCTTTGTGGCTGTCGGTAATGATATTGACCGTCGTTCCGTATCAATCAAGGTATGGGGTGCTTTTGTACTTGGGTCGGCAGTGATGTTGGGCTTGGTATTCTGGGTATTCTCGAACCTCGATGAAGGTAAATACCTATTGTACGCATTAGGTATTGGTGCCATTGGCTATTTCATTTTCGAAATTACCCGAGCCTCAACAGCCTTCAAATACAAAATGTGTGGAGTGTTGATCCTTATTTTCATCATGATCGTGTTCTATTTCTACTATGGTCAGATGTTAACGTCGATGAACATTTATGCCATCAACTTGATGGGTGATCATCTATTTGGTTTGATCCCAATTCGCCCTGAATCAAATGCAGCATTCAACCCGCTATGGTGTTTTGTATTGGGCGGTCCGGTAATTTTTATTTATGGTTGGCTAGAGAAAAAAGGTATCTCACCATCAATTCCAACTAAGTTCTCTGCGGCATTCATCTTCAGTGCCATTGCTTTCTCGCTGTTAGGGCTATCAACGAATTTTGTAGGTGACAATGGCAAGATTTCGGCTGATTGGATCTTGTGGGTGCACTTCTTCCAGTCATTGGCAGAATTGATTGTCGGTGCGCTGGGTGCTGGCTTTATCTTTGAGATGGTTCCACGTTACCTGTCTGCATTCTCTATCGGCCTGCGCTCTGTTGCGTTGTCACTCAGTGGTATTTTGGCAGCGGTTATCTCTACCCGCATAGCCTTGCCAAAGGATGTGGAGCTCACCCAGGAACTGATTGAGAATGTTTATGCCAGCTACTTCTTTAACCTTGCGGTACTGGCGGTTGTGATGGCGTTTGTCACTTTGGCCCTGTCGAAAGTGATTGCCAAACTGATCAACAAAGGTGAAGAGTTGGAGAAGGAAGAAGAGGCGAAGTCTCTAACACCGCAGCACTAATTCTCTGAACCATCCAAGCTATAGACAGGATAAAAGGCGTCAGTTTTAACTGGCGCTTTTTTTATTGGTGGATAACGGCTTGCGGCTATAAGTTTTGGCAAGTCACGGCTTGCACTTTGGCAATTATTGATGTGATATTCATGGTGTGAAAGGTAAAAGTTAACGGAGGGTGTGTGAAACGAATGATGTTGGCCGCAATGGTTGGTGCGGCAATGCTGGCAGGGTGTGGTGAAGAACTGCTGATCACGGCGCAGCCGATAAAGAACGTAGAAAATGTGCACTACCAAGACGGAAGCTTGGATGTGTATTGCCTGACCGGTATTTGTCAGTTCGAGTTGTCAGCCAACCAAGACGTGGACTTGATCGTTGTCATGCATTACAGCGAGTCACGAACCTTCGATAAGATTGAGGGGGTGAGTGTAACAGGACGTGGTGGTTCATCTGTAGAGATGCATGGCGGGAACAGTTTTCAACTGTCTCTGGCAGCTAATGAACCACCTAGTACTATTCAGGTGGTTGATTACTACCGTAACTAGCAGGCTAGCGGTTTAGTGACTTTCGCTTGTGGCGGTTAGAAGCGTTAGGCGCTGGCTTGGCGGGTACCGGCTTTTTGCCAGCGATAAGATGCCGGATAGCCAGGATAGGGTGGCGGAGTAACATCTTGGGGCCGCTATAGCGCATAATGATGCGGGAGCGTTCCTTGTACTCTGCTTTGTAGCAGTGAATTGGGCATAGCTTGCAGGTGGGTTTTTCCTCGCCATAAGGGCAGCGATCGAGCTTTGTCAGCGCATAGTGCAAAAAGTCGGCGCACTCGTCGCACAGTGCTCTGGTGCCATGATGATCCTTGCAGTAGATCTTCACCATCGCCTCAAGGGTTTTATACTCTGCCCTCAGGCTGCCGATTAAGATCGAGGTGTCTATTTCGTGGTCACTCATGGTCATTTCTCTTGCTTGAAATCAAGGCGCTACAAATAAAGTTATATTTTAAATGTAACTTATTGGCAAGGTGAAAAATATGACATAAATCGTCATTTTCCTTATAAATGGCCTGGATCATGTTAAGAGAACGAAAAAATTACAAATTTCTGCCAAGAATAGGCCCCGGGTGGGTTGATTTCGGCGAGTATGAGCAGTAGTATCCGCACCTCTTTTTTTGTGGTGGTGTATATGAGCAGATTTGAGTGCCTAGAAAGAATCGTCGAAGAATATCGCAAGAAGGTTCGCGACGCGGAGTTTAATAAACAGAATGACAGTGAAGTCGCTAAAGTGTTGGTTCTGCTTGTTGGAAACTCTATGTTCAGCTTGGCAGATGAATTTGCAGATTGGGTAAATCGTGGTGGTGATCGTAGCTACGGCGGTAAGTTTTTCGTTTCAAAGCAACTGATGACGCTGCTTGAGCCGGTAACTTTCCGTGGTGTGACTGTTCGCCGTGACTCGATTAAGCTGTTCCGAATTTCTTAATTCGGTAGCATTTATCGTTTATTCAATGACTCTCATAAAAGAAAATTGAAGAACAGATTTTATACCACGCTACATAACTCGTTGTTCGGTATTACTGTTTAAAATGGTTGCTCGCTAGGCGATGACAAACATTTTTCCTGCGTAGTACAGAAGAACAAGGATTTATACCAGATTGGTATTAGCTGGATTTGCCTTTGAAATCTAGCTAACGAAAAAAGATGCTTCGGCATCTTTTTTTGTATCCGTGCCCTTGTGACCCTAGGGGTGATAATCCAAGTGGACTGGATGTGTGTTTTTTATCCTCTGTGATTGTTTTCTGTGCGTCGTTTTGCCGCGTTAAATCATCAAGCAATACCTTCGCTTGATTGTGACAGGGAACACCTTCCTGAATGCCTTACAGCGCCTTCTACGAGCATGCGTTTAATACGGCTTGATTAGCTATATCATGGCAAGTTTGATATAAAGCCAAGCAGTCGGTCTAAAAAAGAGAAAATGATTAATGGATGCAGAATTTTGGCATAGCCGTTGGGCCGAAAACCGAATCGGTTTTCATCTTGATGATACCAACCCAATGCTGGAAAAATACTGGTCGGAGGTGAAGCCTACCCGTGAGGATGCGGTGCTGGTGCCGATGTGCGGTAAATCCGTCGACCTGACCTGGCTTGCGACTAAGCACAACAAAGTGGTTGGTATCGAGCTGAGTGAAATTGCCGTTCGCGCATACTTTGCCGAGCACTTCTACACGCCGCTTGTTATCCCGATGGGCAATGGCCAGTCTATTTACGAGTTTGATGAAATCACCATCCACTGTGGTGACTTCTTTATGGCTAAAGTCGAGCCGGTCGATATTGTCTACGATCGCGCTGCGCTGATCGCGATGCCGCAGGAAATGCGCCAGAGCTATACCCAGAAGCTGTTGTCCATGGTCAAGCCGGGTGGGCGTATTCTGTTAATTACTCTTGATTACCCGCAGCATGAAATGGACGGTCCTCCATTCTCGGTGGTCAAGGAGGAAATTGAGGCCCTGTTTGCCGGGTGCGATATCCGCCACTTGGCGCGTGACGAAGCTGATGAGTCTCACCCTCGCCGTAAGCGTGGTTTAACCCGTTTTGCCGAAGAGGCATGGGTGATCACTGTGGCATAAAGCCCTGGTGAGCATAGACGACAAAAAGGAGCCGTAGGCTCCTTTTTTGATCGGTCTGCGCTAGCGCAAGATATCAGTAAACGACTTTGATATCAGCGGCAGTGGCGATGGCATCTTCAACGGCACTCTCAATGCTATTACGGCGGGTCAGGGCGACCCCGAGGCGACGGCGGCCATTGATTTCTGGCTTACCAAACAGGCGAGCTTGCGTGTTCGGGCGAGCAAGCGCAGTAGCAAGGTTATCGAAGCGGATGTTGTTGGATACGCCTTCTCCCAGCACGACCGCGGAAGCCGACGGACCGTACTGTTGAATGGTGTTGATTGGCATACCAAGGAAAGCTCTGACGTGCAGGGCAAATTCAGACAGCTCCTGAGAGATCAGCGTGACCATGCCGGTATCGTGTGGGCGAGGGGAGACTTCATTGAAGATCACTTGGTCGCCTTTGACGAACAACTCCACCCCGAAGATACCGTAGCCGCCCAGAGCGTTTACCACTTTCCCGGCGGCGTACTCAGCTGCCTTGATAGCTTCTGCTGACATGACCTGCGGCTGCCATGATTCGCGATAGTCACCATCTTCCTGGCGGTGGCCGATTGGCGCACAGAAGTGGGTTCCGTCGACAGCGCGTACCGTCAGTAGGGTAATTTCATAATCAAAGTCGATAAAACCCTCGACAATAACGCGTCCGGCACCGGTGCGACCACCTTCCTGGGCATAGCTCCAGGCTTTCTCTACGTCTTGCTGCGACTTGATAACACTTTGGCCTTTGCCAGACGAACTCATTACAGGTTTCACGACACAAGGAATACCGACGTGCTCTACCGCGGCTTTGAAATCGTCATAGTTGTCGGCAAAACGGTAAGGGGAAGTCGTCAGGCCAAGCTCTTCTGCGGCCAGGCGACGGATACCCTCACGGTTCATGGTTAGCTTGGTTGCGTTGGCGGTCGGTACGACATTCAGGCCGTCGGCTTCTAGCTCAACCAGGGTATCAGTGGCAATCGCTTCGATTTCAGGAACAACGTAATCGGGTTTCTCATCGGCAATCAACTGCTTCAGGGCCTCACCATCTAACATGTCAATAACATGGCTGCGATGGGCAACTTGCATTGCCGGTGCATCGGCATAACGGTCAACGGCAATAACTTCCAGACCAAGGCGTTGGCATTCAATGGCGACTTCTTTGCCAAGCTCGCCAGAGCCAAGAAGAAGTACACGCGTTGCGTTTAAGCGGGTGGCAGATCCTAACATTGGAATTCCTTTACTGGAGGTGACGTGAAACTAGTGCGGATCATACAGCAATCACCCATCAACGCAAACGTTTGCGCGTGGTTTTTTAGCGATAGCATAAAATCGTTTTCTATTGGCTAACTCGTTATCAAGCATAGTGTTTGTTGTTGATGCGAACTGGTGGCTTTTTGCTCGCCTTGGCCGGGCGGGAGGAGACAACGAAATCTCAGCAATATTCTGTCATGATTGTCAAAGTTATGTCATTAGTCTGCTTTAGGCTCGAATTTGCCCCGTTTTACCGTTAGATTAGCCGCAGTTTTGTTTGGCAACGACATTGATTACATCATGAAAAAATATCTGCTAGCTCTCGGACTGATGATGGCGGTTCCATTTTCAGCTCAGGCGTCACAAGCTGTCGGCATCTTCTTTGGTAGCCCTATGTCTGGTATCCAGTATAAGCACCATGATTTGCGCTTCTCGCTAGGTATCGACGATTTTGGTCTGGCTTTCGATAAAACCTTTAACCTAGGTTCGCTAACCAAAGATCCAGGTATGAATAACCTTTACACCTTTGTTGGTGCTCAGTACGTAGATAATAAATACAACAAGCTTGGTGTACGCGGCGGGATTGGTTTCCAAGTGCCGGTTGACAGCTTTGAGTTCTATGGCGAGGTCGGCCCAACACTTTACGTGGTTGAAGATGTCGATCTTGAGTTGGAAGGCCAGCTAGGCTTCCGTATTCGCTTCTAAGCGAAATCCCAAGATGCAATTAGCGAGGAGCCATATCGGCTCCTCGTTTTGTTTGGTGTTCTGTTGGGAGTTTGGTTGATTACTGGTTGCAGGGTTATTCTTTTTCGATTAAATCGGCCTCTAGGTAATACTTCCTCGCCCCATCATGGAGTGGAGCGGTGAGCCCATCCGACACCATCTCCTCTTTCTCTAGGAGGGAAAAAGCGGGATGGAGCTTTTTGAAGGTATCGAAATTTTCGAAAACCGACTTCACCATCTCGTAGACAATCCTCTCGTCCACTGTCGCTGATGACACAAGGGTGGCACCGACCCCGAAGGTTTGCACGTCGTGGTTGTTACCGCGATACATTCTCCCCGGTATGGTTGTCTTGCGATAGAAACTGTTCTCCTCAACCAATCGGTCCACCACAGGGCCAGAGACATCGACAATCACACTCTCGCAGGCTGTCGTCGCTTCCTTGATTGCACCGCTAGGGTGGCCAACGGTATAAACGATGGCATCGATTTTGTTATCGCACAGGGCGTGTGACTGGTAAGACGCCTTTAATTCGCTAACCTGGGCAAAGTCTTTTTTCGTCCAGCCATAGGCTTTCATCAGCATTTCCATCGTATTGCGTTGACCCGAGCCCGGGTTGCCGATGTTCACCCGTTTGCCCTTGAGATCTTCAAAGCGTTTGATGCCCGATTCGGCACGGGCAACCACGGTAAAGGGTTCGGGATGGATGGAAAATACCGAGCGCAGTGACTTGAACGGGCCTCTGTTTTTAAACTTGCTGGTACCGTTGTAGGCGTGATACTGCCAGTCTGACTGGGCGATGCCCAGATCGAGTTCACCGGTGCGGATGCTGTTAATGTTAAAAATCGATCCTCCGGTAGATTCGACCGAACATCTTATACCGTGTTGACTCCTGCCTTTGTTGACCAATCGGCAAATGGCGCCTCCTGTCGGGTAGTAAACGCCGGTTACACCGCCAGTACCGATCGTGACAAAGGATTGGGCATGAGACATCAAGGAGAGCGATAGCAGAACGCCGCAGAGAAATGAGAAAGTTAAAGCACGCCAAGACATTCCGTAAACCTCATATATGGTTGGTTATATACCCCAGCAACTTCAAAAGGCTTGGTTTAGGGAGAGTGTAGACGGTGGCGATGTGAGACTTGTCGTGGGAATAAGACACCCCAAGCGCATAATGATGTTATGCAGGCTTGGGGGCTTGAGTGCAGAGCAGGGTTAGCTTTCTGCGGGGGCGGCTTTTTTATTTTCCCATTGGGTGATAAAGGCAACGGAGGTAATGATAATCGCAGCGCCAAGCCACAGCCTTCCTGGCGGAACCCAGCCAAATACCAGCCAACCGCCAAGCACGTTCAGGGGTAGCTTCGCGTGATCGAACGGTTGGACAAACGAGGCATCGGCGACAGCATAAGCTTTCGCGATAGCCCATTGGGCCAGTGCCGTTAGCAAGCCAGCTGCGCCAAGCAGCAGCCAGGTGAACCCGGTTTGTGGCAGGGTGAATTCCGGAACGGCCAGGAACAGGTTATACGGAGTAATGAGGATCAGCAGGTATACCACGATGGTGGTTGGTGATTCGCTGGCCGACATTTTCTTTACCATCAATGAGTAGCACGCCCAGAAAAAGGCGGCGGCTACGGGCAGTAATGTCGCCCAGCTGAACCCATCTGACCATGGCTCAAGAATTATCATGGCACCGCTGAAGCCCGCAAGGGTTGCGATCCAGCGTGCAGTGCCGACCTTCTCTTTTAAGAACATGCCTGCGCCAATCGTAGCAAAGAGCGGAGAGGTCATAAGCAGCGCGATCCCTTGCCAGATAGGTACTGGGTAGGCCAGGGCCCAGAGCCAAAGCTGAATACCGACAACCGCTAGCAAGACGCGAAAACAGTGCTGGCCGAAATATTGGGTGCGAAGTGCGTTACGGAGACCGAGGGTTCTTAGCCAGGGAAAAATGGCCACCAAGGCAATGAAATACTGGAATAGGGCAACAGTGGTCGATGGAATGTGGAGAACCATGCTGAGATACTGTGCCAGGCTGTTGACTATCGCAAAAGCCAAGCCGGCAGTAATCATCCAGCTTGCCCCTTGAATCGGGTTGTGTTGATGAGACATGAATTAATGTTTTATTGAGTTTATAACTTGAAAATCATACACCTACCCATAGAAAGAAAAAACTGCTTTCTGCCCGCCAAGGGCTCACAAATACAAAAAAACCACCCGTAGGCGGTTTTTTAATACGATGCGCTTATGCTGCCACATAAGACAACGGAATATCCGGATTCAGCGCTTCTAGTGTCGTCTGCGTATCAGACAGGTGGCTGATAGTACTGTCAGCTTTTTCCACCAGTGCCGCTTCTTCAATGTCAGCCAGTGAATAGCCCGCCATGTTCATGTTAACCAGTGCAACCTGAAGAGGAGGAAGGCTAGGGTTGAATGCTGCGTTTTCAGCATACATACCAATGAACGTTTTACCGTCTTTGGCTTTTAGTGCCACACCACTGAAGTTCTTGGTGTAAGGCGCATGAGCACGGTTTGCAGCCTGGCAAGCTAGTTGAACAAGGGCTTCTGTAGCTTCGGTTGTAACGCCATTATCAACTTTGGCCAGCAGTGCATCGGTAATATTCAGATCGGCCGGGCCGAAAGATTCAGGCAAGTATTCCTGTAGCGACTTAGCAGCGCGCTCAGGCAACTGAACGACGAGCTCTTTGGCCGTAGTCAGTTCGTTCATGAACTGGCGGCAGTGGCCACATGGGCTGTAGTTGATGGTGATATCTGAAATGCCGGTTTCGCCTTTCACCCAAGCATGGCTGATGGCGGATTGTTCTGCGTGAATCGTTTGGGAAAGGCAAGCACCAACAAATTCCATGTTAGCACCGAAATAAAGCGTACCAGATTGACCACGAACAATCGCGCCAACATAGAAATTAGAGATAGGTGCAACAGAATAAGCGGCCGCAAGCGGAAGTAATGCTACACGCAATTCACTGTCAGTCATGTTGGTTTTCGACATTAACTGAGCAAACACCTCAGGGCTTAAGGTGGCATCGAAATTCTCGGCTTCTAGCACAGGTTTGATTGCAGAAGCTAGATCAGTGGGTAGAGCGCCTAAAGCATCCATTACTTTAGTGTGCATGAGTTTTCACTCCGTCTTGTGTATGGAGAAACATTGTAGGCTTGCTAATCCTATAATTGAGTGATCCTGATCACACTTAACAATGAATCGTTTCATTGTTTGCATTAATGCGAGTCGGGTCACACAGGTTATAAAAAAATTATAGATTATTATCAGTCATTTAGTTTTGTATTCGATTACCAGCACAGCTTAGCTAAACACAGCTATGATGAGCGGAAACAATATTGGCGCCAAAATAGAGGTGATCACACCACAGATCACCAGGGCCAACGAACTAAATGCCCCTTCCTGATAATTCTCCTCCGCTGCTTTTGCCGTACCCAAAGCATGGGATACCGTACCCATGGTAAGCCCCTTGGCAATTGGCGCTTTGACGCCGATAAGACGAAATAGGGGGTAACCCAGTACCGCGCCAAATAAGCCAGCGATAATTACCATAATAGCGGCAACCGAAGGGAGTCCGCCAACTTGTTCGGCCACCGCCATCGCAATAGGCGTTGTCACCGATTTAGGTAGGATAGATGCCGTCAGCTGCGCATCTGCGCCGAGCGCAAGGGCAATACCGGCGCCGGTGATCATCGACAGTACGCTGCCGATTAAACAGGTAGAGAAAATCACCTTCCACTTTTGGCGGATCTGGCTAAGTTGCTCATACAGAGGGAACGCCAAAGCAACGACTGCGGGCTCGAGTAGGGCATTGATCCATTTGTTCTGTTCAAAATAGGTTTCATAAGGTACCTCCAGCCACATGAGTAGCGGGATGATCACAACCAGGCAGATCAGAAGCGGGTTAACAATCGGATGCTGGATATGTTTTGAAATATAGCGTGCCGTGTAGAACACGACCAAGGTAGTCAGCAGCCAGATCATTGGTTTTCCTTATAGTGTGTTGCCAAGCCAATAACCACGAATACCACCACGCTACTGCCGATAGTGCTGAGAAGAATGGTAAGGGTGTTGTTGGTGAGAAGATCGAGGTAGTTCATTAGGCCGATGCCAACAGGAACGAACAGCAGTGCCATATGGCGAATAAGCAAATGGCAGCCTTGCATTGCCCAGTGGGCGGGGATAATGCCCATTGAGAGAGCGGTGAACAAAATCAGCATGCCGATAATGCTACCGGGAATGGCTAAACCTGTAAGGTGTTGGATGCCTTTGCCTATCATCAGGCAGATAAATATGAT
Source organism: Photobacterium gaetbulicola (assembly GCF_003025515.1). Lineage (NCBI taxonomy): Bacteria > Pseudomonadati > Pseudomonadota > Gammaproteobacteria > Vibrionales > Vibrionaceae > Photobacterium > Photobacterium gaetbulicola. The sequence goes on along the minus strand of NZ_PYME01000040.1, from coordinate 8,965 downwards.
GAAAAAAGATCGTAGATAAGCCATGAGCCCTTCAGGTGTGGTAGAAGAAACTCATTTATCATACAAAATAAATGTGATCTAAGCCACACTTAGTTGCCGGTTTTAAGAGGTTTATAAATAGCCGGTAAATGAAGCGACAATGACGGCAAAAGCCATCAATGCCAACACAGCAACAGAGATTTTGTGCACCACACTGGTTTTGACTATTTCTTCTGTGGCAGATCTGAACTCGTGATTGTCGTGCTCTGGTGAAGGCAGGGCTTCTTTCTTTTCGGCTTTATCAGGTTCATGGACGAGTCGACACATTTTCTCGGGCAGCGGCACCCTGAAGCCGTATTGTGGGACAACCTCAATGGGAATGGCCATTTTACCCTGGCGCTCGAGTTTTGCGGCCAACGGCTTGAGAATGGTGTTGAGATCGTAATGCTGATTGGTGCCATCCTCATAGGGATCAAGCTGGCTGAACGTTTTGTTATGCAACTGCTCATGGCTGATCACTTCGCCGGCACAATAGCACAGTGCCTCGAGTAATCGAGACTCATGCAAAGTGAGCGGTGTTTCCGTTTTGTCGCGCCATACCAGCAGGTGTACATCTGGCTCGAAGTCGACCGCGGGAAAGCGGAAGCAGCGTGTTAAAGATTGTGTTGTCATATCAATCACTACAATTCATCGTTCGAATCCATGAATGACAATTTCAAATCCATCACTATTTAGTGTTGGTGTTCATGCGGTGTTGCGCAATCTCACAACGAAGAATCATTGGCGATAAAAAGCCCCTTGGCGGCGTGCGCGCAAGGGGCTAATTTTTTCTACATTTATTTCAGTCAGCTAGTGACAGAATCAAACAACAGCAAAGTGCCTAATTTACACCAGTGTTTGTACGTAATCGTAGACAGCTTTTAGGATCTTCATATTCTTCTCGCTCGATTGGTGCTCCATGGCAACGGCTTCGAGGTTTTGAATATACCCTGGAAGGTTCTCTTCGAAGAAATCCTGGCAATGGTGCTTCCAGCGCTGCTGCTCTTGGTAATCCAGTGTCATCGGGAAGTTACGGGCGCGGTAGCGGAACAGCAGCGGCTTGATGCGCTTGTCGCTGACGTTTAGTTCCAGTTTGCCCAGTTCATCCTCTGGGGTTTTCTGGATGATATCGATGGTTGAGCGATCGGCGTTGGAGAAAAAGCCGTCGTAAAGCATGGCATCGACGTTGTCATGCTTTTCAAACTCTCGCTCGACACTGTATATCGCCAACAGCTTCTCACGGATTTCCGGATGCGCTTTCAAGGTCGCCAGGTTCTTCAGGCAAGCTTCGCGGTCGATACCGATACGGGCGGCATCTTCGGCGCGTAGTGTTTTTGCCGGCGCAAGAACCGGGCATTTATTCAGGTGAACCAGTTTCAGCGGAACAGGCAGTTCATCCGGGCCGAGATCAATCCGTTTGGTGTAGAGGCGTTCGCGCAGTTCATCGGCAGGGAGCTCGATAAGCGGGGTCGGATCCATGGCCAGGTTAACCGTAATTACCGCATTCTTGTTATCAGGGTGCCATGCCATCGGTACGATCCAACTGGTGTTGCCGCACTCGACACCGAACATGCCAGAGACATGCATCAGCGGGGTCATTTCCACGATATCTACCAGCTCTTGCAGCTTACGCTTATTACGCAGCTTGAAGAAGTAGTCAAACAGCTTTGGCTGGTTCTGCTTAACGATTTTTGCCAATTCAATAGTGGCATACACATCGGCCATCGCATCGTGCGCATTGGCGTGTTCAATACCGTTGGCAACCGAGAGGTGCTCCAGCTTAAAGATCGGCAGGCCGTCCTCATTGGTAGGCCAGTTCATGCCGTCCGGACGAAGCGCATAGCACGTACGCATGATATCCAGCAAATCCCAGCGTGAATTGCCGTTTTGCCAGCTCCAGGCGTATGGGTCGTAGAAATTGCGGTAAAGGGTATAGCGGGTCACTTCATCATCGAAGCGTACGTTGTTGTAGCCGATCACACAGGTATTGGGCTTCGACAGCTCATGGTGAATACGGGCAATGAACTCAGGCTCTGACAAGCCTTTCTCATGGGCTTCCTGCGGTGTGATCCCGGTGATAAGGCAGGCTTCAGGTGAAGGCAGGTAGTCCACCGGTGGCTTGCAGTAGATCACCAGCGGCTCACCGATAATGTTCATGTCCATGTCGGTACGCACCCCGGCAAACTGGCACGGGCGATCTAGCGCCGGATTGGCACCGAAGGTTTCATAATCCAGCCAAAACAGGGTTGGCTGATTTGTATCATTCATAGTAGTTTCCAGAAGCCATCGCATTGGTATTAAGTGTTTGTTCTTACAATGGCTTTTAAATGCTATACTGTACACTTATACAGTAGTTGATTCCGGCGCATTTACGTTTGGGATTTGCATTTACGTCCAAATCTGTGTCCAAACATTTGCGCTGTGCGTCCAAAACTAGTTCTAAAACCAAGCGACCAAATCATCGATTTTACAAGGATTTAGTATGACCATTTTAGACCGGCAACTGAAACTGATCTCAAAACAAGAATCTTACGATGGCCCATCAGAAATCAATGATGGGGAAGGGCTGATAGCCCGTATCTCTCCCACCGCAAAAATTACCTTTCAGTATCGTTGTCGGTTCAATGGAAAAAGCCTCAGAATAAAGATAGGTAAGTATCCCGCAACTAGCCTTAAAGAGGCAAGGCGGAAACATAAAATCATGATGGAATTGAGGGAATCTGGCCGAAATCCTGAAATTGCTAATGGTGTTTCAGGTAGTGGTGAACAAGATTTCGTCACTTTAGATGACTGCATTGACTACTGGTTGAAGCACTATGTCCCCACATTGAAAAAGGGGACGCAAGAGCTCTACCGATCCTTTTCCAGAAACTACTACTTTGGCGCCTTCCCAGACAGAAACGTCGAAACCATACCCGCCAGAGAATGGATGCAATGGCTCGATGATATTGGAGCTGAAAAGCCCAAAACCGCCAACTCCATTTTTACCACGCTTCGTTCCTGCCTTAACTTCTGCAAAAGTAAATTCATCATTGATAGAACCGGCCTCGACAGAATCAAAAAGCAAAACGTCGGCATGCGGCCAGAGAATGTGGAAGCCGTGTTCCCACCTGGTCCGAACTAGGACAAATTTGGCTAGCCATTGAGCGTAGCCGCGCCAGCACTGCAAACAAAACCCTCCATCAACTTACCATGCTATGGGGAAATCGCCTCTCAGAGCTACGACTAGCAAGGCGATCCCACTTCGACATGAAAGCCGGCATTTGGACAGTCCCCAAAGAGCTGAGCAAAACCAATAAGCCTATCCGCCGCCCAATCCCCACCAAAGCTCGAGCCATACTAGAGCGCGTCATGGAAACCTACGATGACGTGTTATTCCCAGGACAAAACCTCAACACCCCAATTACTATTTCAGCCGCAAACCGCTATATACGCCGTATACGCGCTAGCTTGCCATTAGAAGAGTGGCGTACTCATGATTTCAGACGCTCGTTGTCTACTGGTGCTTCAGAGCTTGGTGTGATGCCACATGTGGTTGAGAAGATGCTAGGCCATGAGTTAGGAGGGGTACTGGCCGTGTACAACAAGCATGATTGGCTTGAAGAGCAGAGGGAAGGGTATGAGCTGTACGGAAATAGGTTGCATGCTGAAATTGGTGATTTTGTAAGCGTTAAAGACATTTTTGACATTTAGTATTGCTAGCTTTAACTATAATTCAATGAATCTTACCTAAGAACTGATAAATCAGGGTTTTAGGTAATGACTACGAATTGTGCGCTCATGTCAAAAAAAATAAAAGTTTTTAACTATGTCTCACAAAAAGCACATATAATGAAGGTGTTAGATGTTGAGAGAAATGAAAATGGCTAGTGCAAATCAAATCAAAATGCTGGTAAAGCATTTCATGAAAAAGGATGATGCAAGGTTTTTATCTGTCGTTCTTCAGATTGCTGCACACGAAGCAAAAATTGGACATACGAAATTTGCTGATGAATTGAGGTTCTTAGTTGAGAAAGCTAAACACTCAATGAATAGCGAGAGTGGAACGCCAAAGGTTCTTTCGGCAAGTTCAGCTCAAATGACTCAACCATCATCAGATTTGTTTTCTGTTACTCATCCTACGATTAACTTTAACAATATAGTTTTATCTGATGATATAAAGTTGAAGTTAAATCGATTTTTGGATGAGAATAGAAATTCAAAAAAAATAAGACAATTTGGTTTGGTTCCGAAAAGACATTTAATGTTATATGGTCCACCTGGAACCGGTAAAACGATGTCAGCAAGTGTTATTGCTTGTGAGCTTCATTTACCTCTTTTTATAGTAAGAATGGATTCTCTCATGACAAAATTTATGGGGGAGACTTCCGCTAAATTAAGAAGTATTTTTGAATATATATCACAACATCGTGGTGTATATCTTTTTGATGAGTTTGATACGATTGGTTCAAAAAGAAGTATATCCAATGATGTTGGTGAAGTGAGACGAGTTCTTAATACTTTCCTTCAACTATTAGATGAACATCATTCAGATAGCTTAATAATTGCTGCTACTAACCATAAAGAAATATTAGATAGTGCATTGTATAGAAGATTTGATGATGTGATAGAGTATAAAAATCCAAGTGATAATGATGTTTATGAGTTAATAGACTCAAAGTTTTTATCATTTGATTTAAGAATCACGGACAAAGAAAATCTTGTAAATGTTGCAAAAGGTCTCAGTTATGCTGAGATAAGTAAAAGTTGTGATGATGCAATGAAAATTGCAATTATAAATGATAATAATAATATTGAACAAGAGCTTTTAGAATCAATTTTCAATGAGAGAAAATCGTATCATAAATAAGGTTGGCAATGAAAAAACACTTAAAAATTAAACCTAAGAATAACATATATAAGTTTACCCCTGTTAATTCTCCAATTGATAAAAAGCCTTTTTTTATTGATCAGAATGCACATTATAATGTTGTTAAAGATTCATTTGAAAAGGCTTTTTCTAATTCAACATTGAAACTTGCTAATGTTCAACATGAACTTGGTGTCAGTTCTGCCCCAGAAAAAACAGTATTGACTTTTGTTAAGAATTCTTTTAATCCTGATCCGTTGAAGATTGATAGCTTGGACTCACATGGAATGGAGTTGCTATCGGTTAATAAGGTAAATGATTCTGTTATAGCAAATGTTGCAATACCAACCTCAAAAATTTATAAGTTAAATAATTTGATTTTTCAATATGGTAATGAAAAAACAAAAGCAGGCAATCCAAAGCAGAAGTCTTTAATAGAGTCTATTTCATCTATTAACCAATCAAAGCTTAAGGACTTATGGTTTAGTTCTGATGAATTTCCTACTGACAAGAGTAAAATTTATAATTTTGAGTTGTGGATAAATACTAGTGAAAGTAATGAAGACTTTATTAAAAGTACAATAAGTCAAGTTTCAAATAATTGTGATATTACAGTTTTAAACCGAACTTTAAAATTTAAAGACCGTCTGGTTAAGATTGTATCTTCATCATTAGAAAGTCTTGAACGTTTTCAAGTGCTCACTGGCTTAATCGCTGAGATTAGACCTGTTGGGATAATATCAACTGATTTTACGGAAATGGATGCGTGTGAACAGCATGAGTGGGTTAATTCAATTAATTATAACCACTCGCCGTCAAGAGTCCCTATTTGTATACTAGATACAGGTGTCAATACGGAGCACCCGCTTCTAGTTCCAGCTTGTGACCCACATGCACAGATAACATATAACCCAAGTTGGTCTATCAATGATCTTAAAGGTCATGGGACAAGAATGGCTGGGTTAGCAATGCTAGGTGATTTGAAGTATACGTTAACTAATTCACAAGTCGATATAACGTCATCAATAGAATCGGCAAAAATTCTACCAGATTCTGGTTACAACAAACCTGAACTATATGGAGTTTTAACTGAGTCTCTTGTTTATGATATTGATGCAATAAGGCCATCAAAAAACAGAATTTATACTTTGGCAGTAACATCTGAATATACTTTGCAAGGCGCTCCTTCAAGCTGGTCTGCTACAATCGATATGTTAGCTGCAGAAACCCCAGATGACGATACAAGGCGTCTCTTTATTATATCTGCTGGTAATATTGAACCCAATTTGGCATCTAATTTCCCTTATTCTTGTGAAGTGTCTTCAATTCAAGATCCAGCAAATGCATACAATGCTTTAACGGTTGGGTATTGGGCAAGTGAAGATAATATTCAGACACCTGGTTATACGTTATTATCAGATCTAACCGATATTGGACCGACAACTACCTCAAGTTTAACTTGGAAATCTGAATCACCTCTAAAGCCAGACATCGTGTTTGAAGGTGGTAATTATGGTTATGATAATAGCTGTAATTTTGCTGCAGATTTAGAAGAACTCGGCCTTATTTCAACGCACCATGATTTCATTCATGGTAATTACTTGTCCCCATTTAGAGAAACTAGTGCTGCAACAGCATTAGCTTCAAATTTTGCATCAAAAGTTTGGTGTCAATATCCTGATTATTGGCCTGAAACCATAAGGGCATTAATGGTCCATAGTGCTGAGTGGCCGCAGAAGTTGCTTGAAAGGTACTCCCCTTATACAACAAAAAAACGAGTTGAGAATTTATTAAGGATCGCTGGTTATGGCTATCCTAATTTAAGAAAAGCAATTTCTAGCGGTGATAAGTCAGTTAATATGGTTATTGAGGACAATATTCAACCTTATACACCAGATGGTAAATTGAATACAATGATTTTGTATACATTACCGTGGCCTGAAAATGAACTTCAAAAGTTAGCAGAAGAGGAGGTTAATTTAAGAGTAACCTTATCTTATTTTGTTGAACCAAATCCTGGTGAGCGTGGCTGGAAAAACAAATATAACTATAGTTCATTTGGTTTGCGATTTGATTTAAATAGTTCATCAGAAAATAGTGATGAATTTGTTTATCGAATTAATAAAAAATTCAGAGATGATAATCCTGAAATTGATAAAGGTGAAAGTGATTCATCACAGTGGTTACTCGGTCAAAAGTTGAGAAGCAGAGGCTCAATCCACAGTGATGTATGGACTGGTACAGCGCAAGAACTTGCAGAGAAAAAGTATATTGCGGTCTATCCAGTTGGTGGCTGGTGGAAAGAGCTTAAGAAAGAGAATAGGCAATCCAGCTTAGGTAAATTTAGCTTGATTGTTTCAATTGAAACAAAAGAGAACAATTTACAAGTGCATACCGAGATTGAAAATGTAATTCATATTGAGAACTTGGTTGCGACTACTGTTAGTATTTAATAAATATTAGTTATACACATCATTGATGTTATCATGAGCATGCGGTCAATAGCATTTGACCGCATGTGATTTCACCGCCCACATCCTCCAATATTCTCCTTCCACTCTTCAACTGCCGACCTTAACCAACGCAATGGCATTAGTGTAACCGGATCTGGAAAGCCGCGGTTTTGGCGCCACTTGTAGATGGTGGCTTTGCTGCTGATGTGGAACATGGCCAACACTTCCTTGTGGCTGATCAGTTGTGGTGATGACTGCTCATCTAAGGTTGATACTGTTTTTGATTGTTTGGGTGATTGCTCATCGTTTTTATCAGATTTTAACGGTGACGGTGTCACGTTGTTGTCTGATTTAACACGATAAGAGACATCAACAGTGGGGTAGTCAGTGTAATTGTACATTTTTAGGCTCCTTATCTGCTTCGAACCAAGTGATACCACCGTCGGTTTCTAGTTCGCCGGTTGCGCCGCAGTCTAAACAGGTTAATTTGTCACCATCGTAGATCCATTCATCGTTACCTTGTTCGGTAGTAACTTCGATTTTGTTGCTATCGCACTTGGCGCAGTTAAGCCAAGAAAGTCGCATCGTTTTACTCATCACTTATTACTCTTGCTGGTGGCCAGTAGGTAACCGATGTAAAACACAACACATCCGGTGGAGTATATGAGTGGGGCTAAATATTCCATCATGAAACCTCCGGTGATTTTGGTAGTGGTAGCGGATCGAAAATCCTGACTCGGTTTGTGGTGTGCCAACAACGGGCATCACCTTTGAACAGTCCACCTTGTTTTAAGTTGGCGCAGCCTTCGGGTAATGACTCTCCGCAATATTTGCAGGTTAGAGATTTTGGTTTGTCGGCATTAGAGTTTGTTGAAGTAACCCACTAAACCCATTGTGTGAATAGTGCCGGTAAAACTTTTGCTGAATCGTATATCATGTCTTCGTTGATGGATCAGTTATGGTTTCTTCATAAAGTTAATCATTACCCAGACTTGATGAGCAGTTGGCGATAGTGGGCATTACTTGGAAGGAGTCACCCATCGGTTTTCACGTGCTGTTTGTAGAGCTGCTGTCAGACAGGGATTCAGCCAGAGAGCTATACTAGCAAACCTGGCTAGAAGCTGCCAAAGCGATGCAAACATGGCGTGGCGTTTACCCCAAACAAGAACCGAGATAGCTGAAGCGACTCAACAAATCGGTCAGCTATGCCCTGAGTTCAATGGCGCGGGTAGGGTAAGCAACAAGCATCGCGTCACCCGCAAGTGCCCATGCTGTTAAAGAAGGTCGTATTGAGTGGACGACAGAATTCCGCTTCGCGGTGTTTTGCCAAAGCTTGCCGATCACCTATACACGCTTCAAGCGGTACTCAACGGTGTTGAATAAGTTGGTGGCGTGGTTGGCAGGTCAGAGAACCGCAGCGGTGTTGGCTGTGCAGAATATGGTGGAGCGAGAGAAGGAAGAGGAGAGGGAAGTGGCATAGGAGAAAGAATAAAAGCCGACAGGAGTCGGCTTTTACTTGTATGGTGCGCCGAGCATGGCGTTGTTCTAGGAGGTGAAAGTCCTCTACGGGCTCAGTCGAGCGAGAACCGTTAGCCTATGCAAGGGTGTCCACCGTGAGGTGGGATCTGAAGGAAGCAAACGGCAA
>NZ_PYME01000004.1:0-274098 GCF_003025515.1 Photobacterium gaetbulicola | reverse complement strand
TGGGCATGTACTCATTGAGAGATGGGTATGAGTCACTGAAAATATATTCGGAACCGCCGTATGCGACCCACGCTTGTACGGTGGTGTGAGAGGACGGAGGCCGTGAGGCCTCCTCCTACTCGATTGTGCAATTGGCATAGCAGCGGATTCTGCCAATACCAAAACAGCGCGTGTTGGGAGTTGGATTTCCGCCAGCCCGCTTGAAGGCTAGTCCCACCGAATGTTGTAATTATTATTTTTCCTTTATCTATCAATACTGTGACTCGGTTTGAGAAAATCAGTTTGATCTGCCGTGATTTGTCAGTAGAATAATTAACACATTAGGGGTGTAGCTCCAATTGGCAGAGCAGCGGATTCCAAATCCGCGTGTTGGGAGTTCGAATCTCTCCACCCCTGCCATCTACGAAGCCTCAGCAGAAATGCTGGGGCTTTTTTGCGTCTGTTTCTTTTGCGAAGCAATGTTGGGAGGACTCGGCGTCCCCCTGACCCGCTAGCCTGCTTGTAGGTAAGTCCCCTGGAGCACCAACCTGGTCAAGTCTCCGGGATGCCGGCTCAATCTGCTCCTGCTCCCCTCAATATTCTATACTGCGTTCCCAGAAGCAGTGCGGAACTTTTTTCGTTCCTAATTGATTATTTCCACTTGTTGTCAGTAGGGATAAGCGATAGCATTTGGTCATTGTCATCGTCTTCGGGGGATGACGGGTGATGGAGTTCCACCTTTAACCGCTCAACCGAGATAATGACTCCTGCTGTAGTAGGATAGATCCGTCTATGGTGGGGCTTGTTATTTGCCATAGCACCTATCCTTGATAGTAATTCGAGATAAGATAGACATGGTATGGCGCATCCATTAAGTTCAAATCCCAAAATATTCGTTCAAATTCTCCGTTGGACGCTTCTCATTATTCCCGTTGCCGTTATTGTCGGCTCGCTCAATGCTTTTTTCCTCTGGATCCTCAGTGTCGCTACAGCGACCCGGATTGATAATCCTTGGCTGATTTATCTTTTACCGCTGGCCGGGATTGTGATTGTTTATTGCTACCGTAACCTAGGGAAAAACTCCGAGGGGGGCAACAATCTCATTATGGATGAGATCCATGAGCCCGGTGCCGGAATTCCTGCCCGTATGGCTCCCTTGGTATTGATAACAACAGTGATCACCCACCTATTCGGGGGATCGGCTGGCCGTGAAGGAACCGCAGTACAAATCGGTGGGGCATCGACTCACTGGCTGGCTCGCAAGTTCAGGCTCAATGAAGCGGATACCCGGTTGATTTTGATTGCCGGTGTGGCGGCAGGTTTTGGTGCCGTATTCGGTACGCCGCTAACAGGCGCAATCTTTGCCCTAGAAGTGCTGGCTATAGGACGCCTGCGCTATGATGCAATTATTCCTGCCTTGTTTGCTGCTATCTTGGCAGATGTCGTGTGTTCCGCTTGGGGAGTGCACCATACCCACTACCGGATAGATTTCCTCGAAACCATTACCCTGTTTGAACATGCTGTCAAAGTAGACCTGCTGATGATCGCCAAGATTGTGATTGCTGCCGTGGCTTTTGGTCTAGCGGGATACCTATTCGGAGAACTGACCCATGCCTTTAAAGATATCTTCAAAGCGACACTCAAAAACCCGTACCTGATAGTGGTTGTTGGTGGCTTGATTGTTATAGCGGCCGTGCAGCTGATCGGTAACTATGATTATATCGGTTTGGGGGTTTACTCGAGCAGGGAGGGAGGTGTCAGTATCTTAACGGCCTTTCAGGAGGGGGGAGCAGAGTGGTACAGCTGGCTACTCAAGTTGCTGCTAACGGCGATTACCCTAGCTGCCGGTTATAAGGGCGGGGAGGTCACACCGCTGTTCTTTGTCGGAGCAACATTGGGCAATACCATGGCATGGGTGCTGGGTGCACCGGTTGATTTGTTTGCTGCATTAGGCTTTCTAGCTGTATTTGCAGCTGCGACCAACACGCCGTTGGCCTGTACCATCATGGGCATCGAGTTATTTGGTGCCGAGCACATGCTGTATTTCGCCATTGCCTGTTATACCGCTTACTACTTCAGCGGACACACCGGGATCTACTCTTCGCAGCGAGTGGCGGTACCTAAGCTGTTTGATTTGGAGGGGGCACCCAAGATCCCCCATAAACTGGGTGAGTTGAGGGAAACCCATTCTTCTTTGCTGAAGACACTTGTGAAGCGTTTCAAATAAATTTGTCGTGCTAAACGGAGTTATGCAAAAGTAGCAAGGCTTTTGCCTTTTAAGTATTAATTTTTGGGGTTCTGCCTTGCCGAGGCGGAACCCCTTTCATATACTGCAAATTCAACTTGTCGGAGTGCCACTTGGCTGAGACCGCATTGCGGGATCCGTAGAACCTGATCAGGCTAATACCTGCGAAGGGAACAAGAGAGACCATCTGTATCACTGTATTCACAGTGGCTGTTTCAGACGACACTATACAGCCTACGTATAGCCTCTTGTTTACGCACCCATCCGCCAAGCAACTTCCCTGTTATGGACCAAAGGAAATTGCTATGTCGAATCGCAAACAAGCGAGATTGGACGCGAAACAATTTATCGACTCATTGACCACCCAGGCTTACCCGAACTCCCGGAAAGTCTATGTCACCGGGAGCCGCGAAGATATCCGCGTGCCAATGCGTGAGATTGCCCTGGCCGATAGCTTGGTCGGTGGAACCAGAGAAGCCCCTGTTTTTGAAACTAATGAACCGGTACGGGTCTATGATACCTCCGGTTTCTATACCGATCCTGAGCAGCCTGCAAATATCTACACTGGCCTGCCTAAGCTTCGTGAAGGCTGGATCGAGGAACGGGGGGACACCGAGTTGTTGGGCGAGCTGAGTTCTCAGTTTTCCAAAGAACGCCTGGCCGATGACACCCTTGATGAACTGAGGTTTGAGCAACAGGCGCGCATTCGCCGTGCCAAGCCAGGCAAAAATGTCACCCAGCTGCATTATGCCCGCCAGGGGATCATCACTCCTGAGATGGAGTTTATTGCCATTCGTGAAAACATGGGCCGGGCGAAATACCGTGATGAGGTACTAAACCAGCAGCACCCGGGCATGGCGTTTGGTGCCAACCTGCCAAAAGAAATCACCCCTGAATTTGTCCGCCAAGAAGTCGCTGAAGGCCGGGCAATTATCCCATCGAATATCAATCACCCTGAAACTGAGCCGATGATCATCGGCCGTAACTTCCTGGTCAAGGTCAACGCCAATATCGGTAACTCGTCTGTCAGTTCGTCGATTGAAGAGGAAGTGGAGAAGTTGGTGTGGTCGACCCGTTGGGGTGGCGATACCGTCATGGATCTCTCTACCGGTCGTAACATTCACGAAACCCGAGAATGGATCATCCGCAACAGCCCGGTGCCGATCGGCACAGTGCCTATGTATCAGGCTCTGGAAAAGGTCAACGGTATTGCTGAGAACCTCAACTGGGAGGTCTTTCGAGATACCTTGCTCGAGCAAGCTGAGCAGGGCGTGGATTATTTCACTATTCATGCCGGCGTGCTGCTGCGTTATGTCCCGATGACGGCGAAAAGGGTTACCGGCATTGTCTCGCGCGGTGGCTCTATAATGGCTAAGTGGTGTCTGGCCCATCACAAGGAAAGTTTCCTGTATGAGCATTTCCGGGAGATCTGTGAAATCTGTGCCCAGTATGATATCGCCTTGTCACTGGGAGATGGCCTGCGTCCTGGATCGGTGGCTGATGCCAATGATGAAGCGCAGTTCAGCGAGCTGCGTACCTTGGGTGAGCTGACCAAAGTTGCCTGGGAATATGATGTTCAGGTGATGATCGAAGGGCCGGGGCATGTACCGATGCACATGATCAAAGAGAACATGGAAGAGCAGCTCAAGCACTGCCATGAAGCACCGTTTTATACCTTGGGGCCTCTGACGACCGATATTGCACCGGGCTATGACCATATTACCTCCGGCATTGGTGCAGCCATGATAGGTTGGTATGGCTGTGCCATGCTGTGTTATGTCACACCAAAAGAACATTTGGGCCTACCGAATAAAGAAGATGTAAAGGTGGGGCTGATCACGTACAAGCTGTGTGCCCATGCGGCAGACTTAGCAAAAGGCCACCCCGGTGCTCAAGTGCGCGATAACGCCTTGTCGAAGGCTCGCTTTGAGTTCCGCTGGGAAGATCAATTTAACCTGGCTTTAGATCCTGAAACGGCTCGAGCCTACCATGATGAAACCCTCCCTCAGGAATCCGGCAAGATCGCCCATTTCTGCTCGATGTGCGGACCGAAATTCTGTTCGATGAAGATCTCGCAAGAAGTCCGTGACTACGCGAGCGGGCTGGAGAAAGCCGGTGATTTGGCCGTGCGGATGTTGGATGACCCCCTTGAGGGCATGCAGCAAAAAGCCGATGAGTTCCGGGCCAAGGGGAGTGAGTTATATCACCCAATCAAAGAGGAAAGTTAATGAACGCGTTGTGTTTACCCGATCACTTGGCGCCATTACTGATGCATATCGAGCCGTTGTTGGCAGCGGCTGATAAATACCAGCTTGGTGAAGCCGTCAGTATGGAGTGGAGCGGATCGGAGGTGGTAGACATTCACCTTGAAGGTGAAACCTTCTCGGTGGCGTTTAATCCGTCTGAAAGTGTGGCGAAGGGGTTGGAAGTGCGTGATCAGTGGCTCGCCCCTTATCCGACCTTGGCAGAGATGCAGCAAGAGGTCGCAAAGAATCCAGCTTTGGTGGTTTGCGGTCTGCCGACAGAGCGAGGCTGTGTCGATATCTGGCACCATCTCGGAGAAGCGCGGGGCGTATATTGCCATCATGCCGGGGCCAGTGAGCCGCAACGAGCCATGCTGCTGGCTGCGCTGGCATTGGACTACCCGCTGGAAGATGCGGTCACACTATCGCGTGCCCATGCCCGTGGTTACCTTGAAAGCCATGCTGATGGCTATGGCGAAACCGGATGGCCGATGGTGCGCGCCTTGTTTCCGCGCCCGCTGACGGCCAATCATCCTGAATGCAATGAGCTGGGCTGGGCCAGCAAAGAAGTGGCGGTGGCACCGTTTGCGACCGTAGAACGCGATAAGCTGGCGTTGTATCCGGTGGTCGATACCGCAGAGTGGGTTACTCGTTTGCTGGAGCTGGGGGTGAAGACGACCCAGCTTAGGATCAAAGATCCGTTTGAGCCCACTTTACCGGCGCAGATCAGCACTATCGTTGAGGCAGGTAAGCAGCATAATGCCCAGGTGTTTGTAAATGACTACTGGCAGTTGGCCATTGCTCACCAAGCTTATGGTGTTCACCTTGGGCAGGAAGATCTGGAAACGGCTGATCTGGCGGCGATCCAGCAAGCAGGACTGCGGCTAGGTCTCTCGACCCATGGCTACTACGAAATCCTGCGTGCCGCGGAGTTTGCCCCAAGCTATATCGCACTGGGTCATATCTTCCCGACAACCACTAAGGATATGCCATCAAAACCGCAGGGGCTTAACCGCTTGGCGCTTTATCAGAAGCTGATAGGTGACGCGTTCCCAACTGTGGCGATTGGCGGCATTGACTTGACCCGTGCCGAGCGTGTCTGGCGTACCGGGGTCAGCAGTGTGGCAGTTGTCCGCGCTGTCACCCAAGCCGACGACCCGGCGCAGGCTGTCACGGCATTTGGCGATATCTTAGTGCGTAACGCGGCCGAGTAGGAAGGCAACTATGCTCAGTGATCAGGAATTTCTCCGTTATAACCGTCAGATCATGCTGCCGCAGATCGGCGAATCTGGCCAGCAGTCACTGTCCGACGCCCAAGTTTTGCTGGTTGGTGCTGGCGGTTTGGGATCGGCTGCGGCTTTGTATCTTGCAGGTGCAGGAGTTGGCAACTTGGTGATTGCCGATGATGACACTGTCGATAGCTCCAACCTTCAGCGCCAGGTGGTCTATCGCGATAGCGATCAGGGCAAAGCCAAGGCACCGATGGCAGCGGAGCAGTTGCAGGCGTTAAATCCGCATATCCGTATCCGGGCGGTGAAAGCCCGGCTGGCTGATCAGCGGTTGGCGATGGAGGTATCGCTGGCTGACGTGGTGCTCGATTGCTCTGATAACTTAGCAACACGATACGCCGTCAATCACGCCTGCTTCAAGGCCAATAAGCCCTTGATATCTGGAGCGGCGATCCGCTGGCAGGGGCAGTTGATGGTTTTTGATTTCCGGCAGGGAAAAGGACCTTGCTATCACTGCTTGTTTCCGCGCCAGGCTGGGACGATTGATGAACCACAGAACTGCAGCAATTCCGGGATCGCCGGGCCGGTGGTCGGCACGGTCGGCAATTTGCAGGCATTGGAAACCATTAAATTATTGACCGGTGCTGGCGAGGTGGGCTTTGGCACGCTGCGCCAGTTCGATGGTCTGACGATGGGCTGGCAAGCCTTTCAATTACCAACAGATAGAGCGTGCCCGGTTTGCGGCACGGGAGAATAGAACCATTATGACGACATCGACGCTGATCCAGGTACGGGTCAATGATAAATCAGTCGAGGTTCCAGAAGGCCAGTCTCTCAGCGCATTGTTGACGCAGCTGGAGATGCCGGTGCAGGCCACGGCCGTAGCCTTGAACGAAGATATTGTCGCCCGCAGTGAGTGGGAAACAACATTACTAAGCGCCGGCGATCGCATCGCCTTGTTCCAAGCGATTGCAGGAGGATAAATGCTAACTATCGCTGATAAGACGTTCTCGTCACGCCTGTTTACCGGTACCGGTAAGTATGCCAACCGCCACACCATGGCTGAATCAATCATCGCTTCGGGCTCCGAGTTAGTGACCATGGCCCTTAAGCGCGTGGATATCGAAAACCGTGATGATGATATCCTGGCGCCGCTAATTGAGGCTGGGGTAAACCTGCTACCCAATACTTCTGGTGCTAAGAATGCCAAGGAGGCAGTGTTTGCGGCCAAGCTGGCTCGAGAAGCGCTGGGTACCAACTGGTTGAAATTGGAAATTCACCCGGACCCGAAGTACTTGATGCCTGATCCGATCGAGACGTTGGCGGCGGCGGAAGAGTTGGTCCGTGAAGGATTCATCGTGTTGCCATACTGTCACGCTGATCCTGTTTTATGTAAGCGCCTGGAAGAGGTGGGTTGTGCGGCGGTGATGCCGCTGGGTGCACCGATTGGCTCCAACAAGGGGTTGGCTTCGCGCGATTTCCTCGAAATCATCATCGATCAGGCCAAGGTACCGGTGATTGTCGATGCCGGTATTGGTGCGCCATCTCATGCCGCTGAGGCTATGGAGATGGGGGCGGATGCAGTGCTGGTAAATACGGCAATTGCAGCGGCAGCCGATCCTGTTGTGATGGGGCGTGCCTTCAAGCTGGCGGTAGAAGGTGGTCGTATGGCTTATGAGGCGGGTTTGGCGGGAACGGTCAACCATGCTATTGCCTCTAGTCCGCTAACGGCGTTCTTGGATCAGCCAGCTTAAGGAGCTTGCGATGAGTTTCGTTGATGAGTGGAAGCAGCTGGAATGGGATGATATCCGGATGTCCATCTATGGCAAGACGGCGGTGGATGTCGAGCGGGCGCTGCGCAAGCCCAAGCGTGATCTGGAGGATTTCAAAGCCTTGATCTCACCGGCGGCAGAGCCTTATCTCGAGCAGATGGCGCAGCAGTCGGCAGCATTGACCCGTAAGCGCTTCGGCCATACGGTGTCGTTTTATATCCCGCTATACCTGTCCAATTTGTGTGCCAATGCGTGTACCTACTGTGGGTTCTCGATGGAAAACCGCATCAAGCGTCGCACTTTGGATATGGCTGAGATTGAGCGCGAGTGCGAGGCGATCAAGGCCAAGCAGTTCGACAGCATTTTGCTGGTGACCGGTGAACATGAGCGCAAGGTCGGGATGGAATATTTCCGTGCAGCACTGCCGGCAATCAAATCCCATTTCAGTTATCTGGCAATGGAAGTTCAGCCGCTGGAGCAGGATGAGTATGCCGAGCTGAAGACCCTCGGCCTGGACGCGGTCATGGTCTACCAGGAAACCTATTGTGCACCGACTTATGCCCAGCATCACTTGCGCGGCAACAAGATGGACTTTGAATACCGGCTGGAAACGCCGGATCGTCTGGCCAAGGCTGGCATCGACAAGATTGGTATCGGGGCACTGATTGGCCTCGAGGAGTGGCGTACCGATAGCTTCTTTGTTGCCGCACATCTGGATTACCTGGAACGAACCTACTGGCAGACCCGTTATTCGATCTCTTTCCCGCGCCTGCGTCCTTGTGAGGGGGGGCTGCAGCCCAAATCGGTGATGAATGACCGTCAGCTGGTACAGCTGATCTGTGCCTACCGCCTGCTTAATCCTGAAGTAGAGCTATCGCTGTCGACCCGTGAATCGGCGCAGTTCCGTGATAATGTGCTGCCCTTGGGGATCACCACGATGTCGGCAGAGTCCAAGACCCAGCCGGGCGGCTATGCCGATGATGTGCCAGAGCTCGAGCAGTTTGCGATCAGTGATGAGCGCCCGGCTGCCGAAGTGGCCTCGGCGGTTAAGCAACGTGGTTTTGAAGTGGTGTGGAAGGACTGGCACCACGCCTATTCGGGTTAACAGACCGTAGTTATTTGGCGCTAAACCTGCAGGGTATAAATAACAAAACGCCCGCACAGCATCCCTGTGCGGGCGTTTTCTTTACATTGTTGGCATTGCAGCAGTTGGTGCTATGCGACCAACAGCAGTTAACTGACTATCACCGTGCTAGCGGGGCGGTTGCCTGCTCAAGCCAAGCTAGATCATCACCTTGCAGCGAAGGGCTCAGTACGTCGAACACGGTTTGATGGTAGTTGTTAAGCCAGTTTAGCTCGGCGTCTGTCATCAGAGACAAGTCAACCAGGCGACGGTCGATAGGCGCGCGGGTCAGTGA
Organism: Photobacterium gaetbulicola; assembly: GCF_003025515.1. Classification (NCBI taxonomy): domain Bacteria; kingdom Pseudomonadati; phylum Pseudomonadota; class Gammaproteobacteria; order Vibrionales; family Vibrionaceae; genus Photobacterium; species Photobacterium gaetbulicola. The sequence goes on along the minus strand of NZ_PYME01000004.1, from coordinate 265,212 downwards.
CTCGAAGCCCATTACTGTCATGTCGCCGGCGGTTTCGACTTCGACAACCAGCTCTAGGTTTTCGATACGGATCCCGAAGGCATCTGCACGGTAGTAACCCGGTTCGTTCGACAACACCATACCCGGCAGCAGGGCGGTAGGGTTGTGCACTTTGGCAATGCGCTGCGGACCTTCGTGAACACTCAGGAAGTGGCCGACGCCATGGCCGGTACCGTGATCGTAATCGAAGCCGTGGGCCCAAAGATGCTGGCGGGCAAGGGCATCAAGCTGTGAGCCGGTGGTGCCTTTCGGGAAACGGGCAGAGGCCAGGCCAATATGGCCTTTAAGCACCAAGGTGAAGGTCTTTTTCACTTCATCGCCCGGCTTGCCGATGGCGATGGTTCGGGTGATGTCGGTAGTACCGTCCGGGTACTGGCCGCCTGAATCCACCAGGTAGACGTTGTCCATTTCCAGCACGCTAGGCTCTGGCTGGTTATTGTGGTTGTAGTGGCACATCGCCGCATTGCCGGCAGCGGCCGAAATGGTATCGAAGCTGACATCGGTGCAGCTACTGTCTTCGCTGCGGAACTGCCACAGCTTGTCCGACAGGGTTCCTTCGTCGAGCAAGTTGCCCTGGGCAACTTGGCTATCGACCCAAGCCAGGAATTTGCTCACGGCCACGCCGTCGCGGATATGGCAGGCCTTCATGCCGGCAATTTCTGTCGGGTTCTTGGCGGCTTTCGGTAGCAGGCAAGGGTCGGCAGCCTCTAGCAACGTGGCCTTGGCATCGCGCAGGGTTTGGCTGGCCCAGGCATTGCTGGTGGCTGGGTCAACCAATACGGTTTTGCCCGAAAGTTGCTTGAGGCCTGCTTCCAGCGCATCTGGCGCGTGGACGCGGACACCAGTGCCAACATGGTCGGCAAAGCCTTCTGGCAGGCGGCTTGGGTCAATGTAGAAATCCACGCTTTGATCGGCATGAAGCAGTGCGGTGGAGAGCAGCACTGGCAGGCTCGGCACATCGCTGCCGCGGATGTTGAGTAGCCAGGCAATACTGTCAAGTTGGGGCAGCAGTACTGCATCGGCTTTCTGCTTGGTGAGCTCGGCGGCAATTTGCTCGCGCTTGTCGCTGCTGCATTGGCCGACGAAGTCCAGTCCCATCAGTTTGGCCTGCGACAGCGTCGCCGCTGGGCGATCTGACCACAGTTGCTCGATTGGGTTGTCGCCAATACTGACGAGTTCCAATTCACCGGCTACTTGCTCTTGGGTACGAGTTAGCCACGCGGCACTGTGGAGGCGCGGGTCGATAGCGATTTTGCTGTTGGCCGCGAGGTTGTCCAATGCCCACTGGACCGGCGGCTCGTCAATCAGATGGCGGTATTCGTAAACGTCGCCCGGTACCTGCTTGCGGACCTGAACGACATAGCGGCCGTCGACGAACATCGCCGCCTTGTCGCGGGCAATCACAGCCATACCAGCAGAGCCGGTAAAGCCGGTCGCCCAGTGCAGGCGCTCGTTGTGGGCCGGGATATATTCGCCCAGATATTCATCTTCGTGCGGGATCAAAAGGGCGTCGAGCTGGTGGGCTTCCAGCCATTGGCGGATCTGCGCGACGCGCTGCGAGATAACTGCTTGCATGGGTGTCTTTTTCCTTTCACTGAGTCACCGTCCGTGTGACGGCTAAGAGGCCAGCCTGAATAACGAACACGCCTTGCCATTTGCATTCATGGTGAGGCCGTGTTGGCTGTTCAGGCTGATCTTCCTAAATTAGCGCTTTTGCGTAATAGCTGCAATTAGCTAACAGACAAATCACGGCAGCGCGAGGTGATAATTTGCCGTAACCAGCTATGGCCAGGGTCTTTTTCTTGATGTTGATGCCAGAACAAGGTGTAGGCCATAGGAGGAAGTGCTGACGGTAGCGGTAATACCGCCAAGTCCAGCTGGGCGCTGATGTAGTCGGCAAAGTGGCTCGGGGCGGTGAACACCAGATCGGTGTGGGTACACAGGCTGGCGGCACTGTTGAAGTCCGGAACATACATGGCGATATCCCGCTGCAGCCCGCGTTCGGCCAATTTGTAGTCGAGCAGCCAGCGATCATCATTGCCGCAGCGTACCTGGATATGTCGCTGCCGGAGGTAGCAGTCCTCATCCCATGGTTGCGACAGGATAGGGTGGCCCTTACGTACAAGGCAGCACTGGGTATCGCGGCATAGCTCGGTAAACACAATTCCTTTCGGCGGCATCAGGGTCAGCATCGCATCTTTGGGGTTGAGATCCTTGCCGGTGATCCCGAAGTCCACTTCGCCGTTGGTCAGCTTGTCGAAGGTGTTCGACTCCCAGGCCTGGGTATCGAGGATGATATTCGGGCCTTCGGCAAAAATATCCCCGAGGAACTGCGGCAAGAACAAGGGGTAGGCACTTTCGACCAGCGCCATGCGGAAGTGGCGGTCACTGGTGTGGGGCTCGAAACTGGCCGGGGCGGTTAGGTGCTCGATATCCCTAAGCAGTTGTTCGAGCATGGGCGTCAAGGCCATGGCGCGCGGGGTGGGTTTCATGCCATGGGCGGTACGGACAAACAAGGGATCGTCGAATTGCTCGCGTAGCCGGTTGAGGCTTTTGCTGACGGCAGATTGGCTCAGACATAGCCGCTTGGCGGCCAGGGTGACGCTGCCTTCTTCTAGTAAGACATGGAGACAGACCAAGAGGTTGAGATCCAACCTGGCGAGTTTTTCAAATGACACGGAACCATCCTCCCCGTAAAAGCCATGATATTCCTAAATGGAAAATCGGTGTTGAATATATACCATTTCTATTCATATCTCGAACGCCGTACACTGCCGCCATTGCTCAACAGGATAATACTATGCAACCGAAACACTCTGCGGACAAACGGCTGGTGGCCTTGATGGTGACCCTGGTGCTGTTCAGCCCGCTTGCCATTGATATCTATCTGCCGGCGCTGCCGGCGATGGCGGACACTTTTGCGGTCGATTTGACCCGGGTCCAAGATACCGTGACCTGGTTTATGTTCAGCCTTGGCCTTGGCCAGTTGCTGGCAGGCCCTTTGGCTGACCGCTTCGGCCGTCGTCCCATTGCCCTTGGCGGTATTGCGATTTACGGCGCGAGTGCGGCGCTGGCCTACGTCGCCCACACTCTGGATATGTTGTTGGTTGCCCGTCTGCTGCAGGGCTTCGGTGCCTGCGCAACCTCGGTGGCAGCTTTTGCCGCGGTACGTGATAGCTTCGGCCCGGAAAAAAGCGGCCGGATGATCAGCTACCTCAACGGGGCAATCTGCTTTATCCCGGCACTGGCTCCGCTGCTCGGGACATGGTTGACCCACCAGTTTGGCTGGCGCGCCAACTTCAGCTTCATGGCCGGATTCGCTCTGGTAGCAGGCTTGTTTATCTTGCTGTTGTTCCGCGAAACCCGTCCGGCAGATACCGATGTGTCAGGTTCGGCGATCAGCCTGTCGCGCTACTGGTCTGTCCTTAGGGAGCCGACTTTCTTGTACCATGCCAGCCTGTGCATGCTGGCGATGGCAGTGATCCTGGCTTACGTGACTTCCGCCCCGGCGTGGCTGATGGTCGAGCTTGGCCAGAGTATGAACCAGTTCACCCTGTGGTTTGGTATCAATGCCGCATTGAATATCTTGGCATGTATGGTGGCGCCGAAATATATCGACCGTTTCGGTTCGCGCAAGACACTCAGTACCGGACTGGTGATCTTGGTGCTGGCTGGCATGCTGATGCTGCTGGTGGGCCATATTGCCGAAGCTTGGGCCTTTATGGTGCCGATTTTCATGTCGTCGTTCGGCTTTGCCTTTGTGCTTGGCTCGGCGGCGGGCAAAGCGCTGGCTCCGTTTGGTGACCGTGCTGGTACCGCAGCGGCGCTGCTGGGCCTGTTCCAGATGAGTGGTGCCGGTGCCATGGTTAGCCTTACCCAGCGTTTGGGTTTGAGCTCACCGGATTTGATGGTATTGCAGATGTGGCTGCTGATCCCTGGCTTGTTCCTGTTGTGGACAAAGATGGGCCGCCGCTGGCACGCCCCGGTGACAGCCTAAAAGAAAACTCTCGATAATAAAAAGACGCCGTCCCTTTTAAGGCGCAGGGTCTCGACAACCCTTACTCACTAGTTCGCCTGCCACTCTGTGGCAGGCTTTTTTTATTCTGTTGGCAACAGATTATGCGGCCGATTGCGCTCGTTGCTTCTTGCTCTTCCACTGCTGGATCAGCAGGCCGCAGACAATCAACACCAGGCCGACCAGTGTCGATGAGTGGATTTCTTCGCCGATAATCGTTGCCAGCAGCATCAGTGAGATAAACGGCGAGATGAAGATCAGGTTGCTGATCCGTGCGGTATTGCGGGTGAGCTTGAGTGCATTGATCCACAGCACGAACGTTACCCCCATTTCGAACAACCCGACATAGCTCACCGCCGCCCAGCCTTGCCAAGGGATTGCCGTCCAGCCACCGGTGTAAAGGCTCAAACCGATAGAGAATGGCAGCGATACCAAAAAGCCAAGCAGAACGCCCAAGACCGCATCGGCCTGGTTCTTGGTATTGAGGATCCAGTACATCGCCCACAGCAGGGTCGACAGCAGTGCTAACGCGACACCGGTCGGGTTGTCGAAGTGCAAGGCCATCACATCGCCTTTGGTTGCAATCACCACCACACCCAGGTAGCCCAGCGCACACGCCGCCCAGTCTTGTTTGCGGATTTTCTGGCCGAGGAAGACTGCCGCCATCAGTGTCAGGGTGATTGCCCAGCTGTAGTTGAGCGGCTGGGCCTGGGAGGCGGGCAGCAGCTCGTAGGCTTTGAAGAGCACTAGGTAATAGGCAAAGGGGTTGATCAGGCCCAGCAGCAAATAGTAAAGCGGTCTTGCCATGAAAGTACGACCCAGCAGGTGCAGCTTGCCTTGGTAGAGCGCTATCCCGGTGAGGGCCATAGCGGATATCACGCTGGCCGCAACCAGCATTTGGATTGGGGTGAAGAATTCGAGGGTGATCTTAAAAGCGGTGGCAACGGTGGACCATAGCAGGACGGCCGCCAGGCCATACCCGAGCGCATAACGTTCGTTCATTGTTCATCCATAATCAATTGCTGCTTCGGCAAGGCAGCAGGGAAATCGGTTACGCGTCAGTGTATTCGATTGCACGGAAGCCGACCAGAAAATTGCGCCGCGGTGCACGGGCGGAAAACCGAGGGGCGGGAATAACGAGACTGGACATTTATCCAGTATCCTCTTAGCCTTATTGGCAAAAGCAGATCATTTGCTGGTTAATCAAAGAGTCAGGAAAAAAGCATGATGAATGAGTGGCTGTCGGGATACGGCTTGGCGATGGTGACCGGAGTGTCCGGCGCGGTATTGGCGGGGGCTATTGTGGCATGGTTGGTGAACAATCGCTGGCAACAGCAAATGCAACTGATGCGGCAGCAGGCAGAAGCCGAGCTGAGGCTGGCGCAGAGCAAGGAGCAGCACTACCAGGGCCAGCTCAGTGAACGCAATCAGGAGCTTGATGACATGGATATCGAGCGGGATCGGCTTACTGCCGAGTTGCGCCAGATGCATGGCCGGTTGGCTGCCGCACTGGAAAAGATGCGCCATTTCGAAGCGCTAAGGAACGAAAAGCAGTACCTGACCGAGCAGCTGGAAAACAGCCGGATGGCTAACGCCGGCCTCGAAGCCGATTTGCGTGAGCAGGAAGCCCGCCACTTCGAGGAGCAGAGAGCGGCGGATGACAAGATAGCCCTATTGGAAAATGCCGAAGAACGGCTGCGGGTTCAGTTCGAAAGCCTGGCCAACAAGATGTTCGAGCACAAGACCCGCACCGTCGATCAGCAGAACCGTATCAGTATGGAAGGCTTGCTCGGGCCGCTGCGCGAGCAGCTCGAAGGTTTCCGCAAGCAGGTCAATGACAACTTCAGCCAGGAAGCCCGCGAACGCCATACCCTGGTCCATGAAATCAACAACCTCAAGCAGCTCAATGAGCAGATGGCCCGAGAGGCGGTCAACCTGACTCAGGCGCTCAAGGGCGACAACAAGGCGCAGGGCAATTGGGGCGAAGTCGTGCTGGCGCGGGTACTGAGCGAGTCCGGCCTGCGGGAGGGGCACGAGTACCAAACCCAGATCAGCCTCGAGAACGAAGAGGGCAAGCGTTACCAGCCTGATGTGGTGGTGCACCTGCCGCAGAGCAAGGATGTGGTGATCGATGCCAAGATGTCGCTGATCGCCTACGAGCGCTTTTTCAACGCTGATACCGTTGCCGAGCAAGAGCTTGCCCTTGGCGAGCATGTCGCCTCGGTGCGTAGCCATATCCGCGGCTTGAGCCGCAAGGACTACCATCAGCTGCACGGCGTCGAAAGTCTCGACTATGTATTGATGTTTATCCCGGTCGAGCCGGCGTTCCAGGCGGCTATCGAAGCCGATCCGAGCCTGATACGCGATGCGATGGATCAGAACATCATGCTGGTCAGCCCGACCACCTTACTGGTGGCATTGCGTACCATCAATAACCTATGGCGCAATGAGCGCCAGAACCAGAATGCCAAGCAGATCGCCGAACGGGCCAGCAAGCTGTATGACAAGCTGCGCTTGTTTGTGACTGATATGGAAGCGATGGGCGCATCGCTGGAAAAGGCCAACCAGAGTTATCAGGGGGCGATGAACAAACTGGTGACGGGGCGTGGCAACGTGATCCGTCAGGCCGAAGGGTTCCGCCTCTTGGGGGTCGAGGTCAAGCGCGATATCAGCCCGGTACTGACCGAGCGGGCCATGCTGGGGGCGGCAGATGACGAGCCGCTGGCGGCGATTGGCGAGGATAGCCCGACAGCATAATTGTGCGGTGTGGACATAGATGCAGGTTGTGCTTTGAGCAAACCTCAACCATCAAGTACACTAGGGCGAAATGAAATGTTAACCATGACGGAAGTAGCATGACGGACACCACACTAGAGACGACCCATTTTGGCTACCGGACTGTAGCCAAGGAAGACAAGGCGGAAATGGTTGCTGAGGTATTCCACTCGGTAGCGGCTAAGTACGACATTATGAATGACTTGATGTCGATGGGGATCCACCGGGTGTGGAAGCGCTTTACCATTGATTGCAGTGGTGTTCGCCGTGGTCACAAGGTACTCGACTTGGGGGGCGGTACCGGAGATCTGACCGCCAAGTTCTCCCGCATAGTCGGTGATGACGGTCAGGTGATCCTGGCCGATATCAACAACTCGATGCTCAAGGTTGGCCGCAGCAAGCTGCGTGACAACGGCATTGTCGGCAACGTTGGCTATGTACAGGCCAATGCCGAAGAGCTACCTTTCCCGGATGACTATTTTGACTGTATTACGATCAGCTTCTGCCTGCGTAACGTGACCGACAAGGACAAGGCACTGCGCTCGATGTACCGCGTGCTCAAGCCGGGTGGCCGCTTGTTGGTATTGGAATTTTCCAAGCCGATTGTCGAGCCGCTGTCGAAAGTCTATGACGCTTATTCCTTCCACCTGTTGCCGAAAATGGGCGAAGTGATTGCCAACGATGCCGAAAGCTACCGCTACCTGGCCGAGTCTATCCGCATGCACCCGGACCAAGATACCCTGGAAGGGATGATGCAGAATGCGGGCTTTGAGCAGACCAACTACTACAACCTGACGGGTGGCATTGTTGCCTTGCACCGTGGCTACAAGTTCTGAGGAAACTATGCCTGTTGATGCGTTTGTAACCGGGGTGATCGAGACCTCGCTCAATGCCCTGCTGAAGGATGATGAAGCCAGCCAGCGTCGTCTCGCCCGCTTGAAGGGCAAGGTGATTGGCGTGACCATCAATGAATTTGGCAAGCAGCTGTATTTTATCTTCAGCCAGCAGATCGATGTCTTGGGTGCCTATGAGGGCGAGATTGACTGTGAACTGGCCCTCAACCTGTCCGTTTTGCCTGAGCTTCGCCAGCAAGCCAACCTGACTCAGCTGATCAAGGCTGACAAGCTATCGCTTGACGGCGATATCCAGCTGGCACAGCAGTTCTCGGCCTTGCTGAGCGGGCTAAAACCGGATTTCGAAGAAAAACTCTCGCAATATACCGGTGATATTGTTGCCCATACTCTAGTGAGTGGCGCCAAGCAGGGCGCACGTTTTATCCAGCAAGGGGTAGCTAAACGCCAGCGAGACCTGGCCGAGGTGATCACCGAAGAGTGGCGCCTGGCACCGCAGGCGCTGGAAATCGCCTACTTTGCCGATCAGGTCGATGATCTGAAGATGGATGTGGCACGTTGCGAAGCTCGCCTGAATCGTCTAATGGAGCAAGCGCCTCGATGATGGTGTTGTCAGAAGTTAAGCGCCTATACCAAATTACTGCTGTCCAGCTGCGCTACGGGCTGGACGAGCTGCTGCCCGAAGATCCGCGACTCAAGCTCCCTAAGGCAATGCGCAAATCCCTGTTCTGGCTGCGCAACGAGCATCCGGAAAAGCCATTGGGCGAGCGTCTGCGTCTGGCGTTGCAGGAGCTGGGTCCAGTGTGGATCAAGTTCGGCCAGATGATGTCGACTCGACGCGACTTGTTCCCGCCGCATATTGCTGACCAGTTAGCTTTGCTACAGGATCAGGTGGCGCCATTCGATGGCCGCTTGGCCAAGGAGCAGATGGAGAAAGCGCTGGGCGGCCCGCTCGACATCTGGTTCGATGATTTTGACGAGGTACCGCTGGCATCAGCGTCGATTGCCCAGGTCCATACCGCCACCTTGAAGGAAACCGGCAAGGAAGTGGTGCTCAAGGTGATCCGCCCGGATATCCTGCCGGTGATCAAGGCCGATATCACCCTGATGTACCGCATGGCCGGCTTGCTGGCCAAGGTGCTGCCGGATGCGCGCCGTCTGCGTCCGGTCGAGGTGGTACGCGAGTACGAGAAAACCTTGCTCGACGAGCTGAACCTGATGCGCGAAGCCGCCAACGGCATCCAGCTAAGGCGTAATTTCGAAGATAGCCATATGCTGTATGTACCTGAAGTGTATACCGATCTGAGCCGGGAAAACCTCCTGGTGATGGAGCGTATCTATGGCATCCAGGTCTCGGATATCGAGGCGCTGGTGGCCAACGGTACCGACATGAAACTGCTGTCGGAAAACGCGGTGACGATTTTCTTCACCCAGGTGTTCCGCGACAGCTTCTTCCATGCCGACATGCACCCGGGTAATATTTTCGTTGCGCGGGAAAATCCGGACAACCCGCAGTGGATCGCGCTCGACTGTGGTATCGTCGGCAGCTTGAACCGCGAAGACAAGCGATACCTGGCCGAAAACCTGTTGGCGTTTTTCAACCGTGACTACCGTAAGGTGGCCGAGTTGCACGTCGATTCCGGCTGGGTACCGGAAGATACCAATATCGATGAATTCGAGTTCGCGATCCGCACGGTGTGCGAGCCGATTTTCGAAAAGCCGCTGGCCGAGATCTCGTTTGGCCATGTGTTGCTGAACCTGTTCAATACCGCACGCCGTTTCAATATGGAAGTGCAGCCACAGTTGGTATTGCTGCAGAAAACCTTATTATATGTCGAGGGATTGGGGCGCCAGCTGTATCCGCAGCTTGATTTGTGGGATACCGCCAAGCCATTCCTGGAAGACTGGATGTCTCGTCAGGTCGGCCCGCAGGCTGTGATTGACGGGGTGAAAACCCGGGCGCCATTCTGGGCCGAGAAGTTGCCGGAGTTGCCGGAATTACTTTACGATAGTTTGCGCCAAGGCAATGCGCTGAACCAACGTATCGATAAACTCTACGACAATTTCATGGAGAGTCGACGTTACCAGGGCCAGGCAAGGTTCTACTTTGGCATTGGTGCAACCCTGGTTGTATGTTCTGCCATACTTTTTAGTAATCATATTGAAAACTATTCGGCTATCAGTGCTGCAATGGGGGTCACGTTTTGGTTACTTGGGTGGCGTGCTTGCCGCAAATAGGCGGTAAAGTATGCAGCCAACACATATACGATTCGTTATTAACCACAATTAGCTGAGGTAAAACAAGCATGGGTGGTATCAGTATCTGGCAATTGCTAATCATTGCACTAATCATTGTTCTGCTGTTCGGAACCAAGAAGTTGCGCACACTGGGCGGTGACTTGGGCTCTGCCGTGAAAGGTTTCAAGAAGGCGATCAGCGATGAGGAGCCAACTGCTGAGAAGAAAGACGCAGATGCGGATTTCGATCAGAAGAAACTGGCTGAACAGCAGGGTGATCAGGCTCAGAAGAGCCAGAAAGACAAAGAGCAGGTTTAACACGTGTTTGATATCGGGTTCTGGGAACTAATACTGATCTCCGTGGTGGGGTTGGTTGTACTGGGGCCGGAACGCCTGCCTGTCGCGATCCGTACGGTATCGCGCTGGATCGGGGCTGCACGTAATATGGCGAACTCGGTCAAGGATGAACTGAACCAGGAGCTCAAGCTCCAGGAACTTCAGGAAAACTTGAAAAAAGCCGAGCAAATGGGGATGAAAGATCTCTCGCCTGAGCTGAGGGATACTGTGGAGGAGCTCAAAAAAGCCGCCTCGGAAGTACAGCGCCCTTATGCCGACAACAAAGACGAGCAGCCCTCGGCGACGACCTCTCAAAAGCAGGATTAATATAAGTCACTATGTCTACTGTTGAAGATACGCAACCGTTATTCAGCCACTTGCTTGAGCTGCGTAACCGACTGTTGCGTTCCATCCTGAGTGTCATTGTGGTTTTTCTTGGCCTGGTGTGGTTTGCCAACGACATCTATGCCTTCTTGTCCGCCCCCTTGGTAGAGCGTCTGCCGGAAGGGGCGAGCATGATCGCAACGGATGTGGCATCGCCATTCTTCACGCCAATTAAGCTCACACTGGTGACCTCGGTATTTGTCGCCGTGCCGATGATCTTGTATCAGGTTTGGGCCTTCGTGGCACCGGGGCTATACAAGCATGAGCGCAAGTTGATCATGCCGCTGCTGTTTTCCAGCTCGCTGCTGTTCTATGCCGGCGTTGCCTTTGCCTACTTCGTGGTATTCCCCCTGGTGTTCAGTTTTTTCACCAGTGTGGCCCCGGAAGGGATCCAGGTGGCGACGGATATTGCCAGCTATCTGGACTTTGTTCTGGCGCTGTTCATGGCATTCGGTATTGCATTTGAAATCCCGGTAGCCATTATCCTGCTGTGCTGGACAGGCGCGACGGATCCGGAAAGCCTGCGTACCAAGCGGCCGTACATCATCGTTGGCGCCTTCGTGGTGGGTATGATGCTGACACCGCCGGATATGATTTCGCAGACGCTTCTGGCCATCCCGATGTGTTTGCTGTTTGAAGTCGGCTTGTTCTTCTCGCGCTTTTATGTCCGCGACCAAGAAGACGATGATGCGGCCGAAGAGCAGTAAGGCATCCGATAGCCTGTGTTACGGGCAAGAAAAAACCGGCCGAGGCCGGTTTTTTTATATCTGGAGCCAGTTAGATCTCTTCACCCCATTTCTCAACAATTGATTCAGCCAGTGCTTTGTCTTTCACTAGCAGGCTGAAGTGGTTTTTATTTTGCTCTTCACCACCGTCAACAATTGTTAGGATGTTGTTGTCCTTGGTAACCAACTTGATGTACATATCGTTGTCACCTTCAGGGAAATCAAGAATTAACTCATTATTCTCAATTCGCCAGCCAATGGTGAAGCCCTCCTCACCTTCTTCAGAGATAACAACGTTCTTGTCCTTGTTAAAGACCATCTTAGCCAGCATTGGATAAGGTTTGTGATCGGTAGAGTCATCAGAGAGGAAGTACCAGGTTTGATCGGCAATCATTGTTTGTGTGATCGCTGGGAACTCAAATTCCTCGCCAGAGATATCAACCTTTGTCCAGAAGTTGAGATCGTTCTGCGGGGTAACCGCTAGGCTAGTTTGCTCGGACACATAGATGAACTCTTCGATGCTCTCTTCACCGTCCTCAATATGGATAAGTGAATTGCCTTCGATGGTGTATGCTTCTGTCATCGACGCACCCGTGTCGTCAGCGACAGTTAGCGTACCGTCTTGCAAAGTGATTTTAAAAATTCCCTCGTCTTGTGCATAGTATTTATTCATGCTGACAAAGCTAAGGGTTTGACCTTCAAGGTAATCGCTTAGAGACGCAATGATCGGTTTGCTTTCAGCCGTGCCATCGTCATTGATTTCAATAACGATGTCATCGAGTTCGTCACCGTTATTGATGCTATCTTCGATAACTTTCGTGATGTCATCAGCTGACTCTGATAGCGCTTCAGTATCGTTGTCTGCCAAGCTTGGCGCCAGTTCATTGGTCAGGCTGCGTGCCATCAGGTGGGCTTTCTTCGCGGCTTCCGCGCTGCCATCTTGCGCTTTGGCTGCAACATAGTCACCGGCAACGACGGCGGAGTCGAGATTTAACTCTGTCGCCAATGCCTCAACGGTCTTGTTTTGCAGTTTGGCCATCGTGGTAAATGGTGTCACAACCTTGCTCTCGGCATGTGCAATCAGCTCATAGCTGTTACCTAACTTTCCTGCTTTATCGCTATCTGTCGTCTGGCCAGCAATCGCTCGGGCGATGACGGCGTATTTCGCATCTTCAGCCTTGATAGTGATAGTACCATTGCCGTCTGTAAGTCCGATAATCTCATTACTGTCACATGAGTCATTGCTATTTCGGTCCACACACACCTGCGCTTGAGAAAGGTAGCCGTCGATCACCTTGATTTGCTTTGCGGTTGGTTCGACAGGGGTCGATGGATCGGATGAATCACTGCCACAGCCCGTTAGCGATAGGGCGGCAATCATCGAAGCTGCAATAGCTGAGTATTTGAAATGCATTTTTTTTCCTTGGAATGCAAAAACGGAAATTGTTATTTGTTTTATTTATGACTCACACATTGATGAGTGCAGCGATATATAGTGACAATTGCATTTAATATCAATGGTTTAACTTTTGATGTGTGATGAGTGGCGCATTTTTGCTTTTAGTTTGGCTGCGAAATGTTGCTTTTGTGAATCATTAATAAAATTAATGGATAAAGTTCATGCTTTCGGTGGTTGGTGAAGAAGGCGTGCGGCGGGAGATTAGACACAAAAAAGCCAGCGGCTAGGCGCTGGCTTTGGGACAGGAGACGGCGGTCTGTTAGAAGAAAATATGCGCCATCATCGCGATAACCGGCAGGGTGACCAGGGTACGCAGGATGAAGATCATGAACAGCTCCCACGGCTTGACCGGGATTTTACTGCCGATCAGCAGGGCGCCGATTTCCGACATGTAGATCAGCTGGGTTACCGACATTGCCGCAATCACAAAGCGGGTCAGATCGCTCTCGATACCCGAGGCCAGGATCGACGGCAGGAACATATCGGCAAAGCCAACAACGATAGTCTCCGATGCCGCGGCTGCTTCAGGAATACGCAGTAGTTCCAGGAACGGAATGAATGGCTGGCCGAGCAGGCTAAATACCGGGGTGTTCTCGGCAATCACCAATGCAATGGTGCCGATCGCCATCACCACAGGCAGCACGCCGAAGATCATATCAATCGCGTTCTTCACCCCTTCAACCACCATGCTACGCAGGCTCTTCACCTGAGAGGCTTTCTCCAGTGCTTGCTCAAGGCCAAAACCCACCACGGTCTTGCCTTCTGGTAGGGCTTCGATATCGCCTTCCAGCGGCTGGCCGTCGATGTAGCGGTCTTTTTTCCACGATAGTGGTGGCAGGCGAGGAACAATCACAGCGGCCGCCAAGCCGGCCAGGCACACGGTCAGGTAGAACGGGGCAAACATGTGCTCCAGGTTCACCTGGGCAATCACCACAAGACTGAACGTGATAGAGACCGCCGTGAAGGTGGTACCGATAACGGCCGCTTCACGCTCGGTGTAGATTTTGCTCTCGTACTGTTTGCTGGTCATCAGCACGCCGACACTGCCGTCACCCAGCCAGGATGCAATACAGTTAACCGCCGAGCGGCCCGGTAGGTTAAACAGCGGACGCATTACCCGGGTGAACAGGGCACCGACGAACTCCAGCAGGCCGAAGTTAAGCAACAAGGGCAGCAGTAAACCGGCAAACAGGAAAACAGAAAAAAGCACTGGTAGCAGATCATTGAGCACCAGGCCGCCGGTGTCACCGTGGTGGATCATTTCAGGACCGATGCCGAAATAGGTCATCACTACAAAGATAGCGCCGAGCTGCTGGACCACGAACCAAGGCAGGGACGGGTTAAGCAATCCGCTGAGGAAACTGTTGTCGACAATTGCTTTTGGCTTAAGCAGCTTAGTCGCGATTGACGCGATCCCCGTAATGGCGATAACAAAGGTCACCATGGCTGGCAGCATGCCGTCGAAGATGGCCTGAACCGATTTGGCCAAAATGGCGATAGGAATTGTCAGCGAGTCCTGATAACTGATAGGTGCCATGAAAAGGAAGACACCGAGGAGCGACGGTAGGAGGAACATGAGCCATGGGCTCTTTTTACCGTTTTGGGAAATAACCTGATCCTGCATATTTGGCCTTTAACTGATTGATTAGTTAAGAGTAAATTAATGCTTTATTCTCTTGGGAATAAATATTCACTGATCTTCCATAATCAGGTCGGGCAAGATTACAGTTTTTCATCTGGAAATGGAATTATTTTCGCCAAAATCTGCGCTTTTATTCACTATTATTCGCTATCGAGCGATATTTATGGTGTAGGATCCTGTAAGTGCTCGTAAGGCCGTTGCATGATCTGCAATCCAGAGCAGAGTTTGCCAGCCACAAAAAAAGGAGCGGTGGCCGCTCCTTTTCTGATTTAGCTTTGTACCTGGGCACTGCCTTTAATGCCTAGTGTAACTAACGTGACTTAGCGCCATTTATCGCTATTAACGCATAGTCCTGAATTACCAACACAGGTGGGTTCTGAAATAAATCTGGAAAGGTACAACGGAAGAGGCATGTGAGCCTTTTCCAGAAAAATCGAATTTTGGAATGAATTTTCCTAAAAACGTTAGGTTCAATATACCACTTTCCAGAAAATTAACCACATTCAAGAACTCGGTTTATACATGCCCTAAATGAAGCAGTATGTTGTTCTTCTGGCTGAGCCTAACTTAGAAAAGTGGTTTTGCAGTGCGCGTAGGCTCGGAACCATCGCTGATACACGAACCTCTGTTCCATTAGGACAAGACGAACTTTAGTTCTCTAAACCCGATATCTTTTGCAGCGCTGATAGCTGCGTCGGCACTCCTGAAGGTTTTAGCTTCACTGCTGGCCCTTTGGCTTGACAGGCAGGTGTTATCAGATTTTTTCACACCAATGAGATGAAGGTTATACCCATCCTGCATTAAGGCTCTGGTCACTAATGCCTCCTTGTACACTCCGGCATCGAACAATAATTTCACTTCCTTTAACTGGAGCATATTTCCTCTTAATCATTTTTTAAATATGATTAATCATAGCGGCTTTTTGAAGTAACGGTCGGAACATAAGCTAGATAAAAGCACCACCCCTGAAGACCCTGCGCACAAGGACGGTATTGCTCTTTGCTCCAGATAGAGAAAAGCCCCGCTATCCAGTGAGTGCTACCAACACCTACCTTCATCTAACGAGGCCGCTCTGTACCAAGACGTTTCCATTGTAGCTTCGGCTACAACTGGCGTCTACTGACTCATTGTGGGCGGGGGATCTAGGTTTAAACTTAGCCCCATTTTTATCTATGTAATTCAATAGCTTAAAAGCTAAGCTGTGTATAGGTAATCATAGGGTGATGCTAAATAAATCAACAATAACAATGGTTTAACTTGTGAGCTTGAAAACTATCGCTCCATTGTGCTCTGATTGAACATGAGTTGTGGCAATTAAGTACGAGGCTACTGGTTTAACGACTTGATAGTCATATTAAGTTTGCAGGTAGTCAGCTTCGCAACTCATAATTGGATAGAAATGCGTTTGTTCTGTTCCCTATCCTAAATAACTCAGATTTGTGAGAGTAACTAAAATCTTCCTCACTCAGGCCACGTAAGCGATTTACACAAAAATCGAAGTATATTAAACTTGTTTCGTTACCACTTTGGTAATTCTCCAGCCTACTGAACCGAAGTAGCTTATTACATTGTGTGATGAGGCTGCCTGTGGCAAGCACAGGCACTCAGTGGAGATTTTGCCGATGAGACAGAAAATTGTTGATGTACGTCAGTACACTCGATTTCGTCTAGGCAAGCTTGAGGTAGTGTGTAAACACCGCCGATCGCTGCCAAGACGATAAGTTGATTGAATACCTCAGTGGTAACCACTATGACTCCATCATACAGTGGTAATGTTCCTCGTCTTGACTCTCTATAAATATAGACTTGAATCTTTCCAAGTACGCTTGAGGTTCAACTTCGACCATCAAACCAATGTTCGTTGGATCGGAGTGTGAACTCCTATTAATGTAGCGATAAAAAGCTTTATGTCCTTGCTCTGGCTCTTTTTCTGCTAATTCATTTAGGATGTCAGATAGCTTGTCTCTCTTGTGTACAAAACCGAAATAATACTCAATTATGTTTCTCATCACATTAGGTAAAACGACAGGATTGGCACTGCCCTCAATGACATCTTTGATTATTTGCCATAAAGACTGATAATCATTTTTTAGCTCACCTTTATTCATTGGTTGTACATTGGTGTATTGCTTTTTATTTAAGCGATATAGTGAGTATTTATCATTGAACCTATCATTGCCCTTTCTGTCTTTACCTTGTGGAGCTAGCTTCAATAGCTCTTGATAGAAAAACAAGCTATGGGTTAGCACAATGACCTTTTTGAACTTATTGCCTTTAATGATTTTGGTGTGAGTCAGAGAGGCTATGTCAT
Organism: Photobacterium gaetbulicola; assembly: GCF_003025515.1. NCBI lineage: Bacteria > Pseudomonadati > Pseudomonadota > Gammaproteobacteria > Vibrionales > Vibrionaceae > Photobacterium > Photobacterium gaetbulicola. The sequence goes on along the minus strand of NZ_PYME01000004.1, from coordinate 248,438 downwards.
AGATATAGTTCTGAGAGAGACTAGAAATCGGGTCATCAATAACGATCAGTTTTTCTTTATCAGCAATGTCTGAATCCTTACTCATACTGCCGTTGCATTTCTCGATAAAGTACAAGAAGGTTATCAGTGTTTTTTCTCCTTCACTGAGGGACTTAAACACTTCTTTTCCTTCAATGGTCTTTTCCCCTCGGCTAAGTACAAAGTAATTTTGTTGCTCTGGGTCAGTTGATGAGACAATTTCAAAGCTCGTTAGACCTAGACTCTTCAAATTTAAATTAATTCTTTCAATGGTATCGTCAATATTTGACGTTTTTGAGCGAAGATAACTGATTCTGCTAGCAACTTTTCGACCAACCTGTTTCACTCTTTTTAAGTCTGCATTTAGTTGATTGATATCACAGTCTTTTTCATCTCTCAAACGCTTTTCCAATGAGAAAATAGACTCAGTATGATATCTAACGGAATCCCACATTCTGTCTTGGATGTCTTTCTTGCTTTCGTTGAATTTTCTTGCCTTTGTTATTATCACTTTAACTGCTGCATTGATCTCTTCAGATATACTCACTAAAGGGGCTAATTTCTCCTTATGGTCAATGATTTCAATAGATAAGCTTGGTTTTTCTATTTTGGATTTAATCAGGTCTAGGTTGTCTTGATAGACACGCTCTAGTAGAGCAATAACTGGTTCAACCTTATGTACGTTTGGGTCATATAATGAGCAGCTGATAAACGCATCTTGGATGGATGCTATATAGTTAGTAACCGCATCGGCATAAGACTTCGAGATAGCCTCTACTTTTTGCACGTTGGCAACATATGTTTTGTCAAACAATGCAGCAAGCTCAGAGCGAAAGGTGTCATCAATCGTGTCTTTCTGACAAAAAGGGCATTTTGTTTGCTCTTCCGCTAAGTAGTTGTCTCTACCATCCTTAACCCAATTTTGGTTGTTGAGTTCAGTGATAAACTCTGTGAGCTGACTACTTGAAGAACCTACAATTGGCTCAGAAAGGATGTTTGCTTCTTCAATGTTTAGACTTGGTGGGGACGGTAGTTCAATTAGTGTCGGTAGTGCTTTATCAGATTGAGTTAGGGAATCATACTCAGCTTGAAGGCTTTCAATAGAGTCTTGGGATACCCCTTTTTGAGACTCTACTTGTTTGTAAAAATTACTTTTAGGTCTTTTAAACCCTTCAAGAAACGGCGCAAGGGATGTTTTCTCGATGATATATTTTTGTTTGAATACTTCTTCGATAGCAGAATCAGTCGCCTTTCCTTGAGCTATTTTGGCTTCTGATATCTTGGTTTTGATCCCTTTGTATAATTCTAAGAGCTTTTCCTTCAATTTTGACTTTTCAGCAATTCTAGCTTCAAGATCTGCATTGTCTTTGCTCAATGTGAATACACCTTCCTGCATTGAGCTTTTTACAAAGTGTTGCTCTACAAAGGCTTGGTTGTACACGATAGGGGTAAAACGCCCTTCAACATTGAGACTGCAACTATCGAATTTTTCTCTATCATACAAGTAATTAGAGATTGTGGACTTACCTGCTCCATTTAAGCCAAAAATCAACGTATTCTGTTTTGATATATCGATAATTTGTGGTGTGGTCGGGTGGTAGCTAGTAACCCCTTTTATGGTTATAGAATCGCTCACTTTTCCCTCGCTAGTTTGACTAAATACACCAATCTTTTAGTAGCTAATTTAAGCCCTAAATATTCAATTGATCACATAGTTATACATGAGAAAAACTTGGTCAAGTTGTGTCTGTATATAAGGTGGATTGGAACAACACTAACTCATAACGGGGCAAATCTGAGCTAACCCTCTTTAAACACATTTTTGAATATCTGCGTGATCTGAGAGAAATATGACACAAGTTCACCATGTAGTGGTGAATTCTGAATTCCAGTAACAACTAGCAAGAAGTTTGTTAATTTAATCATATGCTTAATAAATGCACTATCTTATAGTGGCTACATGATAGTGGGTTAAAATACATTGATTGAGTGCGTATTCCGGAGCATTGCGCCCCCTGATTCCGGGATTATCCGATCGCTCATTCCGGTTTAAACCGATCACCGATTCCGGGATTATCCGGCCAATTTTCACCTAACTCCGGAATCTATGATCGGAATCGCCGGAATCCATACTTTTTCTCTTTTAAATCAATAGCTCACTATCCTTGCTATACATCAGATGGTTGCAAGGAAGTGACAATGCCAAAAAAGAGAATACCGATGACCAAAATTAAAGAGGTGTTACGCCTGAAATTTGATTGCGGGCTGTCCAACCGCAACATCGCTTCCTGCCTGAAAATAGGTTGCTCCACCGTCTCTGAAATCCTCACGCGCTTCAAGCAGAGCCACATTGGCTGGCCGCTTCCCGAGGCTTGCTCAGACACTGAACTTACTCGGGCGCTCTATCACCCTAAGGGTGCAAGCCAATCCAAGGCTATACCTGACTTCGCCCAGTGTTTTGTCGAACTCAAACGCAAAGGTATGACCAAACTGCTCTTATGGCAGGAATATTATGAGCAGCACCAAGAGAGAGCTTACCGGTACAGTCAGTTCTGCGAGCACTACACCCGCTGGCTTAAAAAGCAAAAGCGCAGCATGAGACAAATCCATACCGCAGGCGACAAGCTCTTCATCGATTACTGCGGCCCAACAATCCCTGTTGTTAACCCTGATACCGGAGAAGTGCGCCAGGCTCAGGTTTTTGTTGCCACCTTAGGTGCATCTAACTACACCTATGTCGAAGCCTTCCCGGGACAGGGAAAGGTCTACTGGCTGGAAGCGCATGCCAATGCCTTCGAGCACTTCGGTGGCGTCCCCAGACTCATGGTGCCTGATAACCTGCGTTCCGCCGTCAGCAAGGCAGACCGCTATGCGCCAACGATCAATGACAGCTACCAAAAGCTGGCGCATCATTATCAAACCGCCATCATGCCTGCCCGCCCTTACAAACCCAAAGATAAGGCGAAGGCGGAAAACGCGGTGTTACTGGTTGAACGCTGGATCATGATGCGCCTGCGCCATCGAACCTTCCATACCTTCAAAGAGCTGAACCTGAGTATCAGGGAGCTCATGGATGAGCTCAACCAGCGAGAGATGAAGCAAGTTGGCGCCAGCAGGAAGGCCCTCTTCGAAACCCTGGACAAACCGGCATTAAAGCCACTTCCCATCCAGCGTTATCTCTACACCGAAACAAAACGGGCCAAGGTCGGCCCTGATTACCATATCGAGTACCAACGGCATTATTACTCGGTACCACACCAGTTAGTCGGCCAACATATAGAGTTGGAGGCCACTTCGAGGCTGGTGCAGATTTACTCTCAGGGGAGCCTTGTCGCGCAGCATGCCAGAAGCACGAAAGAAAGAGGGATGAGCACATATCCCGAACATATGCCCGAGAATCACCGACACCAAAAATGGTCTCCGGAACGCCTACTGCGCTGGGGTGGTCGCATCGGCAGTGCCACACGGGAGGTGGTGAACGCTCAACTGATGTCGAAGCCGCACCCAGAGCAGGCATACCGGAGTTGCCTTGGGTTGTTGAACTTAAGTCAGAAGCATGGTGAATGCCGCCTTGAGCAAGCCTGTAAAGACGCCCTTCTGGTTAACAAACCTTACTTCCAGTTCATCAAAAATCTGTTGGTTAATCATCGCGAAGGCCAGCTCAGCCACGACACGACAGTGACTCCAGAACTTGTTCACAGCAATGTGCGTGGCCCCGACTGTTACCACTAGGAGATAACGATGAACCAACTGAATGAACGACTTAAAGCCCTTCGCCTAAGCCATGCCGCCACCGCACTGGAGCAGCAACAAGAGCAACTCTCCACGTATGCTGAGCTGACGTTCGAGGAGCGCTTGGGCCTGCTGCTCGAAAGTGAGTTACTCAACCGCAGCCAAACCAAGATCCAACGCCTGAAACGCCAGGCAAAGTTAAGGCTGGATGCCCAGCCAAGCCAAATCCTGTACAAGGAAGGCCGCGGGCTCAAACGCCAGCAGGTCAGTGAACTACTGACCGGTGGCTATCTTCATAAACACCAGAACATCTTGGTGACAGGCCCGACAGGTGCAGGCAAGACCTATATCGCTTGCGCCCTTGCAACTCAGGCTTGCGAGCAGCAACACATGGTTCGCTACTATCGTCTGAGCCGTCTACTGGATGACCTGAGTACAGGTCGCTTGGATGGCACATACCAAAAACAGCTACAGACTCTGGCAAAAAAGCAGTTACTCATCCTTGATGACTGGGGGATGGAAAAACTGTCTCAAGATCATGCGGGGCACTTGCTGGAAGTGCTTGAAGATCGATACCAAGTAAGTAGCACTATCGTTGTCAGCCAGCTACCAGTAAAGGAGTGGTACAACATGATAGGCAATGCCACCGTTGCCGATGCACTGTTAGATCGTCTGATACACCACAGCCACCGAATCGAGCTGGGAGGAGAGTCTATGCGAAAACTGGTGCAATCCGATCACTTAGAGTAAAAATAAGGGTAGAGAAAAAGTAGGTAAAAGGGTGATCGGATAAAAACGGAATCCTAGATCACAATCGCCGGAATACGCAATTGAGGCAGTAATGAGCTAACCCTAACTTGAATAAGTTAAGCTAAAAATCATTAAGCTAATTTTTTTAGCTTAAGCATAATGGGGCAGTTCTGCGTTACGATGATCTACCCCGTTAGCACGGAGATGGACAGAAGCTTTTTTGTATTCAGCCAATCTACTCTTGAGCGGTGGTGGCACTACTTAATTGGCATTACCTTGCTCCTCTTCAGCTTGGCAAGCTGCTCTCGAAGCTCTGTATTCTCATACTCAAGTTCATCAATACGAGCCAGTGCCTTAACTAACTTATCGTTTAGGTGATGCTGCTGAGCCGCAAATAGGGTTAGCTTCTCTCGCTCTGTTTCATACTTTTCTTTGTAGTTACTTTTAATGCGCTTTTGCTCTTCGAGCTTACCCCGTACCGCTTCTATTTCTGGCTGAACGTATACACCTTTACCTTCTGCAATATCAACTTTGGTATCCTTTACCTTCTCAACAAACTCTGGGTAGTAATAGCCACTGCCATTGCCCAAGTTTGCTTCTTCCTCAACGGCTCTTACACTGAGTTTGCGATGAGTCGGTATACGCTTGGGTTTTCCTTGAGTAATTCGGCCTAAAGCGGCCTCTAGCGCAAGGAGTGTATTTTCACGTTTACCCATCCTTAAATCTCCCTCACGGTTAATTCTGCTTTAAAGGCCGTAAATGCCATCCCAAAGTCTCGCATCACGTTTTCTGCCGCCCTAATAAAATGTCTTTTTTGGTCTGCTTTACCTTCTCAACAAACTCTGGGTAGTAATAGCCACTGCCATTGCCCAAGTTTGCTTCTTCCTCAACGGCTCTTACACTGAGTTTGCGATGAGTCGGTATACGCTTGGGTTTTCCTTGAACAATTCGGCCTAAAGCGGCCTCTAGCGCAAGGAGTGTATTTTCATCTTTACCCATCCTTAAATCTCCCTCACGGTTAATTCTGCTTCAAAGGCCGTAAATGCCATCCCAAAGTCTCGCATCACGTTTTCTGCCGCCCTAATTTGAGTAATATAATGACTTCTATCTGTGACCGAGATGTCTTCACCCAACGCCATGTAAGCCGATAAACTGCGATGTTTCTTCTGCCACCACTTCGCCTGTTGTTCATCAATAATGCTGCTGCCAGAGTCGCAATCTACGCAAAATTGAGGGGCAATTACCCCATCCATATCGCAGTCATACCCGCTCTTGCAGTAGCTATGCATTGAACCATGAAGTGTTAATTTTCCATCTTTGACGGCTTTGTATATAACATCCCAAGAGCTGTAGATGGTCGGCACGTCGCCACGCATTTTCATAATCGCTTTTCCATGGGTGCCAGATAAGGTTGCGTCCGAATGCCATTGTTTGAAGATTTTATTGGCGGTGGTTTCAGCGTTAATCTCTTCGAGCGCTTGCTGTATTTTTGTATCCACCTTTAAATCGAGTAGGCTCGCCAGCTTACCTCCGTTGGTATACCACTCTGTCATTGAGAGATAGAGGTGCTTAAATTGCTGCTTGAGCGCAACCAATGTCCCTAAGCGGTTCTTCACACAATAAAACGCGAGGCTACGTCTAAATTGGTGAGTGCTCATAGGCCAAGGTTTACCGACAACAACCTGTTCCTTCGCTTTCTCTAAAGAGCGAGGATTGGAGGTTATGCATTCTTGATAATCGTCTTCAGTTACCACAAAAGCAAACTGCCGACAAAAACGCTGCAAGCGGTCATTCCAGTCGATGATTAATCTCGGTGGCACTGAGCGAGCGCCTTGGTTTACCCATAATGAATTGACGAACTTCTCATCGGGGTAAGTCACTTCGCTTCGCCAGCGTTTAGTGAGTACTGTCATTAAGTCTATGGCTGTTTTGGAAGAGGCTGCTGTCACCCACGTTTCGCGTTTTTCTCCGAGCTTAAAGGTATGAGATTGCAACATGTGGTGAACTCGCCCACTCAAGGTGTCTTTGTAATAACTGTTGGGCGTCAGCTTATCCAATTCTGAGTCTCGCATCCCACTGAACCCACCGCAGACAATATAGCTCGCGGTAATGAGTTGCCCTAAGTAGCGCTTAAATTCATCGGCATAGTTCAGCGGGATGTCAGGAAGTTTTTTTGCCAATGGGGCAATAATAGTACGAGGCTCATGGGGTAGGTTACCTGTAATCGCTGCCGTGTATTTGCGGTTATCAATACTCCCATCACCATTCATAAAGGTATAAGCGAGACCTTGTCGAACTTTGTTATCTAAAATTCTCCTACCTTCAATATAGTTGTCTTGAAGTGCACCTTCGGTATCGGCCAGCAGTTTGGCATGAGGCAACGCCTCTTCAATGAGCGCTATCGCTTTGCCGTAGATAGCGTGACATAACCGCTCAGGAATGACCAAGGTTTGCTGATTATCTTTATCACTCAGTTTTTGGGCTTCGATTTTTGACTTTATGGGTTCGATGCCCAGCGGTATGTTGTGCCAGCCTGAATCACCGATTACCCCATTGATAGCAACAAATGCCTGCTCAAGTGTACTTTTAACATAACCTTTCTCCTGAAGGTCGTCATTAAGCTTTGCCCTCAGTGGCGAAGAGGAGAGCGCAGCCAGTGATGTTTGATTCTGCTGCATTAACAATAAGTAAATTTTGTTGATGTCGCACAGCCGAGAATAAACGGCTGAAAACTTCGGTGCTTTTTTTCCTTTTGGGCAGGCGTTAAAAAGCCAACCAAAGGTAAATATCTTGAGTTCACGTTGCAGCTCAGGTGCGGCGTCAAAGTTTGAGAAGTTGAGGTTATTTCTCGCCTTCTTTCGCGAAAAAGGTGCGCAATCCCAATCACTTTGCCCAAACGTTGCCGTCACGTTGCCGTCTCTATCTTTGCAGATAACAACAGCATCCAACTCTTCAAATCGTCCTTCGTGATATAGCGATATAATGTCCACGACTTGCACCTTGTGCGCTTCGGGGAAGTCCGCAGTGTATAGGTGGCTGGTTTTCATGATGATAACTCCTGAGATAGCACAGGGATTAAGCCAAGAACAGAATCAGTATCGTCCCAATTAGGGTGATAGCCTTCATCATCAAGCTTGGCTTGCGCTTTTTTGAGTAGTTTTCTGGCAATGTGGGGTAAGATTTTTTCTTCTATGAACACTATGATATCTTCAAAGTTCTGGCGGTAGTGGCTGGCGTCGAGGTGTCGGTAGAGTGATTCCTCAATGCACGCCTTAAAACTAAGTAGGCACCAGATATCTGAGAGCGACTGAACGATGACCTGACTCGGACAGCCGAAACAACCGAGCAAATCAGCACAAGCCAATTTTTCCCCTTCACTTAGCAGCCCTTGTTTGAATGCTTTCCTTGTGTATTTTTCTGACTTCTCGCCAAAGGGAGTCGCGCAACTCGCCCCATTGGGCGTGCGACTTAAATCAGGCAGATTGATTTTGTTTTCTTCTTCTATGACCAAAACATCAATACCTAAATTGGTCTGCGCCTTTTTCGGGTTTACGCCACTTTTAATCTGCTCTTCTCGTATCGACATCGTATCTTGCATCATGGCATTGTTGGTTATTCGGTTTCCTTCGCTATAGCTTCTCTTTCTCGTGTTAGGGGTATTGCCTAGCATGATGTCATTCATCATTTCGCCTTGGTGATAGGCGGTAATCTGTGCGCCCGTTTCACGAAAACGGCTAATCGTCGGGCGTAGTCTACGCCCCGTTTGGTCTGTGAAGGTAAAATGCTTTTCAACCCAGCCCCTTAGGAAAGGCTGAAGAATAGGGCCTTTCATTGGTGTGGCTTGCTGCGCAGCGACGGTTTGAAGCAGTGTGGCGTTTTTATCGGTTGATATTAATCGTGACGCATTGAGTAAGTTGTCGAAGAAAGGCATGGCGTATTTCGGTATATCCAGCTCATGCTCACCCATCTCAACTTGAATGGTTTTGAACGCTCGGCGCTTAAATGCGGGCATGGTGTACCACGTTTCTCCTACTGACGTAGAGGCATTACTTGGCTGTGGTAACTGACATAAATCACTGGTGTTTGCGTAGGTGTAATAAGACAAAAGGTATGTGCCTGCGCACATCATTTTCGATATCGCAGCACATAGCTTATAGGTTTGACCTTTCCACGAGAAGGTCATGGTGGGTGTGTTTTTGTTAGCCTTGATATGCGTTTCGGGCGATTCAATAAATTGACGATAGGTTTGCTTGAACAGACTGCGAAGGAAGGGAAGCAGTTGGTTTAAATCACTGCGAGTATAGGCTTCGAAAGGTTCGCTATCACTTTTATCCATCACTGTTATCGCGCTGAAATAGCTTGATGGACAATCCAAATAATCCCGAAATAGCACCAACATAGCAGAGTGATATCTTAGATAAGTAGAACGTTTCACAGTCCCTTGCATAACCCTAACATGCTGATGAGACATATAACCTTCCAGTGATTCTTGGCTAAAAGCTAACGCATTATTTAGGTCGCACCACCGGAGATATTGAGACAGTTGACTGTAATGCGTATACAGAGTCTTATGACTCTCTCCTTCTTCTATCCTTTCACAAAAACGGTCTTTGATTTGGAGCACAAAGCCTTCACGGTCGGCATCTTCAAATTGACCGCCTTGCTGAAGTGTTTTCGTGGCAGGCCAGTGCTTCACTAGTAAGCGATTAAAATCAGCGAAATGATGACTTTCAGTATTTAGTTGAAAACAAAGCTCTGGTTTCCAGCCGTGGAGGTATGAAACATTATTACTCATCCTCACCACCTAGCGCTTCGTGCATAATGGCATCCAAGATGCCAAATTTAACCTTGAATACTTCTTTGCGCTTCAAGAAGCGCAGGTACTTCCAAGTTGTGCTTTCATCCTTATGCCCCATCCAACCCATAAGAAGCTCCATACAATCGACAACGGGTAATTTAGCCTCTAGCAGGTCACTTAAGCGATAGGTGCCATAAGTGGCACGTAAATCATGGAAACGATGGTTAAATGAAGGTTCTGCCTCTTTTATTTCTGCCCTGAACTCAACCCACCGAGCTTCAATGGACTTCCCCGTAGCAGGGTTACCTTGCTGGCTAATAAAAAGCGGTTCGTGGCGTTCACTGCGCTCTAGTATTTCAATGCTCTTCTGGGCAAAAGGAGGAGCGTCGCTATCCAACTGCTCAATTTTCTCGTTGAGCTTGGTGACACGCTTCAGGCGGCGCTCTGAAGTTCGATATTCATTTAGCGAGCGGAGCAGATCCGATGAAATCTCGACAGTCCGAGTTTTTAGGAACTTGGTTTGTACGCCTGTAGAGCGAGGGCATAACTGGATTTCTAGGCGATGTTGGCTCTCTGCAAGCGGTGTTGCGGTATCTAGTGCATCTAGCGTTAGGGTTGCCACTTCCTCAACTCGCATGCCTGTATCCATCGCAAGCAAGGCTTGCAGGCGCAGCTCTTCAGATGTTTGCAGGAGGTGTCCGGTCAAAATGCTCAGGGCATCACGGCTTAACGGGGATAGCGGTCTGATGTTCTTGCTATCCGCATCCCTCGGTACTTTTATGCGTAAATCACTGGTCTCAACAATGAAGGTTGGGGATATATGAGCAAGCATCCCCGTGTTCTGAACAGAGACAAACTCCATTTTGAAAGGGGCCTCTTTCTCATTTTTTATGCGTAGATAACCATCGTGCATCAACCATTTATAGTAATTGACGATTTGGTTCATACGAACGCTGGCTGTGCTATGAGCAAGCTCGCCTTGCTTTATTTGCTTGAGCAGGTGAGAGCGGAACAGATAAGTCGGTTTGAGTCGTTTGACAGGTGGGAATTTATCCCAATGTAACCCCTTGTCCTCAAGAAACTGGTAGTAGGCACGTAGAGCTTGTGCGCAGGGAGATAGGTCTTCCGCCTTCTTTACGGCCTTGAGGTAAAACAGGTAGCTGTTGGCTTCGTGATTGAATACGCCATCTTGCGAAAAGAGTGTGGGCAGTGAACCGATATTGTCAGTGGTGGGTTTGCAATGGAATGTTCCATCATCCAGCTTTTTTAGCTCAGTCTCTTTGAAAACATCGCTGGAGTGTACAAGGTACGTCATAAATTATCCTGAAAAATATCACTGTCCATATATACAGTATGGACAGTGATTGATTATTTTCCAGATTTATTTACGTGTGTAAGATGCTTTTCCTACACTAACCCCTCATGGTAACGAACTCTTCAGAGCCCGTAGGGTGGATAGCCACTACTGAGTCAAAGTCTGCTTTGGTCGCGCCCATCTTCATCGCAACGCCGAAGCCTTGGATCATCTCGTCGACGGTGTAGCCGATGCCGTGCAGGCCAACGACTTTCTCGTCAGGGCCGGCACAAACCAGTTTCATCTTGCATGGCTGGCGGTGTGAGGTCACAGCGGTGTACATGGCAGTAAAGCCAGATTTGTAGACCTTGACGTTTTCCTCGCCGTACTCGGCGATGGCTTCAGGCTCGCTCAGGCCGATCGTGCCGATTGGCGGGTGGCTGAACACCACGGTTGGCACCAGTTTGTAGTCCATCTTGGCTTCTGGCTTGTTGTTGAACAGGCGTTCAGACAGTTGGCGACCGGCCTTAACCGCCACAGGCGTTAGTTCGATACCACCTTCCATGATGTCACCAACACAGTAGATGCCATCGACATTGGTACGCTGGTACTCGTCAACCTTGATGTAGCCGCGATCGTTGGTCTCAACACCAGTCGCTGCTAGGTTGATCTTGTCAGTCGTTGGGTTACGGCCGATAGCCCAGATCAATACATCGGTGTTGTGCGATTCGCCGTTTTCGAAATGCAGGGTAACTGAGCCGTCAGCTTCTTTAACCACTTCTTTCGGTACGCTGTGGGTGTGCAGTGTTGGGCCTTCTTTGTCCATCACCTCAACCAAGGTCTCAATGATCATTGGGTCGAAGCTGCGAAGTGGTGACTCTTTACGCACGAACAGGTGGGTATCGGTACCCAGCGCGCTCAGTACGCCAGCGATCTCGACTGCAATGTAGCCAGCACCAACAACCGCCGTACGCTTAGGCTGCTCGTTTAGCTCGAAGAAGCCGTTAGAATCGATACCGTGCTCGGCACCCGGTACGTTCGGGATAGTTGGCTCACCACCTACGGCGATCAGGATGTGATCTGCAGTGTAGTGCTCGCCGTTGACTTCGATAGTCTTCGCGTCAACGAACTTGGCAAAACCGTTGATCACTTCAATTTTGTTATTGCCCAGCACGTTGTCGTAAGCGGTGTGGATACGGCTGATGTAAGCTTCGCGGCTCTCGACCAGCTTGCTCCAGTCAAAGCCTTTAACGTCAACGTCAAAACCGTAGTCTTTGGCGTAAAGGTGCATAGCTTCAGCAATTTGGGCACCGTGCCACATCACTTTCTTCGGCACGCAACCGACGTTGACACAGGTACCACCCAGTGCCTTGGCTTCGACCAGTGCCACCTTGGCACCGTACATAGCCGCACGGTTTGCCGAAGCAATACCGCCACTGCCGCCGCCGATACAGATGTAATCAAAATGCTTTGCCATGACTTTACTCCAATGTTTTTTTGATTTGGTTACAGCTCCAGCTGTGTTAGCCCTAGTGTAATCAAGAATGGGAAGAGTTACGAGAGGGGGAGTTAGAGAAAGTTGGAACAAAAAATATCAGCACAAAAAAGGCGGGAAATCCCCGCCTTACAAGTTGTTAGCGGAAAATCACCGCTTATTCCGGGACGATCCATTCTAGCTTGTAGTGACCGTGATTCGGCGCGATGGCCTCTTTTAGCCAAGGCAAAATCGCTTGCATCTGGCTTTCCAGTTTCCACGGCGGGTTGATCACGATCATCCCCGAGGCGGTCATGCCGCGCTCCTCGGTATCTGGCTCAACACCCAGTTCGATTTGCAGAATCTTGCGGATCCCCAGCTCTTCCAGCCCCTTGAGCATCTTGTCGATATTCTCGCGGTAAACCACCGGATACCAGATGGCGTAGGTACCGGTTGCCCAGCGTTTGTGGCTTTCTTTGATCGCTTTGACCACATCCATGTATTCATGCTTGAGCTCGTACGGTGGGTCGATCAGTACCACGCCGCGGCGCTCTTTCGGTGGCAGGCTGCCCTTGAGGCGGGCAAAGGCATCTTCTTTGTAGATGCGGACCTGGCGGTCACCGCGGAATTCCTGCAGCAGCAGCGGGAAGTCACTCGGGTGCAGTTCGGTCAATACCATGCGATCCTGCTCGCGGATCTGGGCGCGGGCGACCTTCGGTGAGCCTGGGTAGTAGCGCAGTTCGTCACCGTTGTTCAGTACCTTGATAGCATCGATATAGCTGGCAACCTCTGCCGGGATATCGTCACGCTGCCAGATCCGGGCAATACCTTGCTTGAATTCGCCGGTTTTTTCGCTGCGCTCATCCTGAAGGTCGTAACGGCCGACACCGGAGTGGGTATCGTGGTAAACGAAGGGCTTGTCCTTCTGTTTCAGGGCATCCAGGATCAGGCTCTGGACAATGTGCTTGACCACATCGGCATGGTTGCCGGCATGGAAACTATGGCGGTAGCTCAGCATGGCTGGGATCTCGACAGAATAGGGATAATTAGGGCCAGTATTATCGCCAATTGGCTGCGAATAGCCAGTAGGAGTGACGACTTTCCGTCGTCGGTGATGCGATCTAGTTTACTATTAGAAAGTAAGTTGACGATTTAGCATGATGAAAGGATTGAATTTAGCCTCCCCAAGACGCATTTATTAATGGATAACTAATTTAAGGAATTGCGCATGACTAACCCATTACTTTCGATGACGGGCCTGCCGCCGTTTTCGCTTATCAAGCCAGAGCATGTCAAACCTGCCGTTGAGCAGGCGATTGCCGACTGCCGCGCGGCTGTGGAGCAGGTGCTGGCAGCTGATATCGCACCAAGCTGGGAAACTATCTGCGTACCGCTGGCTGAAACGGACGATCGTTTGAGCCGCATCTGGTCGCCAGTCGGCCACCTCAACGCAGTGAAGAACAGCAACGAGCTGCGCGAAGCCTATGAGAGCTGCCTGCCGATGCTGTCGGATTACGGCACCTGGGTTGGTCAGCACAAGGGCCTGTATGAAGCATTCAAGGCGATCAAGGTCGATGACAGTTTTGCCAAGCTGAGTCAGGCCCAGCAAAAGTCGATCACCGATGCGCTTAAAGAGTTCGAGCTGTCGGGTATCGGCCTGCCAGCTAAAGAGCAGCATCGCTACGGGGAGATCAGCAAGCGCCTGTCAGAGCTGTCTTCCACGTTCAGCAATAACGTGCTGGATGCCACCATGGGCTGGAGCAAGCTGGTGAGCGATGAAGCCGAGCTGGACGGTTTGCCTGAGTCGGCCTTGCAGGCGGCCAAAGCAGCGGCAGAAGCCAAGGAGCAGGAAGGCTACCTGTTCACCTTAGATATTCCGTCTTACCTGCCGGTGATGACATACTGTGACAACCGTGAACTGCGCCAGGAGATGTACGAAGCGTTTGTCACCCGAGCCTCCGATCGCGGGCCGAATGCCGGCAAGTGGGACAACAGTGAAATTATCGCCGAGAAGCTTAAGCTGACCCATGAAATTGCCCGTCTGCTGGGCTTCAATACTTACAGCGAAAAATCTCTGGCGACCAAGATGGCGGAATCAACCGATCAGGTGCTGGGTTTCTTGAACGATCTGGCCAATCGCGCCAAGCCGCAGGGCGAGCGTGAAGTGGCCGAGCTGCGTGAGTATGCCAGCACCGAGTTTGGCGCCGAAGATCTGGAACCGTGGGATTTTGCTTTCTACGCCGAGAAGCTCAAGCAGCACCGCTACAGCATATCCGACGAGCAGTTGCGTCCGTATTTCCCGGAGCAGAAAGTGGTCGCCGGCCTGTTCGAAGTGCTCAAGCGTGTCTTCGGCATGGACGTCAAAGAGCGCAAGGGGGTGGATACCTGGCACGAGTCGGTCAAGTTCTACGATATCTTTGATGGCGAAGGGCTGCTGCGCGGTAGTTTCTACCTGGACTTGTATGCCCGCGAGCATAAACGAGGTGGTGCCTGGATGGACGAGTGCATGGTCCGCCGTACTCGTCAGGATGGCACTATGCAGATGCCAGTAGCTTACCTGACCTGCAACTTCAACAAGCCGGTGGGCGATAAGCCAGCATTGTTTACCCATGACGAGGTGGTCACCCTGTTCCACGAAACCGGCCACGGTATCCACCACATGCTGACCCAGGTCGAGGTGCCGGCGGTGTCGGGGATCAACGGCGTGCCTTGGGACGCGGTCGAGCTGCCGAGCCAGTTCCTGGAAAACTGGTGCTGGGAAGAAGAAGCATTGGCCTTTATCTCAGGCCATTACGAAACCGGTGAGCCGCTGCCAAAAGAGATGCTGGACAAGATGCTGGCAGCCAAGAACTTCCAGTCGGCGATGGGTATCCTGCGCCAGCTTGAGTTCGGCCTGTTCGACTTTAGTTTGTATACCGATTATGACCCAGAATCCGGTGCCAAGGTGCTGGAAACACTGGCAGAGATCAAGTCCCGCGTATCGGTGGTACCCAGCCCGGAGTGGGGCCGTTTCCCGCACAGCTTCAGCCATATCTTCGCTGGCGGCTACAGTGCCGGTTACTACAGCTACCTGTGGGCCGAAGTCCTGTCGGCAGATGCGTATTCGCGTTTCGAGGAAGAAGGGATTTTCAACACCCAGACCGGGGCTGACTTCCTGGACTGCATTCTTGAGCGTGGCGGCAGCGAGGAGCCGATGGACTTGTTCAAGCGCTTCCGTGGCCGTGAACCGCAGATCGATGCATTGCTACGCCATAGCGGTATCACCGGATAATGAACTGATTGGGCTGGTTACTTCTTCCCAGCCCTGCATCGGACATGCTCATTGATAATTATCAACTCCGCGTGTCCTCTTTGCTCTGGGATGAAGTTCCTTCGCCGAATCAGCCATTATGCATACATAAATATTTGTTAGCGATAGATAATAAAAAAGCACCCCGCGGGGTGCTTTTTTTATAGGTGGTACATGTTACTCGCTGGCGATGATAGCCAGTGGCCAGCCCATGTCACTTTGGCGGGTGGCTTCTTGCTGTAGCTCGGCATCGGTCAGCGGGTTGGCGGCCAGCCAGCTAGCCGGCAGAGTCAGGCTCAGGGCGTTGTCATCGGCCTTGAGCGTGAACGGCGGTTGGTGGCTGCTATCGCGGCGGTGGCACAAAATCACTGCCAGACGCAGCAGGCGCAGCAGGCGCGTGGCACTTTGCGCCGACAGGGCATGTTGCTCCGGCAGGCTGGTCAGGTTTTCGCGGTAACGGCGCAGCAGCTCAGCAATCAGGTGCTTCTGGGCGCGGGTAAAACCGGGCAGATCACTATGGTGGATCAGGTAAGCGGCATGCTCGCCGCTTTTCTTGAACTCAATCATGGTGCCGATTTCATGCAGGGCCGTACTGGCATCAAGCAGGTAGTGCGCTTGCGGCTCCAGGCTCCATGCAGATTGGCAGCTGCCCAGCAGGGCACGGGCGGTATCGCTGACATTGCCCGCATGGATGCTGTCGAGCTGGAAGCGGGTCTGCAGGCTCTGCAAGGTACGCTCACGGACATCATGATGGCGCATCTGGCTCATCATCTCATACACCATGCCTTCACGCAGGGCGCCGCCAGCCAGGGTCATCGATTCGATACCCAGTGATTCGAAAATCGCAATTAGGATCGACAACCCGCTCGGGAAGACCAGGGCGCGCTCCAGGGTCAAGCCTTCGATATCGAGATCTTCCAGCCGTTCGTATTGCATGGCCTGGCGCTGCATCCGCTTGAGTTTCTGCAGGGTGATGATCTCATCCATTCCTTGCGCCAGCATGATTTCCTGCAGGGCCTGGACGGTGCCGCTGGCTCCGACGCAGGTTTGCCAGCCAAGCGTCTGGTACTGCTCAACAATCGGAGCGATGGCGGTTTTGGCGGCCGAGATAGCAGCAGCAAAGTTGGCTTCGGTGAGGTAACGGTCTTTGAAGTAACGCTCAAGCCAGGTCACACAGCCAATCTTGAGGCTGGTCAGGGCACTGGTATCAAACCCCTCGCCAATGATCACTTCGGTACTGGCTCCGCCGATATCGACCACCAGGCGTTTGCCGCAACCGCCTGAGGTATGGGCAACCCCTTGGTAGATGATCCGGGCTTCTTCCTCGCCTGGAATAATATCGACCGGGTAGCCGAGGATTGTCTCGGCTTTGGAAAGAAAGGCCTCGGCATTGACAGCGGTACGCAGTGCGGCCGTTCCGACAATACGGATGTTGCTTGCTGGTAGATCCTGCAGGCGCTCGGCAAACAGGCTAAGGCAGTCCCACCCCCGTTGCATTGCCTCAATACTCAGCTTGTTTTCGCTGTTGAGGCCAGCGGCCAGGCGGACTTTGCGCTTGATCTTGGCCAGTGTCTGGACGGTGCCTGCAACCTCCCTGACGATCCACATGTGGAAGCTGTTGGAGCCAAGGTCAATGGCGGCATACAAGGGTGATACTGTTCTTTCCATAGGTATATCTACATGTTACTGCTGTTTGTTCTGCGGCGGACGGCGACGGCTGCGCTGGCGTGACTGGCCTTGGCGCTGTGAACCACCACTGCGGCGGTTGCCACCTTGGCGCGGTGAACGCGGTACGCTAACTGGCGGCGGTAGATCATCTAGCAGGGCATCCGAGTCATATTTTGACAGCGGGATAGCATGCTCGATGTAAGTTTCGATTGCCGGCAGGTTAATGGCGTATTGCTCACAGGCGAAGCTGATCGAATGGCCACTGGCGCCAGCACGGCCGGTACGGCCGATACGGTGCACATAATCTTCGGCATCGTCAGGTAGATCGTAGTTGAATACGTGGGTCACCTGAGGGATGTGCAGGCCACGGGCTGCGACATCGGTTGCCACCAGGATATCCACTTCACCCTGGGTGAATTGTTCTAGGATGCGAACCCGCTTTTTCTGCGGCACATCGCCGGTCAGCAAGCCTACGCGGTGCTTATCAGCGGCCAGGTGGGCCCAGATGTCTTCACAGCGGTGCTTAGTATTGGCAAAGATGATGGCGCGGTCAGGCCACTCTTCTTCGATCAAGCTCTGCAGCAGGCGCATCTTTTCTTGGTTCGACGGGTAGAACAGCTCTTCCTGGATGCGATGGCCGGTCTTCTGCTCTGGCTCGACAATCACGCTTTCAGGCGAGTTCATGTGCTCGAAAGCCAGCTCTTTCACACGGTAGGACAGCGTTGCCGAGAACAGCATGTTCAAACGCTCCTGAGGCACAGGCATGCGACGGAACAAGAAACGGATGTCCTTGATAAAGCCAAGGTCGAACATGCGGTCGGCTTCGTCCAGAACCACTGCCTGGATAGAGCGTAGATCGATCACGCGCTGCTTGTAGAAATCGATGATACGGCCACAGGTACCGATCAGGATATCGACACCGGCTTCGAGAGTCTTCTGTTGTTTCTCGTAGGCTTCGCCGCCGTAGGCAAGGCCTGCCGTCAGACCGGTGCTTTCCAGCAGTGGCTTGGCGTCGTTATAAATTTGGATCGCCAGCTCACGAGTTGGTGCCATAATAATGGCACGAGGATGGTTTTGCTTACGTTCCTCTTTGGCTGGGGTTAGCAGCAAGTGGTTGAAAGTCGCGGTCAGGAAAGCCAGGGTTTTCCCTGTGCCTGTTTGAGCCTGACCAGCAATGTCACGGCCGGAGAGCACTACCGGCAATGCCAGCGCCTGGATCGGCGTACAATTATGGAAACCTTTGGTTTCCAATCCTTGTAAAACCCGAGGTTCTAAACCCAGGTCGGCAAATTTTTGCTCTGTGATGTGAGTCGTCTTCATTCGTATAGAATATCAGCTTAGGGTTGCAATACGAAACGGATTCCATTCAAATAGGGCATCGATTTGCTGGTTAAAATCAAATCAGCTAACAAAATCAACCATTGGAGTGGAAGATGAGCGACAAGATTGTGCAGCTAACAGACGCAAGTTTCGACAGCGATGTTATTACTGCTGCAGGCCCGGTACTAGTCGATTTTTGGGCTGAATGGTGTGGTCCTTGCAAAATGATAGCCCCAATTCTTGATGAGATCGCGGACGAGTATGAAGGTAAGCTGACTATCGGTAAATTGAATATCGACCAAAATGCAGCAACGCCACCAAAATTCGGCATCCGTGGTATCCCAACGCTACTGCTGTTCAAGGACGGCGGTGTGGCGGCAACCAAGGTGGGTGCCCTGTCAAAGAGCCAGCTGAAAGAGTTCCTCGACGCGAACCTGTAAGCAACTCTGCCTCGAACCGTGCACAATTTCTCGTTGTGCATGGTTTGACTTGCGTCTATGCTAGACGGATGAGATCTTTAGTGCTAACTTATTGCACGTAAATTGTAATTTTGTTCATTCCTTGACCAGCCCCATTGGTCGACTTTATCTCAATTAACATAGAACCCCAATTTTGACTGACAAGAAACCCACCACTATGAATCTTACTGAACTAAAGAACCAACCTATTTCTAAGTTGGTTGCGCTTGGCGAAAGCTTAGGACTGGAAAACCTGGCGCGTTTGAGAAAACAAGACATTATCTTCGCGATTCTCAAACAGCATGCGAAAAGTGGTGAGGACATTTTTGGCGATGGTGTTCTAGAAATCCTTCAAGATGGCTTCGGCTTCCTCCGCTCTGCAGACAGTTCTTACCTCGCCGGTCCTGATGATATCTACGTTTCTCCTAGCCAAATCCGCCGTTTCAACCTTCGCACTGGTGATACTATCTCCGGCAAGATCCGCCCGCCGAAAGACGGTGAGCGCTACTTTGCGTTGCTGAAGGTTAACGAGGTTAACTACGACAAGCCTGATAACGCGCGTAACAAGATCCTGTTTGAAAACCTGACGCCGCTGCACGCCAACGAGCGTATGCGAATGGAGCGTGGTAACGGTTCGACCGAAGACATCACGGCCCGTGTACTGGACTTGGCTTCGCCAATCGGTAAAGGCCAGCGTGGTTTGATTGTTGCACCGCCGAAAGCGGGTAAAACCATGCTGCTGCAGAACATTGCCCAGAGCATTGCCTACAACCACCCAGAGTGTGAGCTGATGGTACTGCTGATCGACGAACGTCCGGAAGAAGTAACCGAGATGCAGCGCCTGGTTAAGGGTGAAGTGGTTGCATCGACCTTTGACGAGCCAGCATCACGCCACGTTCAGGTTGCTGAAATGGTGATTGAGAAGGCCAAGCGTCTGGTTGAGCACAAGAAAGACGTAGTTATCCTGCTTGACTCGATTACGCGTCTGGCCCGTGCCTACAACACCGTGATCCCGTCATCGGGCAAGGTACTGACCGGTGGTGTCGATGCCAACGCCCTGCACCGTCCGAAGCGCTTTTTCGGTGCGGCCCGTAACGTAGAGGAGGGCGGCAGCCTGACTATCATCGCTACTGCACTGGTCGATACTGGCTCTAAGATGGATGAAGTTATCTACGAAGAGTTCAAAGGTACCGGTAACATGGAACTGCACCTGTCTCGCAAGATCGCAGAAAAACGTGTCTTCCCGGCGATTGACTTCAACCGCTCAGGTACCCGTCGCGAAGAGCTACTGGCGAAAGCGGACGAACTGCAGAAGATGTGGATCCTGCGTAAGATTGTTCACCCAATGGGTGAAACCGATAGCATGGAGTTTTTGATCGACAAGCTATCGATGACCAAGACCAACGACGAGTTCTTCGACGCGATGCGTCGCCAGAAGTCCTAATTCGTCGCTTGACTCACAGTTTTGAAAAACGCCACAGCTTGTGGCGTTTTTTATTTTTGGTACACTAAAACTCTAATTGATCGTTGTTCGATTGCGGCTTTGCTGGTAATTGCCCCCGATAGTTCGATATACTGTGTTTGTTATCAACTTGTGACTATGGATCAGGATGATCCGGATAACCGACATATCTTTTTTCACCAAGGAGGTGACATGCGACTAGGAAAGTGCATGCAGATAGGTTTGCTGGCTGTAGGGATGATAGCAGCCCAGGCCACGGCCCAGATAGCCATTCAGCCAACCGAAATTTCCCAACAGGACGTTGAGCATATTCAGGCTTCCCTGCAAGTTAAAAACCGGGTATCGGCCCTGCGACAATACTATGACAGCAGTGATTTTGCCCTGTTGGAATCCCACCTGTCCCCATTGCCTCCCCTCCAGCAAGAAGCGGTGCGCAGCCAGTTGATTGATTATGCTATCGGCTATGCAGCAAAGCCCGATGGATTGGATCAGGCCAAGGCGGACTGGCTTGAGGCCCAGGCGGCTCGGATGCCGGTTTTCAATGTGGTCGAGCAGGGTGATGGCTACCTGGTGACCAAATCCGCCTTCCATTATGGCGCCAAGGCGCGCAGTCTGGTGATCCGCTGGCAGCAGCAGTTGCTGGCCCAGCAGATGCTGGAACAAGCCGAAGACGGGAAGCTGCAGCTGTCACAGTGGCTGGTCGGGGATATCCAGGCCCAGGCGTTCCGGCGTGATATTTTTCTGGCCCACCTGCCCGAATTGTCAGAGGCTGCCGTCGAGGTGCTGGCCGGGCAGTTTACCTCGGACAGCAAGCTGGTTTGGCTGCCAGATAACGCGGTGATTGCGGCCCTTGCCGCGGCGTCGGGGGATGAGGGGGTCTACCATTTGCTGTGGCGCCGCCGCAGCGATCAATACAGTCTGGCCGAGCTAAACCGATTGGCCGGTTTGGCACCGCAACCCGCCGCGACCAAGCAGCTGATGGCCGCAACCATCAACCCGACCCTGAAGCTTCAGGCCTACCGCGCGCTGATCACTCTCAAGCCGTTGCCCGTGGCTGCCAGGGACTTTCTCAGCGATAAGCTGAGCGAAGTGGATGACGGTGAGCTGGTGGCCACCGAGCTGGCCCGCAGCGGTTATCTCGAGTGGCTCGAGCAGTTGGCCTCGGCCAGCCGTAGCCAGGTGCTGCAGAAGAACTTCCGCTCGGCACTTGCCACGCTGCCCTGAATAGCCGGCTTTGGTCTGCCGGTAAGGTCGGGGCGGGATCGCAGTGGTCGGATTTTCCGCTGTCCTACCGTTAACAAGTCGTTATAATGTTTTGATAATGATTATTTGTACCCGGTGACTGAAGCCAGCACCGGGTGCTGGTGTATTTAGGATAGGTAACCGCGAAACCGATGAAGTTCAAGGATCTGCGAGAGTTTATTGACTATCTGGAGCAACAGGGTGAGCTCAAGCGCATCAAGCAGCCGGTTGACCCGGATCAGGAGATCACCGAAATCTGTGATCGCACCCTGCGTGCCGGCGGGCCAGCGCTGTTGTTCGAAAACCCGGTAGGCTACGACGTCCCGGTACTGGCGAATCTTTTCGGTACGCCGGGCCGGGTGGCAATGGGAATGGGGCGGACCGATGTCCGTGAACTGCGAGAGGTTGGTAAGTTGTTGGCTTACCTCAAGGAGCCCGAGCCGCCGAAAGGCTTCCGTGAAGCGCTGGATAAACTTCCGGTATTTAAGCAAGTGCTCAATATGCCGGTCAAGCGGCTGCGCAGTGCGCCGTGTCAGGACATCGTCTGGCAGGGTGATGAGGTCGATTTGGACAAAATTCCGGTGATGAGCTGTTGGCCTGGTGATGTGGCACCGCTGCTGACCTGGGGCCTGACCATTACTAAGGGACCGAACAAAAAGCGCCAGAACCTAGGGATTTACCGCCAGCAGAAAATTGGCAAGAACAAAATCATCATGCGCTGGTTGGCCCACCGTGGCGGGGCGCTGGATCTGCGCGACTGGATGGAAGCCCATCCGGGCAAGCCTTTCCCGGTGAGCGTGGCGTTCGGTGCCGATCCGGCAACGATTCTCGGTGCGGTGACCCCGATCCCCGATACCTTGTCCGAGTATGCTTTTGCTGGCCTGTTGCGCGGCCGCAAGAGCGAAGTGGTCAAGAGCCTGAGTAATGATCTGGAAGTACCAGCCAGTGCGGAGATCGTGCTGGAGGGCTATATCGACCCGAACGAGTTTGCCGACGAGGGGCCGTATGGCGACCATACCGGCTACTACAACGAGGTCGAACGCCACCATGTGTTCACCATTACCCACGTGACCATGCGCAAGGCGCCTATCTACCACAGTACCTATACCGGCCGTCCGCCTGACGAGCCCGCGGTGCTCGGGGTGGCGCTGAACGAAGTGTTCGTGCCTATTTTGCAAAAGCAGTTCCCGGAGATTGTCGATTTCTACCTGCCGCCTGAGGGCTGCTCTTACCGCATGGCTGTGGTGTCGATGAAGAAGCAGTACCCTGGCCATGCCAAACGGGTGATGATGGGCGTCTGGTCCTTCCTGCGCCAGTTCATGTACACCAAGTTTGTCATCGTGGTGGATGAAGATGTTGATACCCGTGACTGGGGCAGCGTGGTTGCCGCCATGAGCCGCGATATGGATCCGGTGCGAGACAGCCTGTTTATCGACCAGACCCCGATCGACTCGCTGGACTTCGCCTCGCCGGTGGTAGGACTTGGCTCCAAGATGGGCCTGGATGCAACCCGCAAGTGGGATGCGGAAACCGCCAATGCTGTGGCTTATCCCCGTCCGCAAGCCGAGCTGAATCACCACGCCTTGGAGCAGGAAATTAAGCAGCTCCCGGCGGTGATTGATTGTTACCTGCCGTCGACCGCAGAGTTTGCTGGCGTGGCGATTGTGACTATCAACAAGGACCAAGTGGGTCAGGCATTGCCGGTGATGGATAGCATCTGGACGGTGCTGGCTGGCAAAACCGACACCAAGTTCATCATTGTCTGCGACGGGGATGTGAATGCCCGCGACTGGAATGATGTGATCTGGGCGGTGACCACCCGGATGGATCCGAGCCGTGATACCCTGATGGTCAACCAAGGTGCAGAGCACGGTGCCAGAATTGGCCTCGATGCCACCAACAAACTGCCGGGCGAGGCTTCTCGAGAGTGGGGGACGCCTATCGTCAAGTCGCCAGAGGTGGTTGCCAAAGTCGATGCCATCTGGGACGAACTGGGGATCCTGGGTTAACCTGTGACTAAACTCAGCCGTAAACCAAGTTAGATCGCAAAGCTCGGCGCGTGAGCCGGGCATGAGAAAATAAATATGTACCAAGTCCGCCTGCTGCCTCATGATGTGACGTTTGCCACCGACGGCGAACAAACCGTGCTTGAGGCCGCGCTCAACGCAGGCATTGCCTTTCCCAACCGCTGCCAGGTTGGTGCCTGTGCCATGTGCATGTGCCGCAAGCAGCAGGGGGAGATCCGCTATCAGCTCGAGCCTATGCTCACCGAGAAGGAGCAGGCCGAAGGCTGGATCTTTGCGTGTCAGGCAATGGCAACGAGTGATTTGGTACTCCAGCTAGATTAGAGGAAGCAAATGTCCATCAAATGCGAAGTAATATCTGTCGAGCCGCTGGCGTGCAATACCCACCGTATTTTGCTACGTCCGGAAACCCCCATTGAATTCAAGGCTGGTCAGTACCTGCTGGCGGTGATGGGCGAGAAGGACAAGCGTCCGTTTTCGATTGCCAGCAGTCCGTGCCGGGAAAGGGAGCTGGAGCTGCACATTGGTGCTGCCGAGCATAACCCTTATGCCATCGAGGTGGTCGAGAACATGAAAGCCGCGCTGAAGGCGGGCACGCCGGTTGATATCGAAGCGCCGCACGGTGAGGCCTGGGTGCGCGAAGACAGTGACAAGCCGTTACTGCTGATTGCCGGCGGAACGGGCTTTTCCTATGTGCGTAGTATCCTGGATAACTGCCTGAGCCGCGGTGTTCACCAGCCGATCTTCGTGTACTGGGGCGGGCGCGATGAATGCCAGCTCTATGCCAACGACGAGCTTAAGGCCCTGGCTGCCAAGCATGGCAACCTGACCTATGTTCCGGTTGTTGAAACGGCGCCGGCTAACTGGCAGGGCAAGGTGGGCAACGTGCTTGAGGCTGTCTGCGATGATTTCGTCAGCCTGTCGGCCTATGACATCTATCTCTGCGGCCGGTTCGAAATGGCTGGCGCAGCGCGTGAGCTGTTCTCTGCCGAGAAAGGGGCCGAGCGCGATCGTATGTTTGCCGATGCGTTTTCATTCATCTAAGCGGCTCGATGGTTTAAGAGCGGCCCTATGGCCCTATGGGTTAAGACTTCAGTATAAAGTGATCACTAGCGATAAATTAGTGAATTATCTGGTTTGACAGTACCTTTGAGTTCTACGAGTTTTTTGTAGAACCACAGAACCACAGAACCACAGAACCACAGAACCACAGAACCACAGAACCACAGAACCAATAGTCAAAAGGCGAACCTACAGGGTTCGCCTTTGTTGTCTTTGAAACCGTCTTATCAGTCAGCGTGTTTTACGTCCGCGCCCTTTCCACCTTGCGTTTGACCCAGGTTTCGTTGAACCACAGTGAAGCGGCAATGATCCCTCCGCCAATCGATAACCGGAGCACGTCGACGTCCCGGTTCCAGATCAGGATATTGACGATCAGGCCCGCCGGTACCAGCGCATTGTTCATGATGGCCAGGGCACCGGCATTGACCAAGGTTGCTCCCTTATTCCAGAGGAAGTACCCCAGGCCAGAGGCGACGATACCCAAATAGATCAGGATACCCCACTGGGTATTGGTGGTCGGTAGTTGCTCGGTGTTACCAAACAGCAGGAACATCGGCAGCGCGACGCAAGCCGCTCCGAGGTAGAACAGTCCGAACACCGTGTGCTGCGGGATTTCCTTGAGTTCTTGCTCCATGATGTGCTTGTAGCCGACCTGGCCGATGGCAAAGCTCAGGTTGGCCCCCTGGACAATCAAAAAGCCGGTGATGAAGTCCTCGTTGACCCCCTCGAACTTGATCACTGCTGCGCCCAGCACCGCGATGGCGGCCGTTGCCAGGTACCAGGCCGAGAAGCGGTGGTGCAGCATGTCGTAGATCAGGGTGACGTAGATTGGGGTGAAGATAGTAAACAGCAGCACTTCCGGTACGCTCAGGTACAGGAATGACTGGTAGTAGAAGCAGTACATGATGCCGAGCTGGAAGGCACCCACAACCATGATCTTGAGTGCCAGCGCGCGGTGCAGGTGCTGGCGGCGTAGGAAGGGCAGGAAGACCAGGGCTGCCAGGCTGACGCGGGTCAGGACTGAGAACCAGGCATCGACCTGGCCGGCCAGGTAGACCCCGATCAGGCTAAAGGAAAAGGCCCAGAGTAGGGTAACAGCGGATAAGTATCCCATAGTGTTATTCAGGGGGGGTAGTTGAATGATGGAGCAAGTGTAGCGAAAAAAGGGCAAGGGAAATACTGCCAATCCGTACGGTTACTGCCGTCGGCGGCCGGAATAACAGAAAACCGGCACAGTGATCAAACCGTGCCGGGCTGGCGTAGCTAGGAAGGAGCTCGCGTTGTTATTTCAGTGGGATCATCAGCATATCGACCGGCGAGCGGTTGATGAGCTGCTTGGCAGAGCTGAGGATCTTGCTCCAGAAATCTTGGTGGTGGCCGCAAACCACCAGCTGAATATCCATGTCGTCGATAGCATGACAAATCTCCTCGCTCAGATCCCCGCTGCCAACCAAGGTGTGGGACACCGGATAGTTGGCCTTGTCGGCCAGCGACTGGAGCTGCTTCTGTGCCTCTTCCGCCATGCGGTTCTGGGCATCTGAGAGGTTGATATCAATCAGCCCGGTATACAGTTCAGCATAGTTGACGTCGATGTGGATGAGCGACAGTTTGGCGTCCAGTGCCTTGGCGAGCTCAGCGGCTTTGCCGACGATAACATGGCTGTCATCGGACAGGTCGATAGCAACTAGAATATGTTTGTAAGCCATAGTTTTCACTCCTTGACTTAGGGGCTTTACTCCATGCTAGCACCTAATTTTGGGAAAAAATATTACCGCGATCGCAACTTATTCCGCTGTTTTGAGAAATAATTTCAGTAGTGGAATTTGTTGAATTACGGCAACTTTTTAACTTAATCCGCTGGACAGTTGAAAACATGTCATAGATTGTTTGCCGCTGGGCACGATGAGTTGCATTCTCACTTTTGCATTGTGACAATGGCGACAACAGCGTTTTCATACCACCCGTTGAGATTGGTATACACTAGAATAGAAAGGAGTAGTGCGATGTTAGCTCAAGCAATGGTTGATAAACTCAACGAGCAAATCAACTTAGAGTTCTTCTCTTCCAACCTTTACCTGCAGATGAGTGCCTGGTGCGAAGACAAGGGCTTTGAAGGTGCAGCAGAGTTTCTGCGTAAGCATGCCGTTGAGGAGATGGAGCACATGCAGCGACTTTTCACTTACGTCAGTGAAACCGGTGCATTGCCAATCCTCGGCGCGATTGAAGCGCCAAAGCATGAGTTCGCCTCGCTGGGTGATGTGTTCCGTGAAACTTACGAACACGAACAGCTGATCACCGATAAGATCAACAAGCTGGCACACGTTGCATTTACCACCCAGGACTACTCGACGTTTAACTTCTTGCAGTGGTATGTGGCAGAGCAGCACGAAGAAGAAAAACTGTTCAAAGGCATTCTTGATAAGATCGAGCTGGTTGGTGAAGATGGCAAGGCACTGTTCTTCATCGACAAAGACCTAGCCGAAATGGCGAAAGCTGGATCGACATCAGTAATGGATTCACCAGCTGGCTAATTAGTCCAGGGGGCATGCCGATATGCCCCCTTTCTCACCAGAGTGTGGCCAGCTGATCAGTCACGTTGTTCGGGGGCTATATTATGAGTGGTGATGCAATCTTACTCGCACTTTTTTTGGTCGCTGTGGTGAATATTTCCCGCTACATTAGTACGTTGCGTACTTTATTGGCGGTAATGCGCGAATGCGACCCTCTTCTTTACCAGCAGGTCGACGGCCGTGGGTTTTTCTCATCTCAGGGCAATGTCACTAAGCAAATTCGGCTATTTCACTATATCCGCAGCCATCAGTACCATAACCATCACGATCCTGTGTTCATGGAAAAATGTTCCAAGGTACGACGGCTATTTATTCTTGCCAGTACCTACTTGATGGTATTTTTGGTGGCGATTTTCGTGATTGCTTACATGGGGATCTAGGCTGCGGCCAATCACATGGTGGCATTCAGCCAGTAGGGCAGGTAAAATCACCGTCCTGTGGCGATGGTAAGCCAACTGTTCGAACAAGGGATGCAGGCCGACTGGCCCCTGCGTCCCTTTTTTGTTGGGAGTTAGCTCCCATTTGATTTGGACCGAAAGCGGTGGCGTGATGGCAGAGAAATTTGATGTAGTGGTAATTGGAGCCGGTGCGGCTGGCTTGATGTGTGCCGCCGAGGCGGGCAAGCGCGGGCGCTCTGTGCTGGTGGTTGATCACGGCAAGAAGCCGGGCCGTAAGATCTTGATTTCCGGCGGCGGCCGCTGCAACTTTACCAACTACGATGTCGCGGCCAACAACTATGTCTGCCGTAACCCGCACTTTGTGAAATCGGCCTTGTCGCAATATACCAACTGGGATTTTATTTCGATGATCGCCAAGCATGGGATTACGTTCGAAGAGCGTGACCATGGCCAGCTGTTCTGTGAGGAGTCGGCTAAGGACATAGTGGCCATGCTGCTGGCCGAATGTGATTTGCCAACGGTCCAGCAGCGCTACCAGGTCGATGTCCATGATCTTGCCAAGACCGAGGGCGGCTTTAGCCTCAAACTCAATACCGAATTGGTGGAGTGTGAGTCTCTGGTGGTGGCAACCGGTGGCCTGTCGATGCCCAAGCTGGGCGCGACGCCGTTTGGTTACCAGATTGCCGAGCAGTTTGGCTTGAAGATGGTACCCACCACGGCTGGCCTGGTGCCATTTACCCTGCACAAGGAAGACAAAGACGCGTTCGCCGAGCTATCGGGGATTGCTGTTCCGGCGGTGGTTGAAGCCGAAGACGGCACCACGTTCCGCGAAAACCTGCTGTTTACCCACCGCGGCCTGTCCGGACCGGTTATTTTGCAGATTTCGTCCTACTGGACGCCGGGACAGAAGGTGACCGTTGACCTATTGCCGGATCTCGAGCTGGCAGAGACCCTCAGTGCCATGCGCGATAAGCACCCGAACCAGAGCCTGAAAAACTCACTGTCTCGCTTGTTGCCTAAGCGCTTGATCGAAGTGCTGATTGAACGCGGTGACTTGGTTGATAAGCCGCTCAAGCAGTTTAACCCCAAGGACATCACCGTAATGGCTAACTACTTCCATAAGTGGAGCATTGCGCCGAACGGAACCGAAGGCTACCGCACCGCCGAAGTCACCCTAGGCGGCGTTGATACCGATGAGCTGTCATCGAAAACCATGGAAGCGAAGCAGGTGCCAGGCCTGTACTTTGCTGGTGAGGTGATGGATGTGAGCGGCTGGCTGGGCGGCTACAATTTCCAGTGGGCCTGGAGCTCGGGCTTCGTGGCCGGCCAGCATGCCTAGGTGAGGCCGACAGCGAGGTTCGTGTAACAACCCCGCGGTGCATTGCACGACGGGGTTGTTTCGGGATTGATTATCAAGACTGTTATTTTGACTTTTAAGGATTTCATCACACATTGAAATGTAACCCTTCATTTACCAATCGCCAACCAGGTTTTTACGACTGTAAATCGATGGGAAGTTTTTGCTATTTTTACTAGCAACCTGCCTCAAAATGCCTATAATCCGCGCACTTTTTATGATTTTCATCATCTCTTTGCGGAGTAGAGCCCAAATGAAAAAAATCGCATCTAAAGCGATCGTAATGACCCTTCTTGCAACGTCACTGACTGGTTGTATTGGCCAGATGGGGACCTCACAGCTGGTGACCAAAGCCAACCTTAGCGCCGTTGATAACCGTTACGGCCGTGCCGGTCTGTTCATGCTGCTAAGCCCTGTGTACGGTATTGCGGCGACAGCGGATTTGTTCATCTTCAATACCATCGAGTTTTGGACCGGTAAGAACCCGATCACGGGCAAGTCACCGGCGGTGGCGGATACACCCGTAGATGCCATTTTCAAAGTCAACGGCCAGCTTGACCCATCCCTGACGACGGTACCGTTGGCCAGTGTACAGAACAGTGACATCTTCGCGGCAAGCTTCCGCCAGGTTGACGAGCGTACCTTGGAAATGAACGTGGTTTACCAGAGCGGTGAACAAGCTGTGCTGCGTGGCGAGCGTGCCGGTGACGACGTGGAATTTTACCTGGACGGCGAATTCATTACCGCTGTCAGCATCGCTGAACTGAGCCAGTACGCCAGCAACCAGGCCTAATGGCTTTTCAGGTTGAGTGAAAGCAAAACGGGAGCCTTTGGCTCCCGTTTTGCTATCTGGTGGCTGCCGCCGTGTCCTGGGAGAGGTGAGTCAGCGGCTGGAGTCCTTGCCAAAGGATGTGAAATGCCCCTTGCTGGTATTGTGCCTGCCGGGCCAATTCGGGCTGTTCGATGAACAGCTGGGCGGTGCTCAGGAAGTGCTGGCGGAAAAAATTCAGTACCAGCGGCATCGGTAGGGGGGCCAACAGGCCCTGCTGCTGGGCCTGTTCGATCCTGTTGCCAATGAACCCCATGGTCGTCAGCATCAGATCCTGATGACGGCTGATGGGATAGGCTGGGTCGTGGCTGAGCTGCAGCATCAGCTTGAGCTGGCTGGGGTGGCTCGTGGCCCACGCCAGGGCCCGCTCCCACAGTTGGCGAAGCTGCTCCGGCAAGGCCGTGGCATCGAGTGGGCTCGACAAGACCTGGGCCAGATCCTGCTTGGCCTCAAGGTAGAGGGTATCGATCAGGGCCTGCTTGCTGGCAAAGTGATGGAATAGGGTGCCGGTTGCCACGCCCGCTTCGCGGGCAATGCTGGCGGTCGAGGTTGCCTGTACTCCGTTGGCGACAAATAGGGCCAGGGCTGTATCGAGTAGCTGCTGTCGTTTCATGGTGCTCCGGGCGATAGCGCAGGGTTAGCGCATAAAGAAGGCCAACATCAACTTTTGCCACCACCGTCCATAAGGCGGCTTGATCAGTCCGGTGGTGGCGTATTTGTGCTGGGTCAGCACGGTTTTGGCCTTGGTCAGGGCCAAAAAGCCTTCCTTGCCGTGGTAATGGCCCATCCCAGAAGGCCCCACCCCACCGAAAGGCGCATCATCAGCGCCGACTTGCAGCAGGGTTTCATTGATCGCCATCCCGCCCGATATCGTTCCGTCTCTGACTTGCTGTTGGACGGCCGGATCTTGGCTCATCAGGTAGAGGGCCAGCGGCCTTGGGCGCTGCTGGACGAAGTCGATGGCATCGGTTAGCTCATCATATTCGATGACGGGAAGCAGCGGGCCGAAAATTTCCTCGTTCATCAGGGTTGCCTGCTCCGGCACCTGGCTGAGCAGATGGGGGATCAGGCGGTGGCGGCTATCGCTGCGGGCTTTGGCGTGGCATGGGAATACATTGGCCCCGAGCTGCTTGGCCTCGTCCAGCCACTGGCACAGGCGGCGGTACTGTCGCTCGTTGATCACCGAGGCGAAATCCGGGTTATCCACCCCGCCGGGATAGTGGTGGTTGAACTGCTCGATAAAGCGGTCGATAAAGGCCCGGGCTCGCCCCTTGGGGACCAGGATATAGTCGGGGGCAACACAGATCTGCCCGGCATTCAGGCATTTGCCGAACAGCATTCGTTCTACGGCCAGGGCGATTGGCATATCGTGCGCGACAATGACCGGGGATTTGCCGCCCAGCTCGAGCGTTACCGGTGTCAGGTTTTCGGCCGCCGCTCGCATCACATGGTGGCCGACAGGGGTGGAGCCGGTGAACAGCAGGTGATCAAACGGCAGCTGGGTGAAATGGGCCGCTGCCGCTGCTTCGCCCTCGAATACTGCGACCTGTTCGGGCTGGAAGGTTTCCTCGATCAGCGTCCTGAGCACCCGGTTGGTTGCCGGGGTGAATTCACTGAGCTTGATCATCGCCCGGTTGCCGGCCGCCAGGGCCGAGATCAGCGGCCCCAGGCTGAGCATGACCGGGAAGTTCCACGGCACGACGATGCCGACGACGCCAACCGGTTGGTGGTGTACGGTCACTTTGGCCGGTGAGAGCATCAATCCGGCATGGCGCCGAGAAGGCTTCATCCAGCGCTTGAGTCTGGTCAAGGTGTAGTTGATATTGTTGATGCAAGGGACAATATCTGCCACGAGGGTATCCTGGTGATGACGCTGGCCGTAGTCTTCGGCAAGAGCCTGGCAGAGGGGATCCCGGTGCCGCTTGATGGCGTGCTTCAGAGCGGTTAGCTGGTGTTTGCGCTCGTCCAGCGAGGGCATGGGCGCAGCCCTGAAGGCGGTCTGCTGGGTCTGCAGTGTGCGGTCCATGTCGGTGCAGTCATTGTGCTGGATCTGGATATTCTCGGCCACGGTCATCGGTTGGTCTCCCTATCAATAAAACTGACTAGTCAGTCGGTTTCAGTATAGAAGACTTTGTCTGTCGCCGAGCTGGAAATTTGCCGGTTTATTTTTTATGGCCACTCTTCTCGGCATGGAATACTGCGAGGAAGTGGTTGAAATACTGCTGAAGCTGGTTGGCATCCCGGCCAAAGCCGGTGGCTTCGAGCAAGGCGATACCGGCCTCGCAGGTGCACAGGTTGCCCGTTTGTTGGTTGCGGCGCAGGGTATAGGCCGAATCGGTATTCGGGGCAAGCGCCAACCGGGGCAGGGTTGCCAGCCAAGGGCTGCGGCGGATCATCTTGCGTGCCTCCTGCCAGGTAGCATCAAGCAGGATAAACAAGGGGGTTTTGCCTGCCGTTGCCTGGAACGGTATGGCCGACACGGTGTCATCGCCGGGGAACAGCAACCAAGGCTGGTACTGCGGATCAGCCAGCATGTCGAGCAGGGCTCGCGGCGGATTGACCCGGTCCCAGAGCTGGCGTTGGCAATGGGCTAGGCTGCGCTCCATCAATTGACCGGTATTGGTGTCTTTGCCCATCTCCTTGGGGTGGGTGAGCAGGATAAAGGTATGCGGGCAATCCAACGCGGGCTCGGCATGGCAGATACAGTTGTGGTGAAAGCCGCAGCGCGGGCAGGGTGTGGTCATGATGGTTGGTTTGGCCAGTGGGTTATGCCACGCAGTGTGGCATAACCCGGCGGAAAAGTGGAGGGCTACTCCCGGACGGGGCTGAGCTTGTCGAGGGTCAGGCCATTATCGCCGAGTTCATAGGTTTCGCCGTTGATGATCTCCTGGCGGGTCGAGAGCTGGCCATCCTCCCGGCGGAAGAGCCTTTCGCTGATCAGCCTGCGGCCTTGGTACTGGGCCATGGTGACTTTGACTTTGCCATCACCAGCCTGTTGCCAGAAGCCTTTTTCCTCCAGCCCAGGCTGCCCGTTGCTGTAGCTGTATGCCGTGATCGCCGAGTGGTCCGGCTGCAGACTTAGGGTAGTCGTCAGTACTGCGGCACCCAGATCGCTGTGGCCCTGGTAAGTACCGACCCAGTGCTGGGTCGTATCGGTTGCCCCGAGGGTGGCGCAGCCAGTGTATTTCGTTCCTTGCCAGTCGAGAGTCGCCTGCCAGCCGAACAGGGCATCGCTCATGGTGTCGTTGCACTGGGCCTGGGTCATTGTGAGGGTGAAATCGCGTCCTTGGTAGACCTGCTGGCCAGAGCGGATATCGCGGCTGCTAATCGCTTGCTGCTGGGGCGGGTAGCCGATCCGGCTCAGTGAGACCGTTTCTCCGGCGACTTCAATAGACCATCCCGGCTCGTTACCAAACGCCCATGTCTTGCGCGGTGGTTGCTGGCAGCCCTGGCGCATTTCGGCTGACAGCAGGTTGATCTGTTTTACGTTGAAACGGGCGTTGTAGTCGGCGGCGAACCCTTCTTCTGGGGCGGGCTCGAGATGGCCGATAAACTCACCGTACATCGGCTCGTACCCTGGCGGCGTGACCGCATTGGCCGCGGGGAGGTCGCCGGCAGGCAAATGCAGCCAATACTGCTGGGTGCTGCCGCAGGGCTGGATGCTGCGGCTTTCGTGGCCGAGGATCACCTGGCCGCGCAGCATGAAAGCTTGGACCTTGCCGCTGCTGGTGGCCACGTCCGGCGTGGTGAGCGCGATTTCTTCTGGCGTCGGGCCGGAGGAAGGCTGACTGGCACAGCCTGCCAGCAGCAGGGCGCCCGCAATAGGGGCAAGGGGGAGTTGTCGGCATATCATCGGGATCCCTCATTGTGATAGGCTGGGGTATAAAGTCAGTTATACCAGATAAATAAAAGAGTATCAGAATGGCGTATTGGTTATTCAAAACAGAGCCGGACACCTTTTCGATAGACACGCTCAAGCAGCAAAAAGTTTCCTGCTGGGAAGGCGTCAGGAACTATCAGGCGCGAAATATGATGCGTGACGATATAAAGCTAGGGGATCAGGTACTGATTTACCATTCTTCCTGCAAGGATGTCGGTGTGGTCGGTATTGCCGAGGTGGTGCGCGAAGCGTATCCGGATCATTTCCAGTTTGATCCCGAAGGGCCGTATTTTGACCCGAAGTCCGATCTGGACAACCCACGCTGGGTCATGGTTGATATCGAGTACCGTCGCCACTTGCGCCTGGTATCGCTAAAGCGGATCAAAGCCAATCCGGTACTGGCTGAGATGCCGTTGGTCAAGCGGGGTAATCGGCTCAGTATCATGCCAGTGACCGAAGCGCAGTGGCAGGAAATTCTGCAGATGACCGGGCAGTTCTGATCCCGGAGGCATCGAGAGCTGTGGGAAGCAGCCAGGCTGCCTCCCCGATAGGATATTACCGTCCGTCTATTTGAGCAGGAGACCGCTTAGGTAGTGGGCCACTGCCTCGTCGTTGCAGTTACCGATCACCTCGTTGTGCGGCAGAGCTTTTTTGACCTTGTCGTGCGATGTCCCCATCACCAGCCCCTTACCGGCCATGGTTAGCATTTCGACATCGTTCATACCATCCCCGAAGGCAATGCAGTCAGACAGGGCATAGCCTTTCTCTTTGGCCACTGCTTCGAGGGCATGGCCCTTGGAGACATTGGCATCCATCACCTCGAGACACCACGGGGTAGAGAACGCCACATTGGCCTTGTCACCGTACTGGGCGTTGATCTTGTCTTCCCATTCCACCAGCTTGTCGTGGTCGCGGTCATCGCGGGTGAAGAAAATTTTGGCGACGCCTTCGAGCGGTGGGTTATCGACATCAAACAATTGGTAGCTGAACGTGTCATGGAAATCACGCAAGCTTGGGTCTTCCTGGTTAAGCAGCCAGTCATCGTTGCGGTAGATATGGATTTTCAGCGCCGGATCGTGTTTGGTCATGGCAATAATGCCCGTGATCACCTCAGGTTCGACATCCTGCTGGAAAATCACTTCGTTCTTGCAATTGTGCACCCGGGCGCCATTGGAGGTGATCATGTAAGCCGGGATCCCCAGCTGCTCACGCAGCCCTGCCACATCAATGTGGTGGCGGCCAGTGGCGAAGATAAAGTCTTTGCCCTGGTGGTGAAGCTGGTTGAGGGTATCTTTGGTAAACGGGGCAATTTTGTGATCAGGGGTTAGCAGGGTGCCATCCAGATCCGATGCAATAATTTTGTACATGAAACCTCTCGCGGTAGGAACAGAGGCCCAATGCCTGCGACATTGGGGAAACAGGGCAATTTTAAACCAGTTCCCCCAAGAGAAAAGAGGCTATTTTATGCGTTGGGTATTTCCGCTTTACGGAAATGCTCAAGCACTGAGGCCAGCGCCGGCAGGCGGTAGGTATCGGCCTCGAACAGCAACTCGTGGCGGGCACCGTCGATCACCTTGAACTGGCTGTCGCGATTGGCCCCGACCATGGCTTGGTGGAATTGCTGCTGGGCGGCATTGTCGATGATGGTGTCTTCACTGGCCTGCAGCAGCAGGATCGGGGTCGTAATATTGCCGGCCTCGCGGATACAGCACTTTGCGGCAGCCAGTCCTTGCCACACCCAGCGAGCGCTTGGACCACCGATTTTCAGCGCCGGTTTGTGCTCGTACAGATCCCGAAACCACTGGTAGCGCACTTGGCTCTGGGTCAGCGGGTTATTGGCAAAGGGCTTGGGATAGTAGGGGACCTGGCCCGGCGCATAGCTTGGCTGGCGCTGGAGCTGCTCCATCACCCGGGCAAGGGGGGAAGCGATAGGGCGCATCCATTTGCTGATGTTGATACCGTGCATCGGGGCACTGAGCGCAGCACGAGCAAAGGTGCCCGGGTGGCGGGCCAAATAGAGGCTGGTCACCGTACCGCCCATCGAGTGGCCGATCATGAACAGCTGCTGGTAGCCTTTGGGTTTGACCACTGACTCAACGAAGGTGTTCAGGTCGCTAACATAGTCGTCGAAGTGGCCGACATGGCCGAGTTCGGTATCTTCAGCCAGACGGTCAGATACACCCTGGCCGCGGTGGTCGAGGGAGTAGACATCGTAGCCCTGGCGGACCAGATCATAA
The DNA here is from genome assembly GCF_003025515.1 of Photobacterium gaetbulicola. Lineage (NCBI taxonomy): Bacteria > Pseudomonadati > Pseudomonadota > Gammaproteobacteria > Vibrionales > Vibrionaceae > Photobacterium > Photobacterium gaetbulicola. The sequence continues at coordinate 212,576 of NZ_PYME01000004.1, read as the reverse complement.
AACAGCTCTTGGTATTTCCAGTAACTCTCGACCCGGCCGTTGACGACGACAATGGCTTTGTCCGGGTTGTTGCCGGTAAATGAGACCCAGCCAATATTGGTGCGGTTGACCCCCTCGAACATACCTTCCTGGCGATGTTGCCACAGCTTGGCCACAGGGCCGGCCATGGTTTCAGCAAAGCGGTTTTCCTGGGATAAATCAAAAAAATGGGGGGGCTGGACAGTCATTCATCACCTCGGTTAACAGTATCTGGGGCAAGTATAACCCAATGTCATACTTGCTGTTGCCATAAGGTGTGAACAGCTGTTAACGTGTGGCGTTTTTATGCGGTTACCTCCCCCAACTCCGGTAGAATAGCGAAAAGGAAAAGGCACTGTGGAACTTGAAATCTGGTTGGCTTACCTGGCGACGGCGATTGTGTTTAGCATCGCGCCGGGATCGGGCACGGTAAACTCGATCAGCAATGGGATGACCTATGGCTGGCGCAAGTCTCTGGCATCGATAGCAGGGCTGCAAATCGGCCTTGGCGTATATATTGTGCTGGTGGGGGTGGGCCTGGGAGCCTTGATTGCCCAGTCGGCAACAGCGTTCACCGTGATCAAATGGGCCGGGGTCGGTTACCTGATCTGGCTCGGGGTGCAAAAGTGGCGCGATCGGGGCCTGCTTCAGATCGCCGGCGACCATCCGCAGGTGCCTGCCCGACAACTTTGCCGCCAGGCGGTACTGGTTAACCTGACCAACCCCAAGACCGTGGTCTTTCTGGTGGCGCTGTTCCCCCAGTTTATCGACCCTAGCCAGCCGCAGATGGCCCAGCTGTGGGTGCTGGGGCTCACCACGGTGGCAGTCGACGCCGCTGTGATGCTGGGATACGTAGTGCTGGCTTCCCAGCTTGCGGGCTATATTCGCTCGGCGAGGATCATGGCGGCACTGAACCGCGTGTTCGGGTCGATGTTTATTGGTTGTGGTGCGCTATTGGCGACAGCTAAGGCTTGAGGCTGCCTGCTGCGGCCATTGGTGCAATACGCTCTTTGCCCTTTGTTGTGGAGACTCTTTCAGTTTTATGTATTCCTACGTTGCGCGCCAGCCTATCTTCAACCGTCACCAAAAAACGGCCGGCTACGAGCTGCTGTTCAGGGACGGTGAGGGCAATGCCTTTCCTGTTGGTGTCGATGAGAACAAGGCGACCTGCTGTCTGCTGGTTAACAGTTTTATTGCCGACAGCGATGGTATGGCTCAGGCGGGCAAGCGGTGCTTCATTAATTTTCCCCATAAAAGCCTGGTCAGGCTGCTACCGACCCTGCTGCCGAAAAAACAGGTGGTGATCGAAGTGCTGGAAACCTGCCAGCCAAATGATGAGTTGCTGCTTGCGATCCGCCATTTGAACCGCCTGGGCTATATGATCGCGCTCGATGATTTCAATATGGATCCCCGCTGGCAGCGTTTCCTACCCTATGTGCATATCATCAAGCTGGACTTGCTGAAGATCGGGCTTGAGGCCGCGTGCGAGTATGTCGCGCAGAACCGCGGCAAAAAGCTGATGTTTCTTGCTGAGAAGGTCGAGAGCTACCGCGACTACACGCAGGCTCACCAAGCGGGCTTCCACTTTTTCCAGGGCTATTATTTTAGCCGCCCCGAGCTGCTCAAAAGCCGCAACCTCAAACCCGAACGCCTATCGACCCTGCGCCTGTTGCAGGAGGTATGCCGGGATCAGGTCGACTTTGAGCGGGTGGAGCAGATCATCGCCTCTGACTTGTCGCTGTCTTACCTGCTGCTACGCTATGTCAACACAGCTGTCGATAGGCTCAAGGTACCGATCAGTGAATTCAAGCAGGCGTTGGTGTATCTGGGCGAGGAAAAACTCAAGGTCTTTGTCAGCGCCGTGGCGACCGCCCAGGCTTCGATTGATAAGCCCCATGAGCTTTACGCCTTATCGCTCCAGCGCGGCAGGATGTGCGAAATCCTGGCAGCGGTCAGCGGGCAGGATGTTGAGGCCAAGCCGGCTTTTATGACCGGTTTGCTTTCTTTGATCGATGCCTTGCTCGATCAGCCGCTGGATGAGTTGCTGGCCCAGTTGCCCCTGCAGTCGGAAATACGCCAGGCCCTGCTGCACCAGCATGGCTCGCTGGGCCAATTGCTGAGGCTGACCATCGCCTACGAGCAGGCGCAATGGGGGTTGGTCAACCAGCTCGCCGAGGCACTGGGTATAGAAGGCCCGCGCATTAGCCAAAGCTACCAGCTCGCCCTGCAGTGGTCGTCGAAATACGATCTCCAAGCCCCGCCTCGTCCCCTTACCGCCGCCCAGACTGGCTGAGCGCCTTGATAGTCTCGGCCAGGGCGGGATTGAGCGTCTTGTTGGCCGGATAGCATAACCCGAGCCGGCGGAACATCCGCGGCCCGTCGAGCGGGACGGTGACCAGTTCGGTGGCGGTTTCCAGCACCCCGGTCGGCAGGAAGGAGATCCCGAGGCCGGCCTGGACTAGGTGCATGACCTGGGTCTTATGCTCGGCCTTGGCAACCAAGTTGACGGCCAGTCCGTCACAGGCCAGCAGGCCGATGGTCTGCTGGTGGGCTTCGCACGGCGGGCACTCAATAAAGTCATGCTGGTGAAGCTGCTCCGGCCGGACCGTGTCCAGCTTGGCTAGCGGGTGGGACGGCAGCATGCACAGCACATAGTCCTCCTCCCACAGCGGCAGAAAAATCTCGTCGTCTTGCTTGAACATATCCAGCGTCAGGCGGGCATCCGCTGGTGCATCGTGATCCACCAATTCCAATAGCACATTAGGAATATGCTCACGTAGGGTGCGGAACACGCGGGCCAGGGCGGCCTGGCTCAGATCGGGGAAATTACCCAGCCGCAGTGGCAGGCACTCGGTGCGTTGCTGGAATAGTAACGGCAGGCGGTTGACGTCACCGAGCAACCTGACTGCCAGCGGGTAGAGGTAATGGGCCTCGTCGGTCAGGTCGACCCCTTTTTTGTGGCGTTCGAACAAAGTGGTACTGAGCTCTTCTTCCAGTTGCTTGATGGCATGAGAGATCGATGGCTGGGACACAAAGCAGCGCTCGGCGGCGAGTGTGATGTTTTTTTCTTCGTATACCGCGACAAAAAAACGCAGGAGGCGTAGATCCATGGAATGGCTCTGGCTGGCAAGTGATGCCGCCAATGATAGCAAAGAAAGTGGTCCAAGACTGGTGATAGGTGGGGCGGAGGAGAAAACACAAAGCCGGGCAGAAGCCCGGCTTTGGTGACAGAGGGGAGAATTAGCCTACGCTGTAGTAGGTTGCGGCGCCAGGGCCGACAGGGATACCGAATACGAAGACCCATAGGTAGAACATGATGCTCCAGCCTACAACGAAGATGATTGAGTATGGCAGCATGGTTGAGATCAGCGTACCCAGACCCAAGTTCTTCTTGTAGCGCGTTGCCACCGCTAGGATCATACCGAAGTAGCTCATCATCGGGGTGATGATGTTGGTTACTGAGTCACCGATACGGTAAGCCGCCTGGATCGTTTCCGGTGCGTAGCCTACCAGCATCAGCATTGGTACGAAGATAGGTGCCGTTACTGCCCACTGCGCCGACGCAGAACCGATCATCAGGTTGATGAAGCCACACATCAGGATGAAGGCGAAGAACAGCATCGGGCCGGTTAGACCGATAGACTGCAGGAAGTCAGCACCTGCAACCGCGAATACTTGGCCGAAGTTGGTCCACTTGAAGAAAGCGACGAACTGGGCAGCAAAGAACACCAGCACGATGTACATGCCCATCGACGACATCGACTTCGACATCGCATCGATAACATCGCGGTCGTTTTTCATCGTGCCCACGACTTTACCGTAGACAAAGCCAGGGATTGCGAAGAAGACGAAGATGAAGGCAACGATACCCTTCAGGAACGGTGAACCCGCAACCAAACCCGTATCGGGGTGACGCAGGATGCCGCTTTCCGGCACGATAGTTAGTGCCAGCAGACTTGCGACGACCAGTGCCGCCAGACCGGCCATTTTTAGGCCTTTCTTCTCGAGTTCGGTGATCTTGCCAAGCTTGTCATTGCCTAAGTCCTCGCTAGCTTCCTCTGGGTTATATTTACCCAGTTTCGGCTCAACCACCTTCTCGGTCACAAAGGCACCCATGATGGTGATGGCAAACGTCGATGCGAACATGAAGTACCAGTTGACCTCAGGGCCAACCGAGTAGTTCGGGTCGATCATCTGTGCTGCGGTCTGGGTAATTCCCGACAACAGCGGGTCAACCGTACCTAGCAGTAGGTTGGCACTGTAGCCACCGGATACACCGGCGAATGCCGCTGCCAGCCCGGCCAGCGGGTGACGGCCCAGTGAGTGGAATAGCATCGCTGCAAGTGGTACCAGTACCACGTAGCCTAGCTCTGATGCGGTGTTGGAAATGATACCGGCAAAGACGACAACCAGTGTCACCATGCGCTGAGAGGCACCCATTACCAGGCCACGCATGGCAGAAGACAGCATGCCTGAGTGCTCGGCAATTGCGACACCCAGCATGGCGACCAGTACGGTGCCTAGCGGAGCAAAGCCAGTGAAGTTAGTTACCAGGTTGGCAACGATTTTTTGCAGACCTTCTGCATTGAACAGACTGACCACATGGATCATACCGTCGGCAGCACGGCCGGCTGCCCCTTCAGGGCGCGGATCGACGACAGACACGCCGAAGTAGCCAGCTATACCGGAAGCAACCAGAATCGCCACACAGAAAAGGGCAAAAAGGGTAATTGGGTGTGGTAGCAGGTTGCCCAGCCACTCGACGGTATCTAGAAAACGGGTGAATAAGGTTTTCTTGGGTTGTTGTTGTATTTGCGGTGAAGCAGATGAATGCATCACGACCTCCATTTATCGTTTTAATCCCATCAATGGGTACATCTCTTGTCGCGGGGAAGGTTACGTCATTGTTAACGTCACAAACAAGATATAATTGTGTCAAAATGTGTCATTTGCTTATCTTTTGTCTGTTCGTTGTTATTTTTTCGTTGTGATGTACTGGTTTTGTGATGGGTGCTTATCTTAATATTGTTGATTTTTATGAAATCAGTTGTTCATTTTCGGTTTGTTAACCTTTGTTCAATAACCGGATATCAATTAATTAGAAAGCCTAGCCCGGGAATGACGTGCTTTAAATCACAAAAAGGGTAATTTATCGCCGATCAATTGCGGCGTGATAGCATTCTGTTAACTAATTTTTATCAATTGTTAGGCGGGGATCATGTATCCATAGCTAAAATTTATGATAAGCAGAGGAAATCGATATTTTTCACCGAGGGATACGGCCGATATAGTAGCGTCCATCTGCTGGTGGCCACTGGTAACGACCTGCGGGCAAAGGGCCCGGGGTGATGTTCTCTTTCTCTATATAAGGTGAAACTATGTTTAAGCCTCTTGTTGTGATCACAGGTGCAAGTTCGGGAATTGGTGAGGCGACGGCTAGAACGCTGTCTGATCAGGGTCACCCGCTGTTGCTGCTGGCTCGCCGTATCGACCGTCTGATGGCTTTGGATCTGCCAAACACCCTGTGCCGGCAAGTTGATGTGACGGATGGCCCGGCGTTTACCGCTGCGATCGAAGAAGCGGAAGCCCAGTATGGCCCGGTTGATTGCCTCGTGAACAATGCCGGGGTGATGTTGCTTGGCCTGGCCCATGAGCAAGATCCAACCGAATGGAAAACTATGTTTGACGTCAATGTGATGGGGTTGCTGAATGGCATCCATGCGGTACTGGCCAAGATGAAAGCCCGTAAGGGCGGGACCGTGATTAATATCAGTTCGATTGCCGGTCGCAAGACTTTCCCTAACCACGCGGCCTACTGTGGTACCAAGTTTGCGGTACATGCGATCACGGAAAATATCCGTGAGGAAGTGGCCGACGACAATGTGCGTTTTATTACGATTGCACCAGGTGCAGTAGAAACCGAGCTGTTAAGCCATACCACAAGCGATGATATCAAAGCGGGTTACGAGGAATGGAAAGACGGGATGGGCGGGGTGATTGCACCGCAGGATATTGCCAATGCCATCAGCTATGCCTACCAGCAACCGCAGCACCTGTGCATTCGTGAAATTGTGCTGGCGGCAACGCGCCAGCAGCCATAAAGCGGCTGACTGCTATCAGGACTGAATGTCAGCAGTCGGTGATTTTATCGGTAAATCTACGCTGTTTCAGTTACTTAATAAATGCAGCCTGCTATATTCAAAAGGGTATCCCTACCGGGATACTCTTATTTGTATCAACGGTTAGGGGGCTGGTTTGAGGGAGAAGGTTCGCTTTTTTGATGTGCTGCGCTGCGTAGCCGCGGTGGCCGTGGTGGTGATCCACGTGCTCGGCCCCTACCGCGATCAGTTCGGGGTGATGCCGGACAGCGGCTGGATAACGGCCACCACCTTCAACAGCTTCAGCCGCTGGGCGGTGCCTGTATTTATCATGATCACCGGTGCCCTGATGCTAACCGATAGCCGCCCGTTTGAATTGGGCTACTATGTCCGGCGCCGCCTCGGCAAGGTGCTGGTGCCTTTTCTGATCTGGTCGGTTTTCTATGCTTGGCTGTCCGGGCTAACGCCAGCCGGTTTCGATGGTGATGTGGCCCTCGAAACCCTCAAAGCATTGCCGTTGCATGAAACTTATTATCACCTGGGCTTTTTTTATTATTTTATCCCGCTGTATTTCGTCGTGCCTTTGCTGCGTTACTTTGTCCAGCATTACGATAGGCAGGCAATCCTGGCGCTGGCCTCAGTGTGGCTGTTGCTGACAACCTTGTTCTTGTTCAAAATCGACGGTCCGTGGAGCCATGAGTTGGTTTTGTATAGTGGGTATTTACTATTTGGCTACTGTGTTTTCCAGTTGCGCTGGCCAAGCTTGAAATGGTTGTTGCCACTGGGGACGGCAGCCTTGCTGCTGACTGATGTAATGGTGCTGAGCAACAGCTTTGCCGCCGGGGAATACCAAGTTGGCCGGTGGATGTCCTACAAGACGCTCAATACCGCCCTGATTGCGGCCATGGTGTTTGCCCTCGGGCGGTATGCCGTAGACAGGATCAGCGAGGGCGGGTTGGCTAAACTGGCCTTTATGAGTCGCTATAGTCTGGGGATCTATCTGCTGCACCCAATCTTTCTGTGGCCGGTCAGGGCCTATGACTGGTACTTCCTGTCGCCAATCTTGATGATCCCGTTCTGGACGGTGATCATCACGGCCTTGGCCCTTACCGCCAGCTGGCTGCTGGCAAGGAGTCCGAGAACGGCCTGGCTGGTTCCTTAGCTAGACGTTTTAGTCTCGCTTGAGCGCAAAATGGCGAAAGGCCACGCCCTGGTAGGTCATTAGCCCCTTATCACCTGGATTGAGGGCATGGTAGTAATGGATGCCGACCATGAATTCGCGTTTTGGCCCGCCTTGGGTCGGTTGCACATAAATCCAGTACTCTTCGTCGTCTTCACCTGGGCGGGTACCCATGATCGGGACACTTTGTTTGTCGAGGATTTGGACTTCGATCTGGCGCTCTGGGGCATTTTCTCCCATCGTGTGCTGGCAGTGGACTCGGACAAAGTAGAAGAGGGCGATCGCGAGCAAGACAAATATGGTAACAGGAATAGTGACGGGCATGACATCTCCTTGAGGGGCTAGCAGGCATTCATTATTGTGCAACTCGGGAAGGCTGAATACGACCAGCGGCAAAAAGCGTGATCGCGGCAAGCGTGGTTGGTAAAGATATTCGGCCTGGCCTTTGCGTATTCCTTGGGGGTATCCATGATATGGCTCAACGCGGTACTTTGCTTTAGTGTAAAGTCGAGGTAAGTTAGTAGAACGAGTGAGCAAGGAAGAGAGTCGATGGCAAACATAGAGTTAGTGGTAACACGTTCGAGGCGTATCGAAAGCCTGCTGCGTGAACATTACCATGCTGAGGGCAAAGGCTTGCACCAGCTGATCACTAGCTGTGAGGAGCGCCTGCCACACGAAATTATTCCCAAGTTACGGTTTATTGCTTCTATCCGTAACAAGACCGTGCACGAAGAAGGTTATAAGCTCGACGACAAGAAAGGGTTTATCGCTGCCTGTAATGCCTGCGAGAAAGAGCTGACCCCGCGCAGCGGTCGATTTGTCTGGACGGCAGCAGTGCTATTGGTCCTAGGGGTTACGGCGTTGGCAATCTGGTTTTATTCCCTTCACTGGCATCATATTGACTTGACGCCGTAAAAAGGACAATGGCAGAAGCGCCCCCGCCTTACAAAGCGGGTAGAAACGGAGAAAACAAAAAAGGTGCCGATTAGGCACCTTTTTTTTGAATTTTTTTTTGCTTAATAAATCACTGGCAGCGTCATGAGTCCGACAACCACTGCGATCATCATAAGGCCTTGTTTTTGAGAAGGGGTGAACATGATAAGGCTCCTTTTTGCTGCTGGATTGATGTTGTAATTAAGAATAGCACTGATTTTATGCTTTACTCAAGACAAATCGTCATATTATTGCCATAAAAATAATTTATTAAGCCGTAAAAGTGCTGTTTTTGGTTAAGTGAATTGTGTTTTTTTTGTTGGAGTTAAATTGACCTTATTGGTGTATAGTATGCCGTTTTGATTCAAGTTGTTGTTTTAAAATGACTTAAACTCCTTCTCTGCTGGTTGTTTTATGTTCTGTCTGCGGGTTGAGATGTTTTTGGTGTAAAATGCTGGCCGTAATGGTTGGTGGATCAAAAATGGTGCTATTGAGTTGTTTTATGACAAGCTGCAAGCTTATAGGCAGCTCTCATGACCTGATAAAATGCATATTTGAGTTTTTTTATGTTAAATCACTATTCTTTTGTCTTCATGATCATATTGGTGGCCTGCTGGCGATCTAGTGCTGGTAAATGAATGTTTTTGTTTTTATTTTCCTGTTTTACAAGGGTTTTTGGTTTTACCTTTTGGTGTATTGTAAGCGGTGATAAAGCCCTTTGCCGGCAATGTTGCCTAATATGGCCTGTCAGAGGCAAGGTTGAGCGATGCCAATCGTTTGCTATTTGTGGATTCCTGCAGTGGATGATCTACCGCTCACAGAACATTCAGAGAGATGCCGATTAATATGATTCGCCGCTAGTTATTGGCTTTCCTTGCTAGACAATCGCCGATCAGCTCCTAAACTGACCTTGCCACTGACTTAGCCATTATTGCCGTCAGTGACAATGTCATAATAATAACGGTGAAACTATGTGGGTTTGGTTAGCCATTGCTCTTTCAGCTCTTCTACATATAACGGCGGCTTATCACGGCCCTCGTTGGCAATTCTATATTTTCAAGCCTTTTACCATGCTGCTCCTGATCAGCATTGCTTGGCAGTCCGGAGACAGTAGTTTCTACCATCTGGCTATTTTGCTCGGGCTGTTCTTGTCCGTTGTCGGTGATGTCTTCTTAATGTGGCCGAAAGACCGCTTTATACCCGGGGTGGTCGCTTTCGCTCTGGCGCATATTGCTTATTGCGCCGCTTTCTGGTCCCAGCTTGGCAGCCAGATAGTTTGGTGGCTGCCGGCAATGCTGGCAGCTGCTGGGGTGATAGTGTTTCTGCTTTTGCTGCCTTCGTTGGGCAAGATGGTGGTCCCGGTTGCAATATACATTACGGTGATTACCCAGATGGCCTGGGCCGCCGGTGAGTTTTGGTTGACGACGGCATCGACCTCGGCACTGCTGGCATTTGCCGGAGCGGCGGTATTTATGTTTTCCGATCTCTGCCTTGCGATTGATCGTTTCCGAGGGCCGTTCAGAGCGGCAACCATCATGGTGATGACCAGCTATTTCCTTGCCCAGTCGTTAATCGTTGCCTCGTTACTGGCTATTTAGTCACTGATTACTGAAACTTTTCCGCCGTACAACCTGTCTTTAGATCATACTGGAGATAAGCCATATCAATGGGGAAGGTCATGTCGGAAAACTGGTGCAAAATATATGATGCGGCTAATGCCCTGGAGGCGCATAGCCTCAAGGGGATGCTGGAAGCTCAGCATATAGCCGTGCACCTTAGCGGGGAAGGGTTAGGCGCTGCTGCGGGGGAGTTGCCTGCCAATGTGGTGGAAGTGGGATTGTGGGTGAAAGTCTCGCAGCAAGCAGGTGCCCAGCGGCTACTGGAAAAGTATGAGTGCGCCGAGCAAGCTGGTTGGGTGTGCTCTGGTTGCGGCGAGCATAACGGTAGCCAGTTTGAATTGTGCTGGCACTGTGGCCAGGACAGGCTGGCCCAACCTTAAAACATGCATGTGAAATGCACTTATTTGTCTTTGGTCAAAATATCCTCACTGGGGGAGCGCTACAATGCCGTTATTGTGCCGTGAAGAGAAGACTGAAATGAGTGATAATCAAGTTCATGCCCATAACCTGCTGAATATGTTATTGGCTGCTGACACCCCATACACTGTTGCTAGCCTGAAGCAGGCGATTGTGGCTGAATATGGTGAAGATGTGCGTTTCTACACGTGCAGTCAGCAAGATCTGACTTTTGACGCCCTGATGGCGTTCCTGCTTGACCGTCGTAAGGTGGTTCAGGATGGCGATTACGTTGCGGCCAACCGCGACCGTATGTGCAACCACTAAGGTTGGTTCGGGGTGGCTAGCGCCTGCTAGCCGCTTGGATTGGCGGGTGGTAAAAATATCGCCACCCTGCTGATGGTTTGTTATACTCTTCCGCCTCCGGTTGGCTGTCTGGCCGATCGCTCTTATTTCTTAATATTTCTTTTTACTTATTCTCTATCTGAGGTCTGCTCTGTGGAAATTATTTCTGCGGCGGTCATGCTATTTCTGATCATGGATCCGCTCGGCAACTTGCCGGTTATGTTGTCTATTCTGCGGCATATTGAGCCTAAGCGCCGTCGCTTTATCATGATCCGCGAACTGCTGATTGCCCTGGTGATCTTGCTGCTGTTTCTGTTTGGCGGTCAGAAAATGCTGAACTTCCTGCATGTCTCTACCGAGACTGTCAGTATTTCCGGCGGTATTATCCTGTTCCTGATAGCGATCAGGATGATTTTCCCACAGCCAGGAGGCGTAACGGGGCTGGCAGCGGGGGAAGAGCCGTTTATCGTACCGATGGCAATCCCGATGATTGCCGGACCGTCGGTATTGGCGTCGTTGCTGCTGCTCTCAAACCAAGAGCCGGGGCGGACCACGGACTGGGTGATTGCCGTATTGCTGGCCTGGGGCGCGTCGTTTGTGATTTTGATGTTCTACGAGGTGTTCAATCGCCTGCTCGGTGAGAAGGGGCTCAAGGCTGTCGAGCGCTTGATGGGACTGCTGCTGATCATGATATCGACCCAGATGTTCCTCGACGGGATCCGTAAGTTCTTTATGATGGGCTAGCAGAAGTGTGACTTGCAAAAAAACGAGGCCAATGGCCTCGTTTTTTACATCATGTGCTTGCGGCGGATATCAAGCAGGGCAAAGATGCCGAAGATCAGAATTGACCACTTTTCCCAGCGGGTCATGGCGATTTTGTCCCCGAAGGCGCCGATGAAAATCAGCATTTGCAGGCCATGCATCATGAACAGGAACCCGGTCATGATATAGAGTGCCATGGCCGCGACCCCCGGAAACGGGTGGAATATGTTGATCAGTAACACCAGCCAAACAAAGCCAATCGCCGCTTTGGCAAGTAAAATCAGTGCTTTCATGCTTCCTCTCTTTCGAATAAGCGGTAACAAACCTGTCCCGCTGTTTTTTCCCTGTGGAGATGCCAGTGTGCCGGTGTCGCCAGCTCCCCGAGTTCTTTTTCTGCTTCGATATAAATGACCGCATGCGCAGAGAGCCAATTGTTCTGCTCCAGCAGGGTGATCACCTCATCAATCAGATCTTTGCGAAACGGCGGGTCGATGAATACCACGTCATGCGGGGTACCGGCTTGTTTCAAAAATGCTAGGCTGTCGGTATTGAGGACCTTGGCATTGTCGGCGCCGACGGTAGTGCGGTTTTTTTCTAGCTGATCAGCGGCTTTTTTGTCGAGCTCCAGCATGGTGACATGGCTGGCGCCGCGCGACAGGGCTTCGAAACTCAGGCTACCGCTGCCGGTGAACAGGTCAAGGCAGCGCGATTCGATAATATCCTGCGCCAACCAGTTGAAAACGGTCTCTTTGACACGATCTGTGGTCGGACGGAGGCCTTCGACGTCGTGAACGGGCAGTTTGCGCCCGCGCCAGCGCCCGCTGATGATCCTTACGAACCCGTCACGTCGGCTGTTTGGCATATTTCGCCCTGATTGTTGTCTGCGTCTTGTCATAGATTTCTTCGACCGTTTAGAAAATGATAGTATACCTAAACCCCTTGGCTGAAGGCGAAAACATGTATGCCGAAATCATGCCGCTGGGGGTATACACCTGTGTTTAGGCCGCAAATTGTACCAATCAAGCTCTAGGATTTGCCAATGGCAGAAAAAAAGAAACGCGGATTATTTTCGTGGTTGGGTTTTGGCTCTGAGGAGCAGACCGAGCAAACCGAACAAAATCAAGAACAATCAACGGTTTCAGCTGAGGCTGAAGCGGTAAAAGAACAACCGAATGAATCGCTAGACGCCGAGGCGGCAGCGAAAGCCGAAGCAGCCGCAAAAGCGGCGGCGGAAGCCGAAGCAGCCGCAAAAGCGGCGGCGGAAGCCGAAGCCGAGGCAGCAGCGAAAGCGGCGGCGGAAGCCGAAGCCGAGGCAGCAGCGAAAGCGGCGGCGGAAGCCGAAGCCGAGGCAGCCGCAAAAGCGGCGGCGGAAGCCGAAGCCGAGGCAGTAGCGAAAGCGGCGGCGGAAGCCGAAGCCGAGGCAGCCGCAAAAGCGGCGGCGGAAGCCGAAGCCGAGGCTCAGGTCGTGGCCGAAGAAGAAGCCAAGGCCCAGCTACAAGAAGCCGAGGCCCTACAGGAAAAACCGAAGAGCGAAGGCTTCTTCGCCCGCCTGATGCGTGGCCTGAAGAAGACCAAGACCAATTTCGGCTCGGGTTTTGCCAGCCTATTCCGCGGCAAGAAAATCGACGACGAGCTGTTCGAGGAGTTGGAAGAGCAGCTGCTGGTGGCCGATGTTGGTATGGACACTACTCTCAAAATCATTGAGAACCTGACCGATAAAGCGGATCGCAAGTCGCTCAAAGATGGCGATGCTCTGTACGGCTTGCTGAAAGAAGAGCTGTCCGGCATGCTGGCCAAGGTTGAGCAGCCTCTGGTGATTGACCAAGCCAAGAAGCCTTACGTGATCTTGATGGTGGGCGTGAACGGGGTCGGTAAGACAACGACCATCGGCAAGCTGGCCAAGCAATTCCAGAGCCAGGGCAAGTCGGTGATGCTGGCGGCCGGTGATACTTTCCGCGCGGCGGCGGTCGAGCAGCTGCAGGTATGGGGTGAGCGTAACAATGTCCCGGTTGTGGCGCAGCACACTGGCGCGGACAGTGCCTCGGTGATCTTCGATGCGATCGAGTCGGCCAAGGCGAAGAACGTCGATGTGGTGATCGCCGATACTGCAGGTCGCCTGCAGAACAAAGGCAACCTGATGGAAGAGCTGCGCAAGATCGTCCGCGTGATGAAGAAGGTGGATCCGCATGCACCGCATGAAATCATGCTGACTGTTGATGCTGGCACCGGCCAGAATGCCATCAGTCAGGCCAAGTTGTTTAGTGAGGTGGCACCGGTAACCGGCATTACCCTGACCAAGCTGGACGGGACCGCCAAGGGCGGGGTGATATTTGCCATCGCCGATCAGTTCAATATCCCAATCCGCTACATCGGTATCGGTGAGGGGATCGAAGATTTGCGCCCGTTTGCGGCGGATGAGTTTATCGAAGCGCTGTTTAGTGACGAGGAATAAGGTGTGATTCGGTTTCAGCAGGTAAGTAAGGCTTATCGGGGTGGGCGCCAGGCCCTGCAAAAGGTCGATTTCCATCTGCAGCCCGCAGATATGGCGTTCCTGACCGGGCACTCGGGTGCGGGTAAGAGTACCCTGCTGAAGCTGATCTGTGCCATCGAGCGGCCGAGTGACGGCAAGATCATGTTCAATGGACATGATATTACCCGCATTGATAACAAGCAGATCCCGTTTCTGCGCCGCAATATCGGGATTATTTTTCAGGATCACAAGTTGTTGATGGATAGAACCATCTACGACAATGTGGCCCTGCCGCTGCGGGTTGAGCAGGCGACCGAGAACGAGATCAAACGCCGGGTCTCGGCGGCTCTAGACAAGGTCGGGTTGCTGGACAAGGCCCGTTGTTTGCCGATGCAGTTATCGGGGGGAGAGCAGCAGCGGGTGGGTATTGCCCGGGCCATCGTCAATAAGCCGATGCTGCTGTTGGCCGACGAGCCGACCGGTAATCTCGATGCAGCCCTGTCGCGCCAGATCATGGCGCTGTTCGAAGAGTTCAACCGGGTCGGGGTCACGGTGCTGATGGCGACCCATGATACGTCGCTGCTGACCACCCATCACTACCGCCGGTTGGATCTGTATCAGGGACAGTTAAGGGAGTTAGCCAGTGGCGCAAAATAAAACGGGTTTTTTTGCCCTGCACAAACAGCAATGTAAGCAGTCACTTACCGACATGATGCGTCGCCCGCTCGGTAATATACTGACCTTGGCGGTATTGGCGTTTGCGCTGACGTTGCCTGCCAGTTTCTATTTATTCGCCAAAAATGTCACCATGGTGGCTCAGGTGTGGCAAAGCCCGACCCAAATGACGGTGTACCTCGAGCCTGCGATCTCGGCAGGACAGGCCAAGCAGCTGCATGATGAGTTGGCGGCATGGCCGGAAATCGCCGGCCTGGAATTGATCTCGCCCGAGCAGGGGCTGGCCGAGTTCCGCCAACAGGCCGGATTTGAACAGGCTCTGAGCTTGCTGGATGACAACCCGCTGCCGGCGGTGTTAATTATCAAGCCGGCCGAGGCATGGCAAATGGATGCCAAGGCCACCGACCTGGCCTCGCGCTTGCGTCAGCAAAACGGGGTAGATGAGGTCAGGCTGGATAGCGACTGGCTCCAGCGTTTGGCTGCGATTAAGCAACTTGTCATTATTCTGGCTATGATTATTTCCGGGCTGATGCTTTTTGCTGTGTTCCTGGTTGTCGGTAATACCCTGCGATTGCAGGTGCTCAACCAGCGCGATGAAATCCAGGTGATGAAACTGGTTGGGGCAACGGACAGTTTTATCCTGCGCCCGTATCTCTATACCGGTGTTTGGTATGGGGTGATCGGCGGGGTGGCCGCCTGGTTGCTGACCGCACTGGTCGCGATGCTGCTCGATGGTGCCGTGGCCCATTTGGCAGATTTGTATGACAGCCCGTTTAGAATGATCGGTTTAGGTTGGGACGAGTCATTGATCCTATTGATGATTTCAGCGTTTCTCGGACTGCTGGCAGCGCGTTTGTCGGCGGGGCGCCACTTGAAAGAAATTGAACCTATCT
The DNA here is from genome assembly GCF_003025515.1 of Photobacterium gaetbulicola. Taxonomy (NCBI): domain Bacteria; kingdom Pseudomonadati; phylum Pseudomonadota; class Gammaproteobacteria; order Vibrionales; family Vibrionaceae; genus Photobacterium; species Photobacterium gaetbulicola. The sequence goes on along the minus strand of NZ_PYME01000004.1, from coordinate 197,187 downwards.
GACATTTTTGACTCTATAAATGGTGTAAATTACGCGGCTTGCTTGCAATGAGACCTGTTTTACAGGCATCATTGTCGGTTCATGCAATTTCGTATTGGTACAAAAAATAAACGAGGTTTGTTGAATGGCACAAGAGATGACTTCAATGGCTCTGGTTACTGCAGATAGTCTGGATAGCTATGTCCAGAGCGTCAACAGCTACCCTATGCTGTCGGCTGAGCAGGAGCGCGAGTTAGCTGAGCGTCTTCATTTTGATGGTGATCTCAATGCGGCAAAGGCATTGGTCATGTCCCATCTGCGCTTTGTTGTTCACATTGCTCGTGGCTACTCTGGCTACGGCTTGCCAATGGCTGATCTGGTTCAGGAAGGTAACATTGGCCTGATGAAAGCAGTCAAGCGCTTTAATCCGGAAGTGGGTGTTCGCCTGGTGTCGTTTGCAGTTCACTGGATCAAAGCTGAAATCCACGAATACGTGCTGCGTAACTGGCGTATCGTTAAGGTTGCGACCACCAAGGCACAGCGTAAATTGTTCTTCAATCTGCGCAAGGCGAAGAAGCGCCTTGGCTGGTTCAACAATGATGAAGTGGCGATGGTCGCCGAGCAACTAGGTGTGGAGGCGAATGAAGTTCGCGAGATGGAATCCCGCCTTGCCGCCCAGGATCCTGCATTCGAAATGCCGGCAGAAGATGATGATCGCGAGGCCAGTTACAGTGCCCCAGCGTATTACCTTGAGGACAAATCATCTGATGTTGCATTGAGTGTTGAGGAAAATAACTGGGAAGCGCATGCCAACAACCGCTTGTCGAATGCCCTGTCGAGTCTGGATGAGCGAAGCCAGCATATCGTGCGATCGCGTTGGCTTGAAGATAACAAAGCGACCTTGCAGGAGTTGGCAGAACACTACCAGGTTTCCGCCGAGCGGATCCGCCAACTGGAGAAAAATGCGATGAAAAAGCTCAAGGAAGCCGTCGGCGACTTTGCCTAAGGATCATGGGTAATTTATCCACAAATCGCAAAGAGAGAAAACCAGCCTCAGGCTGGTTTTTTTGTACCTAAAATCTGAGAGATATCTCACAAAAGCATTCGGAAATGTGAACTGAGATTTGAATTATCCACAGCTTTTTACATGATCCGAACTACATATAGTGGATCCAATTTCGCCGGAGCACATTATCAACGCAATTCACAGTTTTTTCCACAGCTGGTGGTGTTTTGATCATCTTGCGGTGGCGGTTGTGAGCACGTACGTTGCGAGCCCTTGTCGTACGGGGCTTTGCCGCTCATTGGTTGGCGGCGGTTAACCCTATTTTTTCGATGGGGTTGTGAGTAACTTGATCGGGTACAATGGGAAAACACGTCAGTGCATGACGGTCATGGCCAAAACGGACGATCGTCACATTTTTATCAGGCGGGATGATCCTGCCTGTTGATCATTACCAACAAGAGTCAGCGTAATTTATGGATCAGTTTGAACATATTTCTGCCGAGCAGGCTTATACCATGCTCACCCAGGATGGTAGCGAAGCGGTACTGGTTGATATCCGTGATCCCCAGTCTTATACCTTGAGCCATCCGGAAGGCGCCTTCCACTTAACTAATGATACAATGGTGGCGTTTATGGATGAGGTTGATTTCGAGCAACCTGTGATAGTGATGTGCTACCACGGCATCAGCAGCCAAGGCGCAGCTCAATATCTTATCCATCAGGGTTATGACTGTGTCTACAGCCTCGATGGGGGATTTGAAGCCTGGAAGCGCAGCGCATACCCGTGTATCCAGATGGCCTGAGCGGCAGGCGATGATGGAGCGGGGCAGGTATCGCTCGGCCTGATAACCTGATGATGCCGAGAGCCCCTCACTGTGGAGACTGATATGCACCGCTTAGCTGGATTGGACAACCCCCGCCAGGCCCAGGCTTTTATTGATTATATGGCCTCACGAGGCATTTCGCTGGTGATGGCCCCCGAGCCGGAAGGGCTGTTCGCTCTCTGGCTGGATGACGGGCAGCACTTGGTGGAGGCAGAAGCTGAGCTCAACCAGTTTCTTGCCAATCCTTATGATCGCAAATACCAGGCGGCATCGTGGGATGTTGCCGAAAGCCGCACGGCCAAATTTTACTACCGCAGCCCCAGCTTGCTCGGTTTGATCCGTGCTCAGGCGGGACCTTTTACCTTGTTGGTGATGGCCGCGTCTGTGGGGATTTACCTGCTGTGGCTGCTCGGGATGCAGCAACCGGTCTTCACCTTGATGCATTTTCCGTTGATGGATGGCGATGAATGGCAGCTATGGCGCTTTTTCTCCCATGCCCTCATTCATTTCTCAACCCTACATGTGATTTTCAATTGCTTGTGGTGGTGGATCCTCGGCGGTCAGTTGGAGCGGCGCAGCGGTAGCGCCAAGCTACTTCAGGTGTTTCTGATATCGGCACTGGTATCGGGTTTTGCCCAGTTCTGGTTCCACGGCCCGAACTTCGGTGGTTTGTCTGGCGTGGTGTATGCGCTACTGGGCTACATCTGGTGGATGGGCTGGTTGGCCCCGCAGCGTGGCCTGTCGATCCCCAAGCCTTACGTGGTCTTTATGCTGGTTTGGCTGGTACTGGGCTTTGCCGATATCCTGGGTATGTCGGTGGCCAATATGGCTCATCTATTCGGCTTGCTCAGCGGCTGCGCTCTTGGCTGGGCGGACGCAAAACTTCGTCGCTAGGCCCAGTGTTGCCACTAAAACAGGTGAATATCCGGCTGCGGATGTTCACCTTTTTTGTTGATATGTCAAACTCGCTCGTAGTTCCGTTAAAATCTCCCGTTTTTCACCTCTGAGCCAGCGATTAAATCTACCTATTTGACACTATTCACATTTTCTTACCTTCATTAGAGCAATAATTTGCATACATTGAGCGTTATTGATTACTTTCGCTCGTCTTGTACTCGTTTGTACCCATACCATCGCAAAAACACTATAAAAAGGAACATTCTATGTTTGGTATTTTTAAACCGGCTATGCATCGGGAGCGTCTGCCCGATGGCCAGGTTGATTCCGCTTATCAGCGCCTGCGCTGGCAGCTGTTTGCCGGTATTTTCATTGGCTATGCTGGCTACTACCTTGTTCGAAAAAATTTCAGCCTGGCGATGCCTTACCTTATCGAAGAATACGGCTATAGCCGCGGAGATCTGGGTGTTGCCCTGGCCGCCGTCTCTATCGCCTACGGCCTGTCTAAATTCCTGATGGGCAGCGTCTCTGACCGCTCTAACCCGCGCTATTTCCTCGCGGCCGGTCTGAGCATGTCGGCTATCGTGATGCTGTGTTTTGGCTTTATGCCGTGGGCAACGGGCAGTATTGCCGCAATGTTTATCCTGCTGTTCCTCAACGGCTGGTTCCAGGGTATGGGCTGGCCTGCTTGCGGTCGTACCATGGTGCACTGGTGGTCGCGCAAGGAAAGGGGGGAAATCGTATCGGTCTGGAACGTTGCCCATAACGTCGGTGGTGGTCTGATCGGCCCGATGTTCCTGCTCGGTTTGTGGGCCTTCAACGATGACTGGAAAGCCGCGTTCTATGTGCCGGCGTTCTTTGCATTGCTGGTGGCTGCCTTCACCTTGTTGGTAATGCGTGATACCCCGCAGTCGTGCGGCCTGCCTTCCATCGAAGAGCATAAGGATGATTACCCGGATACCTATGATGCCTCCCATGAAAAAGAGATGACGGCGAAAGAAATCTTCTTCAAGTATGTCTTCAACAACAAGCTGTTGTGGTTCATTGCGGTGGCGAATGCCTTCGTTTACCTGATCCGCTATGGGGTATTGGACTGGGCACCGGTTTACCTGAGCGAAGTGAAGCATTTCACCGTCGACAAGTCGTCTTGGGCCTACTTCCTGTACGAGTGGGCGGGGATCCCGGGTACCCTGCTGTGTGGTTGGATGTCAGATAAATTCTTCAAGGGCCGCCGGGCACCGGCAGGTATTCTGTTCATGGCACTGGTGACCATCGCGGTACTGGTCTACTGGTTCAACCCTGCCGGCAACCCAACAGTTGATATGGCTGCGCTGGTGGCGATCGGCTTCCTGATCTACGGTCCGGTAATGCTGATCGGCCTTTACGCGCTTGAACTGGCACCGAAGAAAGCAGCGGGTACGGCCGCTGGTTTGACTGGTCTGTTCGGCTATCTGGGCGGTGCGGTAGCGGCCAACGCTATCTTGGGTTACACCGTTGACCACTTTGGTTGGGACGGTGGCTTTATGGTGCTGACTGCATCCTGTGGCTTATCCATCTTTTTCCTAACATTGGCATTGATTGGCGAAAGCCGTCTGCACCGAGAGAAAGAAGCCGGTCAGCAAGCACAAAATGCATGATTGGGAGCGCCATCATTGGCATCTTGATTAGACCCTAGGTAATATGACAAGGCTTCGCATTGGGCGGAGCCTTGTTGTTTTGCAAGCTATTCTTGCCTCAATGATATCGATTTCATAAGAGTGCTTGTTAGGGTACCAGGCCACAGCGAAAGGGAGCCGCGTCAGTCGTGAAGCAGAGTAAACGTCACCAGGAAATAATTGATCTCGTCAAAACCCAAGGTTATGTCAGCACCGATGACTTGGTTGAGCGGTTCAATGTCAGCCCGCAGACTATCCGGCGGGATCTCAACGAGCTGGCGGAAGATAACAAGATCCGCCGCCACCACGGTGGGGCCACCATTCCGTCGAGCTCGGTCAATACCTCATACAGCACCCGAAAGGTGATGCAGCTGGCCGAAAAAGATAACATCGCCCAGGCGATGGTTGCCCATATTCCCGACGGTGCAACCCTATTTATAGATATCGGTACGACACCGGAAGCGGTTGCCCGTGCGCTGCTTAACCACAACGATTTGCGCATCGTGACCAATAATCTCAATGTAGCGAGTATCTTGACCGGCAAGGATGACTTCCGGGTGATTCTGGCAGGCGGCGAAGTTCGCAACCGCGACGGGGGGATCGTCGGCGAGGCGACACTGGATTTCATCTCCCAGTTCCGTCTTGACTTTGGCATCTTGGGGATCAGTGGGATTGACCTCGATGGCTCGCTGCTCGATTTCGACTACCATGAAGTCCGGGTCAAGCAGGCGATCATTGAAAACAGCCGGTGTGTGATGCTGGGGGTTGATCATACCAAGTTTGGCCGTAATGCCATGGTCAACTTGGGCGATATTAGCCAGGTTGATATGTTGTTTACCGATCAGACACCGCCTGAAGAGCTGGCCAAGCGCTTGGCTGAGTATGATACCCATATAGAAATCATCTAATAGCGCTTTAATATCATAGACCTGAAGGCTTAATTGATAGAAATTCCCTCAACGGGCTGCTGAATAAGCAGCCCGTTTTTTTTTCGTAAAAATGCCATGGTGATCATATTTCGTTAAACATTCGAGCGTATAAATGATGATCTTAATCAATTTATTGTCTATAGTGCTCGATATCGAGCATTTATGCGCGAAAAAGAACATAAGCGAAAGTCGGTAGGCGAGGTGGTGAAATGGCAGCAAATAATGAAGTGTTGGATCTGATTGTCGTCGGTGGCGGTATTAACGGGGCCGGTATCGCGGCGGATGCCGCGGGGCGAGGGCTGAAGGTGGGTCTGTATGAAGCGCAGGACTTCGCGTCGGCAACTTCCTCGGCCAGTTCGAAACTGATCCATGGTGGTCTGCGTTACCTCGAGCATTATGAGTTCCGCTTGGTCGGCGAAGCGCTGGCCGAGCGGGAAGTGCTGCTGAAAAAAATCCCCCATATAGCCCGCCCGATGCGCTTTCGCTTGCCGCATCAGCCGCATTTGCGCCCGGCGTGGATGATCCGCGCCGGACTGTTCCTCTATGATCATCTTGGCAAACGCACCACACTGCCGGCAAGCTGCGGCCTGAAATTCGGTGCCGAATCGGTGCTGGTACCGGAAATCACCAAGGGATTTGAATACTCCGACTGCTGGGTGGATGATGCGCGTTTGGTGATCCTCAATGCGATGGAAGTGGCTCAGCGTGGCGGCGAAGTACGCAACCGTTGTTTGATCGAGGCCGCCGAGCGCGAAGGTGGGCTGTGGCGGGTGACGGTGCGCAATACCCTGACCGGCGAGGTGTTTGATCGCCGTTGTCGTGCCTTGGTCAATGCCGCCGGTCCATGGGTAAAAGCATTCTACGATAACAGCCTTGCACTGCCGTCACCACGCAATATCCGCTTGATCAAGGGGTCCCATATTGTCGTACCGCGGGTTCACGGTGAGGAGCAGGCGTATATCCTGCAAAATGAAGATAACCGTATTGTGTTCGTGATCCCGTATCTGGACCGTTTCTCGATCATCGGTACCACGGATGTCGAGTACCAAGGGGATCCGCGCGAGGTAGCGATTGACGATAATGAAATCGGCTATCTGTTGGATGTTTACAACAACCACTTCGTCAATAAGCTCAAGCGCGACGATGTGGTATGGACCTACAGTGGTGTGCGACCACTGTGTGATGATGAATCTGACTCGCCGCAGGCTATCACCCGTGACTATACGCTGGAGCTGGAGCAGGAAGGCAATCAGGCGCCGTTGCTGTCGATTTTCGGCGGCAAGCTGACGACTTATCGTAAACTGGCCGAGACCGCGATGGCCAAGCTGGCCCCCTTCTTCCCGCAGATGGCCCAGCCGTGGACGGCAGAGGCCTACTTGCCGGGCGGTGAAGCTGGCTATGATGCCCAAGAGCAGGCGGCGGATCTGCAACAGCGCTTCCCGTGGTTGGAAGCTGTGGCTGCCGAGCGGATGGCAACCAACTACGGCAACCGCAGTACAGATCTCTTTGTCGGTGTCGTGAGCGAAGCCGATATGGGGCAGCACTTTGGTGCCGGTTTCTATGCCAAGGAATTGGAGTATCTGCTGCGTTACGAATTTGCCCAGCAGGCAGAAGACGTATTGTGGCGCCGCAGTAAACTGGGCCTGTATCTCAACCAGGAACAGCAACAGCAAGTGGCCGAGTACATGGCCACGTGGCACGCCTTCCACGAGAGTGCGGCTTGATCTAAGTGGATGAGATGATACAACAAAGGCGCCTTGGGCGCCTTTGTTGTATCTGGGTGTTATCGACTTACTGGTAGAGGTACTTGGTAAACAGCAGCTCGGTCAGCAGTCGTTTGTTGGTTTCTATCAGCAGTAACTCGTTGACTTTATTCAGGCAAGCTTGGCGGATTTCCTCGCGGCCCGCCAGCGATTTGACCCTGGCTTCGGACTGCTGGCCGATAATACTGATGATGGCGTCGCGGATCAGCGGGGCATGGTGCTCGACTTCTGGGATCAGTGACGGGTCGGCCACCATCAGATCAACCTGCAGGCGGAGGTAGCCGATTTTCTTGCCTTGGGTAACATAATTGGTCGTAATGTCTGGGGCCAAGGTGTAATAGGTGTATTGTGGGGTGGCTAGGGCCTCATCATTGGCCTGGGCAGATATTGGCACCAGTAAGCTTGCCAACAGGAAAAGTAATCCAGGTAAAGTCAATTTCATTATGATGCTCATAGAGTTATTGGTTTTTATGGCTGCAAATGAGTTTCTTTCGATCGTAACGATATTCGTACTGGTTACAGCTTGCTACAATAGTGTTTCTTCATGGTAATAAATTAACCTTGATCTACCAAGCCCTAGCTGGCGATTGGGTAGAGATTTTGTTGGAAAGATGTCGAAATTCAAACAGTTGTACAAGCCCTTGCTAGATAGTGCCCAGTGGTTGGCACCGGAAGAGACCGTCATTGAAGGGACAGAATTTGGGCATTGGTTGTTAGAGCTGGATTCCTTGTCGCGTCGTTTTGAGCGCCATTGCCAGGCTTTTACCGTGTCGTTGGAGGAGCAGACCCAGCTCAGCCGCGAGTGCTTGACCGGGGATGAACGCGCCCTGATCGGTGATGTGGATTGCCTACTGCGCAAAGTGGTACTCAAAGGGGACGGGGTGCCATGGGTCTATGCCAGAACCCTGATCCCACTGACTACCCTGACAGGTCAGGAGCAGGACTTGGCACAACTGGGGGAGATGCCGCTCGGCTTTCGCGTCTTTACCGACCGCAGCGCGCGCCGTGATGCGCTGGTGGTCGCTAATGTCGGCAGTGAGGATAGGCCCGTATGGGCCCGTCGTTCGCGGTTGTGGCTTAATGACAAACCGCTGCTGGTGGCCGAGCTGTTTTTGCAGGAAGCACCTATATATAAGGAGTCCCTAAGTTGGAAATGACCAAGGTGAAAGCGTTTTGGCAGCTAGCGCGCTTCGATCGTCCTATTGGTAGCCTGCTGCTGTTGTGGCCAACGCTATGGGCGTTGTTTCTGGCCGCAGAAGGTATGCCGAACCCCCATGTGATGTTGGTCTTCGTGCTTGGGGTGATTTTTATGCGAGCGGCCGGGTGTGTTATCAACGATTTTGCCGACCGCAACTTCGACGGTCATGTCAAACGTACCGCCCAGCGGCCGATGCCGTCGGGCAAGGTCTCTGAGCGCGAGGCGCTGGCCTTGTTTGGGTTGTTGGTACTGGTGTCTTTTTTGCTGGTGCTGACCATGAACACTCTGACCATCATGTTGTCGGTGGTGGCGGTGGTATTGGCCGCGGCTTATCCGTTTATGAAGCGCTATACCCATTTGCCTCAGCTGGTACTGGGGATGGCGTTTGGCTGGTCGATCCCGATGGCGTATGCGGCCCAGGCCGGCGAACTGCCGGCGGTGGCATGGCTGCTGTTTGTCGCCAATATCCTGTGGACTATCGCCTATGATACCCAGTATGCCATGGTCGATCGCGATGATGACGTCAAGGTCGGTATTAAGTCTACCGCTATCTTGTTTGGCCGGTTAGATAAGATGATCATCGGTTTGTTGCAGTTGGGTACCTTGGTGCTGTTGATTGCGGTTGGCGCGATGGAAGACATGTCGCAGGTCTATTACTGGTGCTTGCTGCTGGCCTCGTCGCTGTTTGTGTACCAGCAAATGCTGATCCGCGGCCGCGAGCGCGAGCCGTGTTTCAAGGCGTTCCTGAACAACAATTATGTTGGCATGCTGATCTGTATCGGCATTGTGGTCAGTACATATCTGGCCTAAATAGTCCGCCGTTCCCACTATCGAAAAGCGCCGTTTATGGCGCTTTTTTTGTGTCCGCCAGCCATCCCCCAAAGCGGTACAGAGCTTTGGGGCTATGGCTAGTCAAAAGCACGAAAAGCAGTACGGTGGGGCAAGGCATTAGGCAGGGATCAAAAAGGGCCGCCGTTCGGCAGCCCTTTGGGTGAGGTGAATTGCGCGGTTAGGCGCCGGTTTCGCTCTCGTCGCCACGGTCTTCGCGGTTCATCACCGCTTGGATAGTCAGCTTCACTTCCGGCGATACCAGGGCTGCCAATTGCTCGGCCAGCTGCTCGACCGGTTGTGATACCGCGTGGCATTCCTCGTTGAGGTAGCCTTCGCTGCGCAGGGTTTTCACCAGCGTGGCAAACACACCCTTGTCGAAGAACTCTGGCGCATTGATACCGTGCAGACGGCTCAGGCGCTGGGCCATCATCTGGCTCTGCTGCTCGAGATCGCTCTTCATCAGCTGCGGCTCGGAGTTGAGCAGGGTCAGGGCAATCGCATAACGCTGCAAGGTTTCCGAGATGGTGCGGGCCAGCAGGTGAAGCGGGCCGATACGAGCGCTGTTGAGGGTGATTTGGTCACCGTCGCGCAATACCAGGCGCTGGCGAACCAGCTCGTCGACCTGGGCTTCGATCACCGAGTCCAGTTCGTCCTTGTTATAGCGCAGGAACAGCTCGGCCTGCAGGAATGGATACAGGCGGCGGACCTGCTCGACAATCTCGCCCACGGCCAGCTCCTGGTGGTGGATGACGATATTGGCGATCAGCGATGGCATCGCGAACAGGTGAATGATGTTGTTGCGGTAGTAAGTCATCAGGATCGCCTGCTGGCGATTCAGTGACACCATTTCCCCCAGACTGTCACGCTCGACCACGAACTTGTCCATATCGATGGCATGTTTGACCATTGCCTTGGCATCTTCGTCCGGCACGGTGAACTGCTGTGAGTAAGGTACATTGCGCAATAGCTGCAGGTAGCAGTCGATTTGCTGCTCCAGATCTTCACGGCTCAACGCACGCTGGCGAGCGGCAAGCAGGGCAACTCCACACAGCGTCAGGGCATTAGTGGCCGCCGCGTCGTTGATGTGGGTCATCATCTTCACCGCCAGGTCGTTAACGACCGGGTTCAGCCATTGCGGACGCTGTGGCTCGATAGGATCGATATCCTTGTGCCACTCAGGAACATGCTCGTTGAGATAGTGGTTGAGCGGGATAGGTTCGCCGAAGTTGACATAGCCCTGGCCGAGGTTGCGCAGTTTGCGCAGGGTACGGATCACCTGGCCGACATTTTCCTTCTCCTTGCGCTTGCCGCGCAGCTCTTTGGCGTAGGTCGCCACTTCCATCACGTGCTCGTAACCAATGTAAACCGGTACCAGGGTCACCGGGCGGTTGAGGCCGCGCAGCATCGCCTGAATGGTCATCGACAGCATACCGGTTTTGGCCGGTAGCAAACGGCCAGTACGGGAGCGGCCGCCTTCACTGAAGTATTCCACCGAATAGCCTTTAGCAAATAGCTCGGCCAGGTATTCACGGAATACGGTGGAGTACAGGCGGTTGCCCTTGAAGCTGCGGCGGATAAAGAACGCGCCGCCACGGCGGAAGATAGGGCCGGCCGGGAAGAAGTTCAGGTTGATGCCCGCTGCAATGTGCGGTGGTACCAAGCCCTCCTGATACAGCACGTATGACAGCAGCAGGTAGTCCATGTGGCTACGATGACACGGCACATAGACAATCTCGTGGCCGTCTTGGGCCAGTTTACGCACCTGCTTGGCGTTGTGGATATTCAGTCCCTGGTAGAGCTTGTTCCACAGCCAGCCGAGGAATCGGTCGCCCCGCTTGATCAGTGAGTAGGAGAAATCAGCGGCAATTTCTTCCATCATATCGACGGCTTCTTTGCGTACCTTCTCGATCGGCACATCGCGGCTTGCGGCTTCTTCTGCCACCACTTTTTCAATGGCCTTGGAGTTAAGCAGGCGGTTGAACAGCACCTGGCGGTCCGGCAGTTTCGGGCCGGATGCGGCCAGCTGCTGGCGCGAGAAGTGGATACGCGCCACCCTTGCCAGTTTGTTGGCAATTGAATCGTCAGTACCGTGGTGATCGGCCATGTAGCGCAGGGATACTGCCGGGCTCAGGCGGACCATACAGTCGCGGCCATGGCCTAGGATGGTGAAAAACTTCTCCGGGCCATTGAGCGGACGCAGTACTGGCCGGTGGTTTTCTTCCTTGCCGGGTTTGCGGCCCCAGAGGATCGACGCCGGCACAACTTGGATATCCAGTTCACTGTCTTGCTTGTGGTGTTCAAGCAGGGCAGTGAACAGATCAATCGATTCCTGCGGCAGCTCGGTCTTATCGCCGAAGACACTGGGCCCGTCGGAAATGTAGACATAGCGGACAAACTGCTGTCCGTTGAGCTCTAGCGGCGACAGAGGATCAGGCAATCCCAGCCTCTGGGTGCTGCTGCGCAGTGTCATCAAATCGGTGTTTGAGCGGAACGGCAGGATGTAAACAATCGGGCGTTCCAGATCCAAATCCAGATCCGCGACCGGATCGGATGGAATAGAGTGGGTTTTAACCAGCAGAGAAAGCGGCAAATCCAGTATTTTTTGGTAGATTTTCTGCCAACTTGACATATCTTTTACTAGCCTCGAATTCTTAATGCGTGGCAAGGATAGCAGAAAAAGTTCGTATATAAGCAGCGAAATAGCACAGACTTGCGGTTATATGACATTTTTATTGATTTGCATACTGGCTTCGGCTGCTCTGCAGGGGGAAGATCAACACCTGCCGGGAGGGAGGAGGCCGTGCTGGTGAATTTACGCCATAATTGTTGTTTTCCTAAACAATAACCTTTTCAAGCGAGATAACACTGGATATACTCACAGTGAACTGTATAAAAAGACAGGGTGAGTGATGAAGCCGTTAACGCCGCGCCAACAAGAAGTCTTTGATTTGATCAAAGCAAAAATTGAAGATACTGGAATGCCGCCAACACGTGCTGAAATAGCCCGTGAACTCGGCTTCCGCTCTGCCAATGCAGCCGAAGAGCACCTAAAGGCATTGGCCCGTAAAGAAGTGATTGAAATTATTCCTGGCGCTTCGCGCGGGATCCGCCTGCTTGGTAGCAACGATGAACAAGAAAGCGGCCTGCCACTGATTGGCCAGGTTGCTGCCGGTGAGCCGATTCTGGCCCAGGAGCACGTTGAAACTCATTACGAGGTGGATCCGTCGCTGTTCAAGCCCCGTGCCGATTTTCTGCTGCGAGTCAACGGGATGAGTATGAAGGATATCGGGATCATGGACGGCGATTTACTCGCGGTGCACAAAACCCAGGATGTCCGCAACGGCCAGGTTGTAGTGGCCCGGGTTGAAGACGATGTGACAGTAAAGCGTCTCGAGCGCAAGGGGGCACAGGTTCTGCTGCATGCCGAGAATGAGGAGTTTGCGCCTATCGTGGTCGACCTCAACACCCAGCATCTGTCGATTGAAGGTATCGCCGTCGGGGTGATCCGCAACACCGACTGGATGTAACCTCACCGTATAATAAACAGCCATTACTACTTTACAAGTGCTAATGATAGTCATTATCATCTCATTATTGCAAGGAGATGATAATGACTGAGTCCGTCCGCCATGATATTCCCGCCGATCTGCTCCAGCCGCTGTGGCTCCGAAGCCGTGAAAGCCTAGCTGATGATCGCTTGATTTATGATCCCGTTGCCGCTGCTGCTTGCAGCCAATGCAGCCTCAAGCCCGAATGCCTCAAAGGCAATGTCCCCCAGCAGCAATTGCTGCACGTCAGTCTGGCACTTATTTGTGACCGCCAAATCCAACAGTTTCTGCGCCGCCATCCCGATGGCAGGATCATTAACCTTGGCAGTGGGCTCGATACCCGCTTTTACCGGGTAGATAATGGTCGCTGTCGCTGGTTTGATGTTGATGTGGGTGAAAACCTGCTGTGGCGCCAACGGCTGTTTCACCGTAGCGAACGCTATCGGATGCTACCTGGCTCAATCTCGGATTTGTCTTGGCTGCAGGCCTTGCCATCGATGTCTGGTGCACCGGTTATGGTGCTGTGTGACGAGGCGTTGCTGGCCTCAAGTGAGTCTGAGCTGGCTCAGGTTGTCCAGTCACTGGCCTGTCATTTTGGTCGCTTTGAGCTTTGCTTGGTGGTGGCCGGTGACTTGTGCCAGTCGTCGCTGGCCAGCAACATGGGCGTCGGAAAGCCTCTTGGTCACGCCTTGCGCGACCCGCAGCGCAAGATATTGCAGTGGTTGCCATGGGCAACTGCTGTGGGTCGTTACAGCCCGATGGACAGCACTTGCGCACGATGGCGAAGTTGGCAACGCTGGCTAGCCCGTATCCCTGGGTTGAAATTCCGTTTGCTGCCAGTTTTGCTGCATATTTATCTGTAAATCTCAGAGCTGGCATAGGTTTGCTGCTACGCACCTTCTATTTGGATCAAGCATGCAATATGCCAGGTTGGATTTTTTCTCTACTTTTCCTTGCTATTTTTTTGCGTAATCTCTCGATCCTGTCCTAAGTTAAAATGTAAACAAACTGTTAACCGTGTAACTGCGAATGGCAATTCATCCGCAGCGTCTGCAGGGAAGACTCTAATCATTTTGCGCTGTCCCCATGAACTAATTTGTGATCACGGGGGTATTTGATAGGAAAAGGATAGGAGGGAGCCGGGTGATGATTCGCCATCTGATGTGCTGTCTGTTTGTTTGGCTGGCTGTGCCAGCACAGGCAGAAGTCCAACCCATGCCACTGAACATGACTCAGGGAGTGACCGAGGTCAGCCAGCGGGTGTTTGATCTCCACATGACGATTTTCTACATCTGTGTAGCGATCGGTCTGGTGGTTTTCGGGGTGATGTTCTGGTCTATTATCCACCACCGCAAGTCAAAAGGGGCCGTTGCCGCCTCCTTCCACGAGAGCACCAAAGTAGAAATCCTCTGGACGGTGATCCCGTTCGTTATCCTTATCATCATGGCTGTGCCTGCTACTAAGACCCTGCTGGCGATGGAGGACACGACCCAGGCCGACATGACTATCCAGGTTACCGGCTCGCAATGGAAGTGGCACTACAGCTATTTCGGCGAAGAAGTTGAGTTCTTCTCCCTGCTGGCGACCAGTCCAGCCCAAATTGCCAACGAACGTGAAAAACGCAGTAACTACTTGCTGGAAGTGGATCGCCCGCTGGTACTGCCCGTCGGCAAGAAAGTGCGCTTTTTGATCACTTCACAAGATGTCATCCACTCTTGGTGGGTGCCGGATTTCGCGGTGAAGAAAGATGCCAACCCTGGGTTTATCAACGAAGCCTGGACCCGGATTGATGAGCCGGGGATCTACCGCGGCCAGTGTGCCGAACTATGCGGCAAAGATCATGGCTTTATGCCGGTGGTGGTGATTGCCAAGCCGCAGGCGGAATACGAGGAGTGGCTGCAAACCACCAAGGTTGCCCAGCAGCAGGCCCGTGAAGAAGAGCAGCGGTTGCTGGCGATGCAGATGGATATGGATGAGTTGATGACGCTGGGCGAGCAGGTTTATAACACCCGCTGTGCTATGTGCCACCAGGCGAATGGCCAGGGGATCCCTGGGGCCTTTCCGGGATTGGCAGGCCAAGGGTTATCGGTTGACCCCAGTGCCAAGCTCGAACACATCAGCATTGTGGTCCATGGCAAGCAGGGAACGGCAATGCAGGCCTTTGGCCCGCAGCTGAGCCTCAAGGAGTTGGCGGCAGTGATCACCTATGAGCGCAACGCCTGGGATAACAATACCGGAGACACCGTGCAGGCTGCCGAAGTGCAGGCTGTGATGGACGGTCAGGATCTATAAGGGAGAGAGTGACGATGACGGATATGTTGCGTGAGCAGACCGAGGTCGAGGAAACCCAGACCGAGCAGCATGAACATCACGAGCACCACCAGACCGGTCTCAAACGCTGGCTGTTTACTACCAACCACAAGGACATCGGCTCGCTGTACCTGATGTTCAGCTTTGCCATGTTCCTGATTGGTGGTGCGATGGCAATGGTGATCCGGGCCGAGCTGTTCCAGCCCGGGCTGCAGCTGGTCGACCCGAACTTCTTTAACCAAATGACCACTGTCCATGGCCTTATCATGGTCTTCGGCGCGGTCATGCCTGCCTTTACCGGCCTGGCCAACTGGATGGTGCCGCTGATGATAGGTGCTCCGGATATGGCATTGCCGCGGATGAACAACTGGAGCTTCTGGATCCTGCCTTTCGCTTTTGCCATGCTGCTGGCTTCATTGTTCATGGAAGGCGGTGGCCCTAACTTTGGCTGGACCTTCTATGCTCCGCTATCGACGACCTATAGCCCGGAAAGCACCGGCTTGTTTGTCTTCGCGATCCATATCATGGGGATCAGCTCGATTATGGGGGCGATCAATGTCATCGTCACCATCGTCAATATGCGCGCACCGGGTATGACCTACATGAAGATGCCGCTGTTTGTTTGGACCTGGCTGATCACTGCGTTTCTGCTGATTGCCGTGATGCCGGTACTGGCCGGGGCGGTGACCATGGTGCTGACCGATAAGTATTTTGGCACCAGCTTTTTTGATGCGGCTGGGGGGGGCGATCCGGTGATGTTCCAGCATATCTTCTGGTTCTTCGGTCATCCGGAAGTGTACATCATGATTTTGCCGAGTTTCGGTATTATTTCGGCGATCATTCCAGCATTTTCGCGCAAGCGGCTGTTCGGTTACAGCTCAATGGTGTATGCCACCGCGTCGATTGCTGGCTTGAGCTTCCTGGTCTGGGCCCACCATATGTTCACCACCGGGATGCCGGTAGCTGCCGAGCTGTTCTTTATGTACTGCACCATGCTGATCTCGGTGCCGACCGGGGTCAAGGTGTTCAACTGGGTGGCGACCATGTGGCGCGGCTCGCTGACGTTCGAAGTGCCGATGCTGTTCGCCATTGCCTTTATCGTGCTGTTTACCATCGGTGGTTTCTCCGGGCTGATGCTGGCAATCACACCGGCGGACTTCCAGTACCATGATACTTACTTTGTGGTGGCCCACTTCCACTATGTCCTGGTGTCCGGGGCGATATTCTCGATCATGGCGGCGGCCTATTACTGGCTGCCGAAATGGACCGGCCATATGTTCGACGAGAAGCTGGCTAAGTGGCATTTCTGGTGCTCGATCATTTCGGTCAACATCCTGTTCTTCCCGATGCACTTCCTTGGCCTTGCGGGGATGCCGCGCCGGATCCCTGATTATGCGTTGCAGTTCGCCGACATCAATGCGGTGGTCAGTATCGGCGGGTTCCTGTTCGGGTTGTCCCAGCTTATTTTCCTTGCGGTGGTAGTGAAGTGTGTTCGCGGCGGCGAGCAAGCAGCCGCCAAACCGTGGGATGGTGCGGAAGGGTTGGAGTGGACGGTAGCCTCACCCGCTCCTCACCATACGTTCTCGACCCCACCTAAAGTGGATTAACGGGAGGATGGCGATGGATAAGCCCCAGTTTGATCAAGCGCCAGACAAGCAGCCTGATTTACAGGATGGCATGGCGTCGGCGAAGAACATGGCGCCTGCAAAGAAAAAGCAGCGCTCTATCTGGTCACTGACCCTGATGGCGGTGGCGATGTTCGGCTTCGCGTTTGCCCTGGTGCCCCTGTACGACGTGTTCTGCGATATCACCGGTATCAACGGCAAAACGTCGGATACCCAGGCGGCGGCCAGCGAGCGGGTGGATACCAGCCGCGAGGTCACGGTGGAGTTTGTCTCGTACATCAACCCTGGTGTGCAATGGACGTTCGAGCCGGAGGTCAAGACACTGGTGGTTTATCCGGGCCAGACCCACACCATTACCTATAAGGCCAAGAACTTGACCGGGCAAGAGACAGTTGGTCAGGCCGTCCCTTCGGTCAGCCCGGGCCAGGGAGCCCGTTACCTCAATAAAATCGAATGTTTCTGTTTCAACCGCCAGCCGCTGGCAGCGGGCGAAACAGCCAGTTTGCCTCTGATTTTCTATGTCGACCCGGAGCTGCCAGAGGACATCAATACTTTGACCCTGGCCTACACCCTTTACAACGCCCAGCCGGATGCGCCGGCTCAAACGCAATGAGGTTGAATGATGGCGAATCCTTATTCTGAACATGATCAATCGGTGACTCCTGCGCACGAGAATTACTATGTGCCCGAGGCCAGTGGCTGGCCGATAGTCGGTGCGATAGCCTTGTTTCTTATCGCCATGGGGGCGGGGGCAACGGTCGGGGATCTCTTTGGTGGTCAGGGGCCGTGGATTTTACTGTCCGGGGTCGGTTTGTTGCTGATCATGTTGGTCGGCTGGTTTCGGGATGTCATTAGCGAGTCGATGGCCGGATTATATAGCCGTCAAATGGATCGCTCGTTTCGCCAGGGAATGAGCTGGTTCATCTTCTCCGAGGTAATGTTCTTCGCCGCCTTCTTCGGGGCGTTGTTCTATGCCCGGATGATAGCTGTGCCTTGGCTCGGTGGGGCAGGAAACAATGCCATGACCCATGAGGTGCTGTGGCCGGATTTTGTCGCCCAGTGGCCCTTGGTGATGACACCGGGCGGGGCGGAAACCAGCGCGATGGGGCCGATTGGCCTGCCGCTTTACAACACATTGATCCTGCTGGCGTCATCGATCACGGTCCATATTGCCCATACCGCTCTGGAGCAAGATAACCGGCCCAAGCTCAAACTCTTCTTGTTATTAACTGTGCTGCTGGGCTCGCTGTTTATTTACTTGCAAGGGGTGGAGTATGTCCATGCCTACCAGGATATGGGACTGACTCTGGATGCGGGGATCTACGGCAATACCTTCTTTATGCTGACCGGGTTCCACGGCCTGCATGTCACCCTTGGAACAATTATTCTGTTCATTGTCTGGCTGCGCGTATTGCGTGGCCATTTTACCCCCGAGAAGCACTTTGCCTTCCAGGCCGGGGCTTGGTATTGGCACTTTGTTGACGTGGTGTGGCTCGGGCTGTTTGTGTTCGTTTACATTCTGTAAGGCTAGAGGCGGCCTCTAGTATGGCCTAGGATTGGGGGTGATGTAGCCGCTGGCCAGCGCGATCAACAGCAGGGCAAACAGAAATACGGAGAATAATACTCGACGCCCTAGGTGGCGGGACATTGGCTGGTCCTGCTTGCCTTTGAGCATCACGGGCAAGGCACGGAACAGATTCAGCACGATAAAGATCAACAGGCAAACAATCAAGGCTTTCAGCAACATAGAGGTCTCCGGTCAGGACTGGGTGAATCATGCGTCGGATAGGTTTTATTCTTTTTACTGTGGCGGTACTGGCGACATTGGTCAAGTTGGGTTTTTGGCAAATGACCCGCGCCCAGGAAAAAGAACGCCTCGGCCATGCGCTGAAATTCCGCAGCGAGCAGACGTACTACAGTCTGGCCAGCCTACCCTCAGACCCCCGTTGGTACAGCCTGACCCTGCGTGGCAAATTTGA
Organism: Photobacterium gaetbulicola; assembly: GCF_003025515.1. Classification (NCBI taxonomy): domain Bacteria; kingdom Pseudomonadati; phylum Pseudomonadota; class Gammaproteobacteria; order Vibrionales; family Vibrionaceae; genus Photobacterium; species Photobacterium gaetbulicola. The sequence goes on along the minus strand of NZ_PYME01000004.1, from coordinate 178,643 downwards.
TCACAGCAAGGCGGTATTGCTGGATAACCAACTTTATCAGGGCCGCCCGGGCTACCACGTACTGTATCCCTTTGCTGTTGATGACGGTTGGGTGTTGGTGAACTTGGGATGGATTGCAGCACCGGCCTACCGGGAGCAAATTCCTGTGTTGCCGGAGCATCATGGTGAGGTGTTGGTGAGCGGTATTATTGCGCCGCCCTCGGCATTGCTGGAGTTGGCTCCGGAGGTGATGGGGCAGGGATATCCGCTGAGGGTACAGAACATCAGCATGACTGATTTGGCCGACCACATGGAATTAGCCCTGCCTTCCTGGGTATTGCAGATTGATCCCGATAGCCCGTTGGCACTCAATCAAACCTGGATCCCGGTGGTCATGGGGCCGCAGAAACACTATGCCTATGCGCTGCAATGGTTTTTGATGGCGCTGGCGGTATCCGGCCTCGCTTTTTGGTGGCTGAGAAGGAGCAAATCATGAAGAAACAAGGAACGTTGCTGTTACTGCTGGCTGCCTTTGCGCTGCCGGTGATCCTGGCCAAGCTGGTGTTGGATCTCAACTGGTACCAGGGCGGAGTCACTAACCGTGGTGAGCTGCTGGATTCGCCTATGGCCTCAGAGTGGTTGGGGGAGAGTAATCAATGGCAGCTAATATACCTGTTGCCTGATGAGTGTGATGAGTTGTGCCTAGGAGCACTGTTTAACCTGCGACAGGTCCCGCAGGCCGTGGGGGCGGAGCATGACAGGCTGAGCAGTGTTCTGCTGATAGACGGCGATACGCTTGACGAGCAGCCTGCGGATGTTAAAAAGCAGCTGGCTGGCATCGAGCAGCGCCAGGTGCCTGAGAATGTGGTCAGCCAGCTAAAGACGCTGGAATACGGTGCTAAGGCTATTTATATCGCCGATCCGCTCGGCAATGTGATGATGGCTTATCCCTTGGTGAAGGGACAGGTGGCGGTATTGGCACAGGGTAAGGATGTGTTAAGGGATCTCAAGCGGCTGCTGAAGATTTCCAAAATAGGCTAAGGAGAGCATAGGATGAAACAAGATAACTACCGCACCTGGGTAGCCGTGACCTTCGCTTTGTCACTGTGCGTCATTGCGCTTGGTGCTTACACCCGCCTCACCGAAGCCGGTCTGGGCTGTCCGGACTGGCCTGGCTGTTATGGGTTCGCTGGGGTGCCGAAGGGGGAAGCCCAGCAGGCGCTGGCGGCTTCCCGCTTTCCTGATGCCCCGTTGGAAGCAGATAAGGCATGGAACGAAATGCTACACCGCTATGTTGCCGGTACCCTGGGCCTGATGATTTTGGCGCTTAATATCTTCGCGTGGCGCAAGCCGGCTCGACCCAGAGCCCTTCCTGCCTTACTGCTGGCGACCGTGATTTTCCAGGCCCTGCTCGGGATGTGGACCGTCACCATGGATTTGATGCCCGTTGTCGTGATGGGACATTTGCTGGGCGGCTTTACCACCGCCTCCTTACTTTTCCTGCTCTGGTTGCGGCTTGGCACCATATCATTCCCTCCTGCTCCGGTGGCTGCCAGCAGCGGGCTGCGGGCATTTGCACTATTTGGATTGCTGGTCGTCATCGGGCAAATCGCGCTTGGCGGCTGGACGGCGGCCAACTACGCAGCGGTGGTCTGTACCCAGCTGCCGCTGTGCGAAGTGGATTGGCGGCAGGGGTTCGATACATCGGCTTTCGCCTTGATCCAGCCTGAGCATGAGACCTACCAATACGGGGTGCTCGACTACCAGCAGCGGGTTACTATCCATGTGACCCACAGGATCGGTGCCATGGTCACAGCGCTGACACTGCTTGCACTTGCCTGTTTGCTGTGGCGGCAACGGGCGCTGAGGAGGGGGGCGGCGGTGATGCTGCTGGTGCTGGCAGGGCAAATCGGCCTTGGTATTACCAATATTGTGGCCAGTTTGCCGCTGTCGATCGCCGTGGCGCACAACGTGACCGGTGTCTTGTTGCTGCTGTCGCTGGTGGCGCTGAACCTGCAGGTATACCGGATGCGGTTGTCGGGTTGCAACCGGCAGCCCGGACGGGAAATGGATAGATATGTGGCATAGCCAAAGGAGGGCCTGAGCATGGCAAAGAGTCAGGTTGTAGCAAAGGGGGGCTATAAGCCCCTGTCATCGGTAAGGGTGTGGCAGGACTACCTGACCATGACCAAGCCCAAAGTGGTTGCCATGCTGTTGCTGACAGCATTGGTCGGGATGTGCTTGGCCGTGCCGGGGATCCCGCCACTTAAGGCGGTGGTGTTCGGGCTGGTGGGGATCGGCCTGCAGTCGGCCGCCGCCGCGGCCTTCAATCATGTGCTGGATCGCCGTTTTGATGCCAAGATGGCGAGGACTTACCATCGTCCGCTGGCGAAGGGGAGGGTCGAAACGCACAAGGCGGTGGCTTTTGCCTGTGTGTTGATGGTCGCCGGGTTTGTGGTACTGTGGCAGCTCAATGCCTTGACCGCCTGGCTGACGTTTGCCAGCCTGATCGGCTATGCCGTGGTCTATACCATCTGGCTGAAGCATGCCACGCCGCAGAACATTGTGATCGGCGGCCTGGCTGGCGCCGCCCCGCCCTTGCTCGGGTGGACCGCCGTTACCGGTGAGCTGCACTCCCACGCATTATTGCTGGTGATGCTGGTTTTCACCTGGACTCCTCCCCATTTCTGGGCTCTGGCTATCCACCGCCGGGATGATTATGCCAAGGCGGGGATCCCGATGCTGCCAGTCACCCACGGTATAGGCTATACCAAGACCATGGTGCTTCTTTACACCTTGATGCTGGCCTTGGTCGGGTTACTACCTTGGCTAACCGGGATGAGCGGCTGGCTATACCTGATAGGAAGCAGCGCGCTCAATCTTGGTTTCATCGGCTATGCCGTGAAGCTCAAGTTTGCCGATGAGCCCGGCCATGCATGGGCAACCTTCAAGTATTCGATCTGGCATTTGCTGGCACTGTTTGTGGTGTTGCTGGCCGATCATTGGCTGGCGGCCCTGCTGATTTAGTACGTGCCGTTTAGCGTTTGCAGGTTTTGGTGCTATGATCGGCTTTAGCAACGCCCGAAGATTGGATCGGGCCGCTGAACCGAATATTCCCAATCCTGCAGACTGGGAATGGCCCCTGTGGATTTTGTCCATGGGGGCTTTTTATTTGGCGCTCAACACCAGATAATCACGGGCTGGCTTTCGAAAGTTGAGGTTGTTGTGCTGCAAGCGTTGCGAGATAGAACATTGCACCGTCAGGTGTATGCCCTGGCTCTGCCGATGGTGTTGTCGAATATTACGGTTCCCCTGCTGGGGCTGGTTGATGCGGCAGTGATCGGGCACCTTGAGCATGCTTGGTACCTTGGCGGGGTCGCTGTCGGCGGGACCATGATCAACGTGACGTTCTGGCTGCTGGGCTTCTTGCGGATGGCAACTACCGGGCTCAGCGCCCAAGCTTACGGGGCATCGGATCGCGAGGCGCAGGCGACAGTCTTCATTCAAGGTATGGCCCTGGCCTGGTTGATGGCCTTGGTGCTGATGGTGTTCCACCAGCCTGTTGCCGAGCTGATTTTTCACTTCAGCTCAGCCAGCAGTGAAGTGAAAACCTATGCCGAGCAATATTTCTCTATTCGGATCTGGGGTGCACCGGCGGCACTGGCCAATTTTGTTATCATGGGCTGGCTGCTCGGTACCCAGAATGCCAAGCTGCCGATGTGGCTGCTGATCGTGACCAATCTGGTTAATATCGGTCTGGATGTGCTGTTTGTCCTTGGCTTTGGCTGGAAGGTCCAGGGGGCGGCAGCGGCATCGGTACTGGCGGAGTACAGTGGGCTGATCTTGGGATTGTGGTTTGTTTCCCGTCAGTGGCGAGCTCATGCGCTGCCGGTACTGCGCAGTAAGCTGGGGTGTGTGTGGCAGGGCATCGGTAGGCTGCTCAAACTCAACCGGGATATCTTCCTGCGCAGCCTGTGTCTGCAGTTGACTTTCACCTTCATGACTTTCCAGGGGGCTACGCTGGGCGATAATGTGGTGGCGGCCAATGCCGTACTGATGAGCTTCCTGATGCTGGTTTCGTATGCCATGGATGGGTTTGCCTATGCCATGGAGGCAATGGTCGGTAAGGCGATTGGGGCCCGAAACCGTGATGAATTAGGACGCAGCCTGGTGGGAACCACTTTCTGGAGCCTGGTGATCTCATTGGTACTGACCTTAGTGTTTGCGGTGTTCGGACGTGGCATTATCGGTTTGATTTCGGATATCCCGGCGGTACAGCACGAGGCGTCGCTGTATCTGCCATGGTTGGCCGCCGTCCCTCTGGTTGCCATGTGGTGCTTCTTGCTCGATGGCATCTTCATCGGCGCGACGCGGGGGCGCGAGATGCGTAATAGTATGTTTGTCGCAACCTGCTGTTATTTCATTATTTGGTGGCTGCTGTCCGGCCTTGGCAATCATGCCCTCTGGGGGGCGATGATCGGGTTTATGGCAATGCGCGGGGTCGGCCTGGCACTGATATTTGCTTACCAATGGAAAAAAAATATTTTCCTGCAAGTGGCTAATGCAAACAGATAGTTAGGATGACTTGACTTATTTTGCTCATTTATTCAACAAAAAATGCTGTCCAGGTGGCGGCTGGGTGGTTAAAATATAATCTTTTCGCCACCTTGGAGGATAAATGAAAAAAGCTGTACTAGTACTTTTTTTAGCCGTGATGACGATGAGCTGGCTCACGCCGGCGATGGCCGCTGTCCAGGGCAAGTCATACAAGGTCACGGCAACAGCCTACAACTCAGTTCGGGCCCAGACTAATTCCAACCCCACGATAGCAGCCTGGGGGGATCGGCTGAAACCGGGCATGAAGGCGATTGCGGTTTCCCGGGATCTGCTGGGACAGGGCTTCAAGCGCGGCACCGTGGTCAAGATCTCCGGCCTACCGGGTGAATATGTGGTGCTGGACAAGATGAATAAGCGATGGCGCAACAAGATTGATATCTACATGGGACAGGATGTCAAAGCCGCAAGGAACTGGGGCCGCCGCAACGTGACGATTACGGTTGTGAGATCATAAATAAACGTCAATAACCTGAAAACATAACTGTTCTTCTTACCAACTTATAGAACCGCTATTTTTTCAGATTCGAGATAAAAAAAGCGAGAGCCTCCGGGCTCTCGCTTTTTTATGTGCGATGTTTGGCTGGGCTGCGGATCAGTAGTAAGAGTGCTCGCCACGGGCGTGTTCAGTCACATCACGTACGCCAGTAAGTTCGCCGGCGAACTGGGCCAGTAGCTCTTTTTCGATACCTTCTTTCAAGGTCACGTCAACCATCGAGCAGCCATTGCAGCCACCGCCGAACTGTAGGATCGCCACCCCATCTTCGGTGATTTCAGACAGTGATACGTGACCACCGTGGCCTGCAAGCTGTGGGTTGACCTGAGTTTGGATCACATAGTCGACACGCTCCATCAGCGATGCGTCATCAGCTACTTTGCGTACTTTGGCATTCGGTGCTTTAAGTGTTAGCTGCGAACCCATTTTGTCGGTGACAAAATCAATCTCGGCATCTTCAAGGAACGGTAGGCTCAGCTCATCGACGAAAGCAGAGAAAAGGTCGAATTTGATTTCGGTGTCACTGGCTTCCACAGCTTCCGGTGGACAGTAGGACACGCCGCACTCTGCATTTTGCGTACCTGGGTTTACCACGAATACACGGATGTTTGTCCCTTCTGGTTGTTGGGCCAGAAGTTTGCCGAAGTGCTGTTGAGCATTCTCAGAAATAGTAATCATAGACACGACGTAATACCTGACTTATTTAGTAAGATTAATTCTATTCTACTCTTTGCTGCCCTTTCTATCACCCATTATTCGTTGCAACTATGATTTCGGTACGGATCTCAGTGATTTTTCTGCACAATTTTACGGTGGGGTATAGCTGAGGCAGTAGATGTCGATCCGTGCGACGCCGTGTTGGCGCAGTAGGGTCGCCGCCTCTGCAACGGTAGCGCCGGTGGTGACGACATCATCGACGAGGGCGACATGGGGCGGCAGGGAGCATCTGCTGGTCAGGCGAAACGCGCTATCGAGGTTATGCTGGCGCTGTGCTCTGCTGAGTCGATGCTGGGGCGGGGTGTAGCGCTGGCGCCTGAGCAGCCGGGTATCGAGCCGGCTGCCGGTCTGCTGGGCCACGGCCTGGGCGATGAGGCTGCTCTGGTTGAAGCCCCGGCTCAGCCGGCGGAGTGGATGCAAGGGGATGGGCAGCAGTAGTGGGGCCGGATCGTCAATCTGTCTTGCCAGCAGTTCGCCCAGTGGCTGGGCCAACCAGAACTTGCGCTGGAATTTGAGCTGGTGGATCAGCTGGCGCAGCGGGAAGTGGTATTCGCCGGCACGGTAGAAGCGCTGCCAGGGATTGGCCCGGCCCAGGCACTGGCCGCAGTGGCTGGCGTGTGCCAGCAGGGTGTTGCCGCAATGGTGGCAGTAGGGCGGGCACGGAAAGCGAGCAAGGCAATGGCTGCACCACAGGGGATGGCCGCCGTCACTGGGCTGCTGACAAAGCTGGCAGCGATGGTAGCGGCGGAGAAGGTTGGTGAATTGGGTGAATAGCGATACCATCCGTGATATCCCGAGGCGTAAATACAGGAAATATAGATGACAGCACAGCTTCACTGGCAAACGGAAGGGCAAGGTTCCGATCTACTTCTCATTCATGGCTGGGGTATGAACGGAGCCGTGTGGCAGCAGGTCTTGCCAGTGCTTGCCCAGCATTACCGGGTGCATGTGGTGGATCTGCCGGGTTACGGCCATAGCCGCCACCATCCGGCTGCCGATGTCGACGAGATGGCCGATATGCTACTGGCGCAAGCCCCAGCGCAGGCGACTTGGCTCGGTTGGTCGCTGGGCGGCTTGGTTGCGACAGCTGCGGCATTGCAGGCTCCGGGCAGGGTACAGCAACTGGTAACCGTAGCGAGCTCGCCGCGGTTTGCAGCCGAAGAGACCTGGCGCGGGATCAAGCCTCAAGTGCTGGACGAGTTCCGCCGCCAGCTCGATCTCGATTTCAGAGCCACCATCGAGCGCTTTATGGCCCTGCAGGCAATGGGGAGCCGGACGGCCCGGCAGGATATCCGCCAGCTCAAGGAGGCGGTGCTGTCCCGTCCCGAACCCAACCCGGCTGCGCTGGCGCTTGGGTTGGATATCTTGGCCCGGGTCGATTTGCGCCCCGAACTGGCGGCAGTCTCGCCGCCGTGGCTGCGGCTCTACGGCCGGCTCGATAGCCTGGTACCGGCAAAGGTCGCCCGCGATCTAGACCAGCTCGCCCCGCAGTCACAGCGGCATGTGTTTGCGGGTGCTTCCCATGCGCCGTTTATCTCCCATCCTGATGAATTTATCGATACGCTAAAAGCGTTTACGGGGTAATATGAGTACAGCGGCCGAGCCCGGTCTGGCTAAACTTTTTCGTGCTTGGGCCGATAGCAGGGTGAGGGCGCGAATTCGAGGCTGTTACGGGTTTTGTGGCGAGGGTGGAGAGAGGGAAACCAACATGACAATCGGCACCAAGCGAAGTGGCTAGGAGAGAGGCTACGACATGCTAGTCACTCCCGTACAGGTGGGCGCGCCAGCCGTGGCCCCGACCATTAACCCGCCGACCGAGCAAACGGCGCGGGACAACCGTGTCCGTGAGAAAATCGTCCCGACCACCGAAATGCAGTCCTCTGCTCAGGAACGAGCCTTGAGCAGCGAAGAGAAACAACTCAAGAAGCCTTCCTGGGATCCCTCCGAACACCCCGATTACCAGCAGTCGGCCGTGGAAGACAAACACTACGGTTACCAGGATGCGATGGAAAGGCTGGTCAAAGCGCTGTCGGCCGACAGCTATATGGCGGGCGTCAGCGATCTGGGGTACTCGATGCATATCAAGCTGCCGCGAGAGTTGCTCGAGGCACTGGAGCAGATCAGCCTGTCTGAGCGCACCAAGGGGGTGGTGGCCCACAAGTATGCCCAGGCCACGGTGCCGAACCCGCCGACCGAGTATTTGGTGGTGTTGTAGTGTAAAAAAAGAGCCGGCACACGTGCCAGCTCTTTTTCGTTTATAGGTTTATAGCCGCTTTACTTCTTCTTGGCGTTGGCAAACGCGGCAGCAAAAGCCCCGCCCATCGCGCTGTTGCCCGACTGACGGTCTTGGCGCTGGCGAGACGATTGGTTGCGCGAGTTGCCCTGAGGACGGGTTTGCTGCGGTTTGCGGGCCGGCTTGCTGTCCTGGCCTGGCTCGTCGCCCAGGCGCATCGACATCCCGATTCGGTTGCGTTGCAGATCGACTTCCATCACCTTGACCTTGACGATATCACCGGCCTTGACCACTTCGCGCGGGTCAGACACGAACTTGTCCGACAGCGCGGAGATATGTACCAGGCCATCCTGATGGACACCGACATCGACAAAGGCCCCGAAGTTGGTGACGTTGGTGATCACCCCTTCCAGCACCATACCCGGGATCAGATCTTTAACCTCGTTGACCCCTTCGGCGAAGGTGGCAGTCTTGAATTCCGGGCGCGGATCGCGGCCCGGCTTGTCGAGCTCGCTGATGATATCGGTTACCGTCGGCAGACCGAATTTCTCATCGGTATAGTCAGCGGCCTTGATGCTGCGTAGGAACTCGGTGTTGCCGATAATGGCATCGAGCGCCTTGTCGTTGGCTGCGGCGATGTTCTTGACCACGGCATAGGACTCAGGGTGAACCGCCGAGCTATCAAGCGGGTTCTTGCCCCCCATGATACGCAGGAAACCGGCACACTGCTCGAATGCCTTCGGCCCGAGGCGCGCGACTTTCTTCAGCGTGGTGCGGCTGTCGAACCGGCCGTTCTCATCACGGTAGTTCACGATGTTCTGGGCGATGGTGCCGTTCAGGCCAGCCACGCGGGTTAGTAGCGCAGGGGATGCGGTATTCACATCAACGCCGACGGCGTTTACGCAGTCCTCGACCACGGCATCCAGGCGCTTGGCCAGCATGCTCTGGCTGACATCATGCTGGTACTGGCCCACACCGATGGATTTCGGATCGATCTTCACCAGCTCGGCCAGCGGGTCTTGCAGGCGGCGACCGATAGACACCGCGCCGCGCAGTGATACATCCAGTTGCGGGAATTCGTTGGCAGCCAGCTCTGACGCCGAGTAAACCGATGCGCCTGCTTCACTGACCATTACGCTCTGGATCTTGAGGTTGTTGTCCTTGAGCAGGGTGGCCACAAAGCTGTCTGTTTCACGTGAAGCAGTACCGTTACCGATCGCAATCAAATCAACGTTGTGCTTGTTCAGCAGTGCCAGCAAGGTGGCTTCGGCTTCGGCCACCCGGGCACGGGCGGTGTGCGGGTAGATTGTGGCGGTATCCAGCAGCTTGCCGGTCGCATCGACAACCGCCACCTTACAGCCGGTACGCAGGCCCGGGTCAAGCGCCAGCGTGACACGCGGGCCGGCAGGCGCGGCCATCAGTAAGTCTTTCAAGTTGTCGGCAAACACCTGCATGGCGCCGTCTTCGGCTTTTTCCCTCAGTGCTGCCATCAGCTCGGTTTCCAGGTGCATGGCAATCTTGATCCGCCATGCCCAGCTGATCACCTGCTTGCGCCAGGTATCAGCCGGCTGGGTACCCAGTTTCACACCGAGGTGGTCGGCAATCATCACTTCGCAGTAGGAGCCGCGCACGCCTTCTTCCTGGTTTGGATCGGCGTTGAGGCTGATCTGCAAAAAGCCTTCGTTGCGACCGCGGAACAAGGCCAAGGCGCGGTGGGAAGGAATATTCTTGAATAGTTCGTTGTACTCGAAATAGTCTTTGAACTTGGCGCCTTCTTGCTCCTTGCCTTCCACTACGCGCGAGGTCAGTTCGGCTTGGGAGAGTAGGTGGCGGCGGATTTTCTCCAGCAGGGTCGCATCTTCGGCAAAACGTTCCATCAAGATAGCGCGGGCACCGTCGAGCACGGCCTTGGTATCGGCAAAGCCCTTGTCGGCATCGACATAGGCAGCGGCACTGTCTTCCGGTATCTGGCTCGGATCGCTCCATAGCGAGTCGGCCAACGGCTCAATGCCTGCTTCAATGGCGATTTGCCCTTTGGTACGGCGCTTGGGCTTGTAGGGCAGATAGAGATCTTCAAGGCGGGTCTTGCTGTCGGCACCTTTGATCGCCGCTTCGAGCTCGGCGGTTAGCTTGCCCTGCTCGGTAATGGACTTGATGATCACCTGGCGACGGTCTTCGAGCTCGCGCAGGTAGCCGAGGCGAGATTCCAGGTTGCGGAGCTGGGTATCATCCAGCCCGCCGGTCACTTCCTTACGGTAACGGGCCACGAAAGGCACGGTATTACCGTCATCGAGCAAAGTGATTGCGGCCGTGACTTGTTCTTGGCGAACATTCAGCTCATTGGCAATCATCTGGTTGATCGTATTGCTCATCCGTTCATTTCTCTTGTTGTCTGGTATGGGCCCATTCTACGGGCGATTGGCAAGCAGGCAAGCCATCGCATGTTAGCGAACTGTCAGTAACGTGCGATGCCTCATACCTTGGGGTTATCGGTAGCGGATACTGTTGACGAACCATTCTTTTTTGCCCGCTGGCGTATTGACTTCGACGTCGTCATCGACTTCTTTTTTCAGCAGCGCCCGGGCCATGGGGGAGTCAATCGAAATATAGTCGTTGCGGCCGTAGATCTCATCCGGGCCGACAATGCGGAAAGATTTGGTTTCGCCTTCGTCGTTCTCGATTTCGACCCAGGCACCGAAGAACACCTTGCCGTCTTGCTGCGGTGAGTAGTCAACCACTTGTACTTGCTCGAGGCGTTTGCGCAGGTAGCGAACCCGGCGGTCGATTTCGCGCAGGCGCTTCTTGTTGTACTGGTATTAGTTCTACTCAAAAAAGCATACTAAAACTACACACATCAATACTATAGGTTAAACCAGGCTTGATAACTATGAAACTGGCATGCGTGAGAACTATAAACTATATACTAATTGGTATGTTAAGAAATCCTTAGTATTGGTTGAACTATGTGAACTCCGAAAGAGGTGCTGAAATGTCAGAATTTTTCTATAGCTTTGAGCAAGCTAGGAAGGCGGCAATTAATCTGAAGATAAAGTCAGTGAAAGAGTATAGAGAGTGCGTTACAAAAAAAACGAAAGATAAATCTTCCCTAAACATTGATGCGCGAAAAACGCGGAAATAAGTGTATTGAGGTGGACTATGAATTATAACAAGCGATGGACGAGTTGGAGTGAGTTTTTAGAGAGCTGTAGTCGATCCTCTGATAGTGATGAGCTGGAATGTAAAAAGGCGCAGCAGTTTAAGCATCTACCTATAAGCATGACTCGCTATTACACCAAAAATTGGTCTGGATGGCGTGACTACTTCGAAAAAGCAAAGAAATGAGTTTCGTGATAAAGCGAGGAGTGAACTACAAAGCTGGGAAAGGTCGGCCTTCGTTTCGCTTTCCGGCGCTTTTGACTGAGAGTGGTTTGCTGATTTCTCACTTGAGGTTTTTGCATGAGAATCGTTACAAGTCTCAATCATGGCTGGAGCGCAATACCTTTGCTGTAGAGCTTCTTTTAAAATTTTTAGAGCGCCAAGTATCAAGCTTTTCATCAGCCACAGAGTTATTAAGAGGGTTTGTTGAAGCATTACAGTTTGGAACAATTCAAGACGGAAAAGATAACTCTGGTTTGTTCTGGTCTCCTCGAAGAAATGAAGACGTTAATGTTCTCCTTCGTCATATTACTGATTATTGCGACTACTTAGACAGTATCCATGGAACTAATCTACCGAAGCTGAACCCTTTAAGAAAATCGACTTATGCAGAAGAACGTATGCAGTGGTGTGCTTACTACAGAAGGCATAGCCGTAGCTTTCTGAATCACTTAGTGAAACCATCGACACAACAGCTTTCACTTGCAAGAAAAATTCGCGGACCTGAAAGACATTTTGTTGATGTTGAAGCGGTATATCGCTTCCCTGAAGACCGAATTGAAGACTTACTTTTACATGGGTTTGTTTCTGCGTCAGGAGAGCCGGATTATGCTAGTCAGTTGATCGTAATGCTAATGCATTTCGGTGGGCTGCGAATGTCAGAGTGTTTCCACATATATACCGATGATATATCAATAGATCCCAAGTCAGGCTCTGCTCTTATATCTGTTTACCATCCAAGTAACGGAAAGTCTCCTGACGAACGTTTCAGTAAACGAAGAGAGTATTTAGCTCATAAATACCGACTTAAACCCCGAAATGAGTATTCGAGAAGTCATAGACTCTACGCTGGCTGGAAAGGACCTTTACTTACAAATATTAACCTGTCTTTTGATGTGATGTTTTATCCAGCAAGTAAAGCTGTTGAGTTTACTCTGTTACTACAAAAATATCTTTCGACTAGACCAGTTTCAGAATTTCCTTTCCTATTTGTTAACTCAAAAGGTAATCCAGAGAGTAAGAAAAATTTCCATCAAAAGCATAACAGAGCCGTTCAACGAATTGGGCTCGAGCCCTGCAAATCGTTAGGGACAACCCCACATGCACATCGCCATGCCTACGGCTATCGATTGGGGCAAGGAGGTTTTTCTCAGCTAGAAATTCAAAAAGCGATGCATCATAAAAGCCCTGATAGTTGTTTGGTCTACTTGAAACCTTCAGACGACGAGGTTCGTCAGCAAATGAGAAGCGCTCACTGATGAAAACATTCTACAAAACTGTAAACCAAGCAAGCAAAGCGGCGATAGGGTTAGGCATTCAATCGCTGCGGGAATATAAGCAGCGCTATAAAGAAGATGAGCGTCTTCCCTCGAATCCAGATAAGTTTTACACAGATGATTGGGTTGATTGGTTTAGCTTTCTGGATAAAGAGAAACGGTCTTTGTATCTGACATATGCAGAGGCAAGCAAAGCGGCGATAGGATTAGGCATTCAATTGTTGCAGGAATATAAGCAGCGCTACAAAGAAGATGAGCGTCTTCCCTCACGTCCAGATGTGGTCTTTGCCGATGATTGGGTTGATTGGTTTAGCTTTCTGGATAAAGAGAAGCGGTTTTTTTATCCGACATATGTAGAAGCAAGCAAAGCGGCGATAGGATTGGGCATTCAATCGCATCGAGAATATAAGCAGCGCTACCAAGACGATGAGCGTCTTCCCTCGAATCCAGATCAGGTTTATGCGGATGATTGGGTTGATTGGTTTAGCTTTCTGGATAAAGAGAAGCGGTTTTTGTATCTGACATATGCAGATGCAAGTAAAGCAGCGATAGGATTGGGCATTCAATCCCAGCCGGAATATAGGCAGCGCTACCAAGACGATGAGCGTCTTCCTTCGAATCCAAACCAGGTTTATGCGGATGATTGGGTGGATTGGATTAGCTTTCTGAATAAAGAGAAGCGGTCTTTGTATCTGACATATGCAGAGGTAAGCAAAGCGGCGATAGGTTTGGGCATTCAATCGCAGTCGGAATATAATCAGCGCTACAAAGAAGATGCGCGTCTTCCCTCACGTCCAGATGTGCTCTTTGCAGATGATTGGGTGGATTGGTTTAGTTTTCTGGATAAAGAGAAGCGGCCTTGGTATCTGACATATGCAGAGGCACGCAAAGCGGCGATAGGATTGGGCATTCAATTCCTGCCGGAATATAAACAGCGCTACAAAGAAGATGAGCGCCTTCCCTCGAGTCCACATCAGGTTTACGCCGATGATTGGGTGGATTGGTTCAGTTTTCTGGGTAGAGAGAAGCCTACTTGGTACCTGACATATATAGAGGCAAGCGAAGCGGCGATAGGAATGGGCATTCAATCCCAGCCGGAATATAAGCAGCGCTACAAAGAAGATGAGCGTCTTCCCTCGAGTCCAGAACAAGTTTATGCGGATGACTGGGTGGATTGGTTTAGTTTTCTGGATAAAGAGAAGCGCACTTTGTATCTAACATATGCAGAGGCAAGCAAAGCGGCGATAGCTTTGGGCCTTCAATCGCCCCAAGAATATAAACAGCGCTACAAAGAAGATAAATGTCTTCCCTCCAACCCAAGGACGTTTTATGGTGATGATTGGGTCGATTGGATTCATTTCTTATTGCCTAGCGACATATCTCATCTGAAACAGTTCAAAACAGCATGTGCGATTCTAAAAATAAAAAACTCGTCTCAATACAGAGTTACGCAAAAGAACTACCCTCAATTACCATCCAAACCCGAAAAAAGAATAACCAACTGGAGCAATTGGTATGACGCTCTCGATATTCCAAGACCTTATGAATATGACGAACTAGCTGCTTTGGTTCAAAGGAAAGGTATTTCGAGTTTCGCAGAGTATGCGAAACTTCGGGCTGAATCCAATGACCCTAGGATGCCAGCTAAGCCAGAAGAGCATTACCAAGGAAAGGGGTGGACTAATACTTATGACTTCTGGGGAACGAAGCGACCATATCAAGTTAAATACTTTACCGATGAATGGTCACTTTGGTCGGAGACGGTAAAAGAGTTTCTCAAGTCTGCACGTGGGGGAGATACCAAAGCAAAAGACTTATGTGAATTTGTTCGTGAATACATTGAGCCAAATGGCTTTGAAACATCCCCGCTGGAGTTTCTAACACGTGGCTCGACAAACATTCAACCAATGCTGAATCTGTTTGAACAAGTTCCAGTGACACGAAGAAAAAAATGGGTGTTCTCAATCAATGAATTCTTAGATTGGATTATCTCAAATTATCTTATTTTGGAAGACACAGAGACCGGAGAAATTACTCACATCAAGGACGCTAAAAACCCTTTCAGTCACGTTAACTTTAATGGAGAGGCTGAACCTCAAGTTGTAAATGAAACAGACAAGATGTCTCTGCCTTATCAATATGTAAAAGCGGGGCGAGAGTGGATATTTCCATTGGACTCTATAGAGAAAAAGCTAAGCTATCGAGATTTAGCTCATTTGCATCGTTTTTCATCAGATTGGATACAGATCAACGATAGCTCTCTCCTAGATAAGAATGACCCCGACTGCGTTTTCAAAGTTGAAAATGGAAAAACCTATCTTTGGTTTCCAGCATACTGGACCTATACGTACTCACTAATGCAACTCCCTGCTAGAGGGATACAAATCGTCTATTGCGACTCCGGAGAGGCTGATCAAGAACTCGCCGACTTTAAGAACAATAAAGTCGTTTGGAAGAAAAATAGGACTATGTTGGCTGGCCTAACCAATCGGCAGAGCATGGTGAGTAAGTCAGCGCAAGGAGAGTTCGGTGTTCATTACACGTCGAACAAAACTAAGTTTGATGGTTCGGGCTACACGATTCCCTTCATGCCGAGAGAGATGGCATATTGGTTGGTAAAGCTTAGAAAGTGGCAACAAAAATATAATCCACTTAAGGAGCCAACGAGATGGCTTGATTGTGAGCGCACCAATCTAAACGAAGTACAGCGTAAACAAAAAGGGGCTAATTGTTTCTTATTTAGAGACTATCTAGAAAAAGAGCCTGGCATATTTGGTGGCAGGTTAACGACGCGACTTGCTGCTGCGCTATATTTCTCTGGCAAGAATGATATTACAACGGCTACCTACAAAGGATTGAAATACAATCAATCGATTAAAGAGTTGGAAAATAGTCAAACGATACCGCTTTCACACTTCAAATCTCCTTACACTCCCCACTCAATGCGCGTCAGTCTGATTAACGCGTACGCCTTTGAATTTGGTATTCCTTTGGAAGTCATTATGAAATTGGTCGGTCACTCCAGCATTATGATGACAATCTACTATACCAAGAGCGGTAAAACAGGCGCCAACTTACGAGAGAAAATGGAGTTGGGAGAAAAAGAGGCAATGAGCAAAGCAACACAAACGCTCAAATCGTTTGTGGAACAGCAGAGAATTGAAGAGGTTAAATCACAGTTGGTAGGTTCATCTGTGGATCTACTAAATACACTAGGCAATGCTCGGCCGGCCTCCAGCTATCTTTGGAAAGATTTTGGCATCTGCCCTGTTGGAGGTGCTTTTTGTTCAGAAGGGGGCTGTCGAGTAGCCACAAAAGCTAACATATATCACCCAGTACCAGCGGGTTATTTGGGAGAGCAGAATTGCTTTCTGTGTCGATTCTTTATTACCGGCCCTGCTTTTTTGGTTGGACTTGCAGCCATGTTCAATGAGATAAGCCTAGCCGTAAACACTCAGTCTATACGTTACACTTCGCTTGGGCAGAAGCTTGATGATATTGCAGAAAAGATAGATGTCATTGATCACCAACTATACAAAATAAAAGTGGATAGCTCAGAGAAGTCGGCTTTGGAGTCTGATAGACGTGAGTTAGTTGGAGAGCGTATGCACTTGAACTCGGAAATTGAAACACGAGCGAAGAAGCTAGATCTGTACCTTTCGGACATGAACGCGATTCACCGCCATATACATAATTGTCAAACACTTATGAGTAACCCTAAAGAAAATACTGAGAATCACTGTCAGCTTATAGTTCCGCAAGAATTCGAAATAGGTTTTGAACTCGATGATGTCAGCTATTTTCATCAACTATCCGAAGTTTGCTCGAATGCAGAACTGTTTCACAGCTGTAGTGATGAACAAGCTGTAACGAGACGCTCACAGATGATCGACAAAATGATGGTCGAAAATGGTATTCAGCCGCAACTCTTCTTACTGTCAGAAGAAGAACAGCTTGCAGTGGGGAACCAGTTAACAGAGTTAATGCTGACAAGGTTGAAAGGCTGGGAGAACGTCGACCGTCTCATGGATGGGAGTTTGACCTTAAAGGACTTATCGATAGATAACCAGTTCGATGAAAAGATGATTCGTGAATTGTTTGAGAAGTCGAAACCACTAAAAAGGATCGGCTAGCATGTCAGAGATTACTCCTGAGCAAGTACTGAGTCAGCTAAAAAAGAAAGCTTCATCTCGAGTACAGAACTCGTTAGAGGCCGTGTTTACCATATGCAAGGAACAACAAGAGCGTGGATTGAATGACTTTAGTTATTCAACGATTGCCCGTCTTGGGACAGGTCGAGGGGTTCCAGCTGCACAGAGTATCCGAAACAAAACGGGTGAATCGTACCGAACTTTAATTGCCAGCTTCAACTCTTCAGCAAAAGACCTACCACGGCCAGCACGAAATACCTCAAAAGGTAAGATGTACGCTTGGATAGATGAGCTCGACGATCCGGTAGTTAAGCTTCAAGCTAACATTCTCTATTCTCAGAAAAAGGAAGCGGAGCGATTGCTAAATGAAGTAGTGCCCATCAATCAGGTTATTGAAGTGTTCGATAACGTCGATATCTCTGTTGCGTCGATCAAGCTCACTGAGCTGGAACGAAGCGCACTGGAGTACCTCATTTCTAGTGAGTTTTTGCGCAGACATCAATTGGAGCTTGGAAAAAATGGCAGTATAGTCTCGAGTGATACTCAAAAGTCTTTTTTCCATGTCGCGACCATAGATGCGATAAAGAAAGCATTACAGAATCTATAACAAAATCAGGAATTACTTAAGCGTGAAAACCAAGCTAATTACTCGAGAAGGCTATAACAAGCTTAAAGAAGAACATGACTACTTGTGGAATGTGAAGCGGCCTGAAATCACAAAGATAGTGACGTGGGCTGCTAGTCTTGGTGATCGTTCTGAAAATGCTGATTACACCTTCAATAAACGTATCTTGCGTCAAATAGATCGAAGAGTTCGCTTCTTACGAAAGTTCCTGCCTGATGTAACCGTTGTTGATTACTCACCTCAGCAAGAGGGGAGGGTTTTCTTTGGTGCTTGGGTAGAAATTGAGAACGAAGCCGGTGATGTTAAAAAGTTTCGCATCGTTGGTCCGGAAGAAATCTATGGTGATGCTAAAGATTACATCTCAATCGACTCTCCAATGGCCAGAGCATTACTCAAAAAAGAAGTTGATGATGAATTTGTTGTGAAAACGCCTGAAGGGGACAAGGAGTGGTTCATTAACTCCATTGAGTATGAAAAGGGCAGCTAAAGAGTGCCCTTTATCAATTCTTTGACTGCGGTTACTTCGCTTAATCACAGTCCTTTAATATCTTGTGTATAGTTATCAAAATTTGACCAAAGACGGTCATTAGCCCAATAGCAATGGTCTCTTTACCTGTTGAGGCTAGATGGAGTGCAAATGTAAGGGTTAGAAGTGCAATGATGACTGTTATATGGCGAAGAAAATTTGTCATAGCTATAGCTCCTATGACCACACTTGTTAGATGTAGCCGGCAGTCACTATAGATCCGAAAAAGCTCTTCACCGATAGTATTTTACGATTAGATTAAAATAGAGGTTCGTTGATTAATCTAGCGTATTGGCTGTTAATTAGTCAATGCCTTGATCGCGATTGGACAGTTGATTGATGAGTGTTTTCTTATCCGCATCACTCATACTCGAAATCAAACAAGCCAATTCCGCGGTTAATTCATCTTCACAAAAAAAGTAGTTCAAAGGCACGCCTAATTCATCTGCCATGTGAACCAAGAAGCATGGTTTTACACTATCGCTGAGGAGAGACTCTCACAATTCGCAGAAAGAGTTGGAGATGATTTGCCTGAAGGATATGAGATCGTAAATAAAATAGAGAGGGATAATTTTGAAGGGGTTTGCAACGTAAATTTAAAACTAGTCTGCAATATTAAAAATGGATTTAAAAGTATAAGTTAATATAGAGATGAAAGTATTGTTTCCATAAGAGAATCATGTCATATAGATATTGATGTTAAAATATCAGAGTTTAGGCAGAGAATTGTCAATGCACAATTCTCAACACTTCATTTAAATCAGTAGTTTTTCAATTTAATATTAATTATTCATCATTAAATTAATGATGAATAATTATATTTTACCTAACTGTTGCTCTAGAATGTTAGCTACATACCTGGCTGAAATTGTACAGCCAACATCATGATACATATCTCCTTTTGAACTGTCTCCCATATCTACAACAGCTTTTGCACCAAAACATAATGGGTTGCAAAGAGATTGAGCAGCAGCTTCATATAAAGCATACATTTCCATTTCTAGGCCTGCCATCTTTCTGTGTTGAAGGCCAATTCTTTTCATCATTTCATCATCAGCAATAACAGCAGAACCAGATGAGATTGGTGCAACTTTAATACTCATTTCTCCAAGCTCTGTCATGAATAAACCATTTCTAATTATATTCTTGAGTGATTCATTTTCAGTTGATTGTTCTAAATCAACTTGAAGTGGCCTATGTATGTCTACTTGATATGGCTCTTGTACAAATTCTCCATCTTTCCATTTTCCAGTTTGATATTCCCAGCAAGTCTTGCCAACGATTAAATCTAGATAATTAGATTCACCCTTAACACCAGCACAAATTCCACTCATTGTTACAATTTTAGGTTGGAATAACTCTATAGCTTTCGATGCAATAATAGCCATGTTTACAAGACCCATATTGTGAGGCTTTACAATGAAACCATTAAAGTTACCTATTGATATATCAGTACAGTCCATTCCAAAAATATTTTTTGCTTGACCAACAGTAAAGCCTGTAGATGAAAAAGCTTGTTTTTCTTTGGATAAAGCACAGAAAATCAAAAAATCACATCTAACCCTCTGAGATGCTCTATTTATTTTTTGTTTTAGAGCTGCTTTCCACCCATTAGAAGAGTCGTAAGAAACTAATGTTATTCCTACTTGATTAAAAGATTGAATATCTTCAATTTCGTTAATTTCAAATTGAGTTAGTGCTATAGCTTCAGATTGGTAGTTTTTACTCTCTGAAAAATCATTGATAAGTTCAAATGAACAATCTCTTTCTTGAGATACTTGATGAATATCTGGTAGGTACATATCAAAAATAACCAAGTCAAAAAGATCGCTATATAGCGAACGTCTGGCACTATTTAGATCTTTAGCATGTACAACCGAAGGCTTGTTAGCTGCATTACTGAGCTCGGTATTAATAACATACTCAATTGCTTGTTGTTTTTCGTTGTTATCTTCAATAAGTAAAATCTTCATTAATTATCTCAAGAATTTAGTTGTAACTTTTTTCCACTTTTCACTATGAATGTGATCATAATAGCAAGCTTCAATTTTTGTAAAGCCATATTCATATTTAAAAGCCTCAGCGGATTCTTCTACTGGAATTGGTTCTTCTTCAATTTCGATCTCTGGATATTGAGTTAGTATCAATATTGGAAGATCCGTTAAGCCATTTTGCATTAGTTCAAATAGTACCTCTATCCCCCCTGTCGGAAGAGGTACAGGGGTACCTTGTCCAGGTAGAGCCTTATGGCTAGGGAGTGACATATCAAGAACAATTTTACTTGGTATTGATTGTGTCAGAGAAATTACAGCATCCCTAACATTATCAACAATCTTCATATCTTGATTGATAAGATCTGTATTATTTAAAATCTCTACTATTTGAGATGATTTATGCTCATCATCCTCAACTATCAATATCATTGTATTTTCCTCTACTGCTTAACTCAAAGTAGAACTCAAAACAAAGCATGGTGTTTTCTTCATCGGTCATAAAGCTAATATTACTAATACTTCCTTCTTTTTCTAATTTTCGTAATTTTTTAAGACCACTTTTGCCTTCAATTATATGGGCATCATCATCGTTATCAGTTATTTTTAGCCCTTTCTCTATTTGCTCTTTTGCATGGTTTAATGCTTCGTATGAATCAACCTCTGACATTAAATTGATCTTGATTGCATTTCTATCTTCTGGCTTCGATACAGAGAACAGTATTTTCCCATCAGATTTACCATGACGAGCAGTATTATGAACTAAAACATATAAAGCATCATAAATTACATAGTATGTACCACCATTAACAGAGAAGTTACGATCATCTAAATCTATTACTGGATTGAAGTTACTGACACTATCTTTTACCTCTGATACTACAACATTAAAAAGAAGATAAATATCAGTACTAGGAGATGCATAATTTGGCTTATTGAACCATGATGCCATTAGACCAAACTTCTGGCCTGTTATTGAGTTCACTTCTTGAGTGAATTTTGAATATTGTCTTCTGAATTTATTGCTATAGTTTTTTGGTGTATAAGAGAATACACCATGAGAAGACTTCATCTCACTTAGTAATTTTTTTGTTCTTGTTAAATCATAATCAACAAGCTTCCAGCAACAATCAGTGATTAAACTTGGCAATCTAATCACACCGCTTCTTTTT
Organism: Photobacterium gaetbulicola; assembly: GCF_003025515.1. NCBI lineage: Bacteria > Pseudomonadati > Pseudomonadota > Gammaproteobacteria > Vibrionales > Vibrionaceae > Photobacterium > Photobacterium gaetbulicola. Next base: position 157,487 of record NZ_PYME01000004.1, on the reverse strand, counting down.
GAATAAATATTCAAAATCTCAATAATTAACTGATCTGCAGCTGTGTTTTTTATAGGAGAGTCTATGGATGTTGTTATTAATCCATGCGGCTTACGTTTACTTTTAATTTGCAGATGAGTCTTCACTAAGTCCTCAATCATAGATTCATATTGAAGCATCCACTCATCAAACTTATTTTTAAAATCTTTATCTTCAAAAAGGTGCTGATATTCTTCCTTTTTAGGAAGGTTTTTAACTTCAGTTATAGCTGTACCTTTAAAAGTTCCATGCCTTATACGTCTACCAAGATAAGACGCAATGCCGAATACTTTATTTTCACAGAATTCTTTATAACAGTTTAAAATAGAATCAATAATTTCTTCTGAAGTACCTAGGCTTGCATTCTTTTTACTCCAGTCGAGCTTAACAAATTGACTACCTATAATTAGATTATCTAATGCCATGGTGAGTTTACTTACCATGTTATCTTCGAACCATTGAGTAAATTTTAATGGGTCAACATAGATCCTTGAATCGTCAATTGTTCCCCTTTCTTTATTAATTTGAATATCGATTCTAAGAGTTTTTGCTCTATCAATGTACCTCTCATCATCTGTCTTTTCACCAAACCAATGAAGCATGTCTGCTCTTAGTTGTAATGCGTCAACAGGTTTTTCAACTAATAAGAAAAGTGTACAGAGGAAAGTTTCATTACATGCTTGTAGTAAATGCTCAGCTACTGCTGGGGATACGTCATAGAGATATTTAAGTAACTCTATGAGGTCAGAATTGAATTCATTAATACAATAGTTTTGTATAGTTGAACGTAATTGATGCTCATTATATTGGCTGTTCTTATTAATTGTAATTAAGCATTGAGTAACCAGCTTTAATTGATTATCTTTTGCTGAGTTGGCGATTGATAAAAGGTAATCTGGATGGCAAATCTGTCCAACATCACGACTAAAAGACATTAGTTTTACAAAAAGGAGTTGCTCTTCTTCATCAAGATGTCCTTGCTTCTTGGTTAGTAAATGAATTAGAGCTGTTGAATTTTCTAACATGCCACATGTTGAAGATTCATATTTATCCCAATTGATATGGACTTCATTAAAGTTTGAACACTTAAGTTGATTTAAGCTATTTAATCCTAAAAAATATCGGTCAATTAGATTTTTCACATGAGAGATGGAAGAGTAATTATTTGAAAAGTCGGAATAATAATACCCATGAATAGTTAGAAACTCTAAAGCTTTTGGCTGCTCAACAAATAAAAAACACTCTCTTAAGTAATAATAACCACTGCTCTCATCTATAGACTCATACATAGTGTCTGGTAAAAAATCGATGCAAGTGATTTTTTCATATGCAGAACTTAATTCATCTTTTATTTCTAATTTAGTCAAGAAGGGAAGATCTTGACTAATAATCATCTTAAAGTACAAAAAAGCGTCAAATAGAGAGAATGAGTAGAATGCACTTAAGGTTTGATCAAACTCTTTTGAGTCTTGTGGTATTGGCTTAATAAATGATTTTGCTATATAACCATAAGGAAACGTTCCTGAAAAATCATTTATTCTCTTACAAATAGCAAGATGAGATGTCCGAAGATTACTTAATTGTGTTACAGCTTCTTCAACGAAAGAACACTTAGATAGTTGGATTTTTGATTTTAAGAAATCAATCTTACTTAAGACCTCATTGTCTTCATAACTTAATAGATTGTATCTATTAGTTATATAAGAGAGCATTCTTATGAGAAATATTGAAGTCCCTTTTAAGTCAACCATTTCATTACAAGCATTAAGAGCTGAAATAAGATCGTTATCTTTAAGGTATTTAACTATATCTTCAGCCTTTTCAGATATCTCTAATAATTTACTTGAATAACAATCTATCTGAAATGTTATTTCTCTTGGCGAAAACTCTACTAAACTTGGCATTCCTTTTGGACAATGCTCATTAAATAACTGTCCAATATCATTATTATCAAAGATAGGGCTTGTTTTAATATACTGTAGAGCTTTTTTATAATCTGAGTATTTACAGTTATGCTTTATCTTTTCTAGGGCTTTTTTCGTGCTTCTGTGGCTGGAAGGATCTATACCTCGGACGAGGTTTCTAGCTTTTTTAGATTTGATATCTTGGACTTGTATAGTGGATCTTGTTCGTGTTTTTGGCACCACTGAACGGATGAAGCTATTATCGATCGTATTAATCATATGCAGAACGCCATAGAGTAAGCTTACTTTAAGCAGCTTATCACTATATGAAACCCGTATAAATACTTGTTTTGTGATATGTATCAAACTGAGGTGTAACAGTTCTTAGTTTGATAAATAAACTATTTGATTTTTTTATTTTGAGCAGGTGTGTATTCAATAACCTGGCTAGACCAAGTCATGTTAGTTTTAGATATTATATCTGTAGTATATTTTATTAATAACTTGTCAGCCTCAGTATCAGGAATGTCGGAAAACTCTTCAACTTTGAACTGGTACTTAGCCCTCAAAACTTCTAGTTGTCTTTGAGCTGTTTTGTATGTTGTCCATAGAATTTGTGGCTTTCTAAGCTGTAACCAAGCTGTACAAAAAGCAGCCACCCCAGATAAAGCTGAAGGGATGACTTTAGAAAATATAAATGTTTCACCTAAGGCTAGAAACATTGGGGCAGAAATACTGCAAAACATAATAAGTCGAAAACACCACAATGATTCAAGTTTATTGTGGGCTGATTTACCTTTGAAGTGCGTAATCCACTCATCTGCGTAAGCAAGCTGATTATTTGTACTTTCCTTTGACATAAACAATTCGTTAGCTCTGAAGTACTATGTAAATAGTACGTAAAATTAGTACTGATACTGTATTTAAACATATTAGTATCAATGTATTAAGCTTTTTAGTACTGCTGTAGTAGATCTATAGGGTAATCGGCATTCTCCGAGCGGTCGCCGAGGCTGGCGGCCCAGGTTACCTTCTTGGTCACTTCGGGGCGCTCTTCTTTCCACAGGAAATCGAGCTCATTTTTCAGTTTGTCATAGCCCTCGCGGGTAATGAGGTTGGTTTTCATCGCAGGATCCGGTTTCTATCGGGTTGCTGGAAGCTGAATGTCTCTGTTATTGCCCATAGTCGTTCGGCACGGGGCACAGATCAAGTCTCAGCGACTCAGAATGCGTATTGTTTTGGATAGTTCCTTGAATTTAGGTTAGTTTAGAAGGTAGGTAAACAATCAATATTGTTGCGCTACCGGATAAATGCTGCCCATAAGCGGGCAGCTCTGACATAAACGGTAACAATTTAGTGGTTATTTTAGCGGCAAATTTCAGCTAACCGCTGGGTGTGTCGAGTAAAATACGCCCAAAGCACGATAATTTTGGTCGATGCAAGTAAGGTGAGATATGCAGGAAAATTATAAGATTCTAGTTGTTGATGATGACATGCGTCTGCGTGCGCTGCTGGAACGTTACCTCTCTGAGCAGGGCTTCCAAGTGCGTAGCGTGGCCAACGGTGAGCAAATGGACCGCTTATTGTCCCGTGAAACCTTCCACCTGATGGTCTTGGATCTGATGCTGCCGGGTGAAGATGGCCTCTCGATTTGCCGCCGTTTGCGTAATGCCAACAACATGCTGCCGATCCTGATGCTGACCGCCAAGGGGGACGAAGTCGATCGCATCGTCGGCTTGGAAGTCGGTGCCGACGACTACCTGCCTAAGCCATTCAACCCGCGTGAGCTGCTGGCACGCATCCGTGCTGTTTTGCGCCGCCAGACGGTTGAAGCGCCGGGTGCACCGAGTGTTGACAGCAAGATTATCGAGTTCGGCGAGTTCCGCCTGAACCTGGGTACCCGCGAAATGTTCCGTGGCGAGGAGTCGATGCCGCTGACATCAGGCGAATTTGCGGTATTGAAAGCCTTGGTCACCAATGCCCGTGAACCGATGTCCCGCGACAAGCTGATGAACATGGCCCGTGGCCGTGAATACTCGGCAATGGAGCGTTCAATTGACGTTCAGATCTCGCGTCTGCGCCGGATGATTGAAGAAGACCCAAGTCGCCCACGCTACATCCAGACCGTATGGGGACTGGGCTACGTATTCGTACCGGACGGCAGCGAGGCGTAAGCCATGCGACTGTCGCCACGCAGTACCTTTACCCGTACTCTGATCCTGCTGGCTGGCTTGCTGATAGCCAGCCAGATTTTCTCTTATCTGGCGGTACTTAACTACGCCTTGCTGCCGAGCCTGCAGCAGTTCAACCGGATCCTCGCCTACGAGGTGAAGTTGATGCTCAAGGAAGATGTTGAACTCGCCGACGGTAATACTTTCCATCTCGATACTCCGCTCAGGCGCCAGTTGCTCGAGCAGCTGGGGGTGACCCTGCATGCCGAGGACGGGACCGATCCTGCCCATGATGAAGAGCTGCAGGAGTTTGCCAAAGCCACGGTCATTGAATACCTCAGTGAGGAGATGACCCAGGAGCTGGCGTCGCCGACCGAGGTGCGTCTGGTACTAGGGGCGGACAGTTATGTGTTGTGGCTCAGAAGCGAATCGATACCGGGTTACCTGATGCGGATCCCGCTCTCGGAGTTGCAGGAAGATGACTTCTCACCGCTGTTCCATTACAGCCTGATCATCGCCTTTATGGTGATTGCAGGCGGTTGGCTGTTTATCCGGATCCAGAACCGTCCGCTGGTGGCCCTGGAGCAAGCAGCCCTTCAGGTGGCGAAGGGCGAGACACCACCGGTATTGCCCGAGCGCGGCGCGTCGGAAATTCGTGCGGTGACCAAGGCATTCAACCGGATGTCGGCAGGCATCAAGCAACTTGAAGACGACCGTGCCCTGCTGATGGCCGGTGTCAGCCATGACTTGCGTACGCCACTGACCCGTATCCGCCTGGCGACTGAGATGATGTCACCGGAAGATAGCTATTTGGCCGAGAGCATGATCAATGACACGGAAGAGTGCAACGAGATCATCAGCCAGTTCATGGACTATCTCAAGTCAACCAAGAAACAGGCGGAAGAAGAGCTTGAGCTTAACTACCTGCTCGAAGAGGTGGCCGAAGCGGAAGGCGGGTACGAGCGTCAGGTCGATTTGGCACTGTCTGATATTCCTGGGGTGATTATTGGTAACGGGGTCTCAATCAAGCGCTCGATCACCAACCTGGTGACCAATGCCCAGCGCTATGGTAACGGCTGGGTCCAGATTTCCAGTGGCACCGCCGCCGATCGCAAGAGCGCTTGGTTCTGTGTCGAGGACGATGGACCGGGTATTGATCCTGACCAAGTGGCAAAGATGTTCCAGCCGCTGACCAGGGGAGATACGGCGCGGGGGACGGATACCGAAGGGACCGGTTTGGGGCTGGCGATTGTCAAACGCATCATTGACCAGCACGAAGGGGTGATTCAGGTCTCCAACCGCCGCGAAGGCGGCCTGCGGGTGCAGATCAGCTTGCCACTGCAGGCCAAGAAGTAGCGTTCATACCCGTTGGCAAAGTCAAAAAAAGCGAGGATTTCCTCGCTTTTTTATTGCCAGCTGTTAGGTCATGGACCTGCTTTTAGGCATTGGAGTAGTTCTCCCGCTGGCCAAGCCAGCGTTCGATGATGGCCTTGGCATTGTCCGGGTAGTTGTCGTGCAGGTAGCGGGCCAGCTTCTGCACCTGCGGGATCAGGTGCTGGTCACGAACCAGATCGGCGACCTTGAAGTCGGCAATACCGGTCTGCTTGGTTCCGAGTAGCTCGCCGGGGCCGCGGATTTCCAAATCACGCTGGGCAATGACAAAGCCATCGCTGCTCTCGCGCAATACTCCCAGACGTTTTTGCGCCGTTTTCGATAGCGGTGCATGGTAGAGCAGCACGCAGTGGCTGGCAACGCTGCCCCGGCCAACCCGACCGCGCAACTGGTGCAGCTGGGCCAGACCGAGTCGCTCCGGGTTTTCAATCACCATCAGGCTGGCATTGGGTACGTCTACGCCGACTTCAATGACGGTGGTCGCAACCAGCAGGTGCAGTTCGCCATCCTTGAAGCGCTTCATCACTGCCTGCTTTTCCGCCGGTTTCATCCTGCCATGAACCAGCCCGATATTGAGCTCCGGCAGTTGCGCCGTCAGCTCGTCGGCGGTATCGGAGGCGGCCTGGGCTTCCAATACTTCAGACTCATCAATCAAGGTACAGACCCAATAGGCTTGGCGGCCTTCATTGAGGCAGGCCGAGCGGATGCGCTCGATGATCTCCTGGCGACGCGAGTCGGGTAGGGCCACAGTCTGGATCGGGGTGCGGCCGGGTGGTAGCTCGTCGATGACCGAGGTTTCCAAGTCCGCATAGGCGGTCATCGCCAACGTGCGTGGGATAGGGGTGGCGGTCATGATCAGCTGGTGCGGGTAGCAGCCGCCATTGGCCCCTTTCTCGCGCAACTCGAGGCGCTGGTGAACCCCGAAGCGGTGCTGCTCGTCGATGATCACCAATGCCAAGTTATTGAATACCACCTGCTCCTGGAACAGGGCGTGGGTACCGACCACCATCTTCGCCTCGCCACTCTCGATACGGGCCAGCTCCTTGTCACGGCCCTTGCCCTTGAGCTTGCCGGCCAGCCAGCCCACCTCAATGCCCAGCGGGTTGAGCCAGGCGGCAAAGTTGATCGCATGCTGTTCGGCCAGCAGCTCGGTCGGTGCCATCAGCGCGACTTGGTAGCCATGCTCAATAGCGCGCAAGGCAGCTAGCGCGGCAACCAGGGTTTTGCCCGAGCCGACATCGCCCTGTACCAGGCGCATCATCGGGTGCGGCACGGCAAGATCACGCTCGATATCGGCCACCACCCGCTGCTGGGCTCCGGTCGGGCTGAACGGCAGGCTGGCCAGCAGTTTGTCTTTGAGTGTATTGCTTGCGGCAAGCGGCCAGGCGGCATGGCGTTGGCTTTTGTGGCGCACGGCCAGCATCGACAGGTTCTGGGCCAGCAGCTCTTCGAGGATCAGGCGTTGTTGGGCCGGGTGCTTGCCTTCCTCGAGCTGGTCGAGGGAGACATCCGGTGTCGGCCGGTGCATCACATGCAGGGCCTGCGACAGGGTCATCTGGCGGTCGTACAATCCCTCGGGTAACAGCTCGCGCACCGCCGACTTGTCAAGCAGGCGCATGGCCTGATCGGTCAGGTTGCGCAGGGTCAGCTGACGCAGGCCATCGGTAGTTGGGTAAACCGGTGTCAGGGTTTCCTCGACACTGAGCTCGGTCGGCTCGGAGAAGACCTTGTAGTCGGGGTGGATGATCTCCAGTCCGTACTTGCCGCGCTTGATCTCGCCGTAGGCCTTGACCTGCTTGCCCTCGCTGAGGCTGTTTTTCATCGCGGCATTGAAGTTGAAAAAACGCAGGGTGGCGCTGCCGGTCTGGTCGCCGATTTTGACCGTCAGCATCCGGCGTTTGCCGAAAGTGATATTGCTGCTCAGTACCTCGCCCTGAATGGTCAGGTGCTGACCGGCCATGGCGCTGGCAATTGGCCAGATCCGGGTACGGTCTTCATAGCGGAGCGGAAGGTGGAAGAGGAGATCCTGCACGGTGTGCAGACCGATTTTTTCCAGTTTTTCTGCCATTTTGGCACCGACGCCCGACAGCTCGGTCAGGGCTATGGTATCGAGAACTTGTCCGCTCATCGCTACTTCCTTTTAAGGTAAGGCTTTTTTCTTTTTCGGCTCGGTGGCCTGCATGATGCTCCACCACTGCTCATCGGCAGCGATCTGGCCGTGTTCGTCCAGTGGCGGGTAGGGCAGTCCCTTGCGGCGGGCAACTTTGGCCAATACCGGGTGACCGCGTTCGAACAGGATGCGGTGGACCACCTCGTCCGACAGTAGGGTTTTCTCCCGGTTATACATACCGGCATTCTGGCGCTGGCGCTGTGCTTCGTAAAGGATCAGGGCACTGGCCACCGAAACATTCAATGACTGTACCATACCTACCATCGGGATGATGATATCCTGATCGGCCATTGCCAGCGCTTCAGCGGTGATCCCATTTTTCTCGCCGCCGAGGATAACCGCGGTCGGCTTGGTGTAATCTACCTCACGGAAATCAATCGCGGTGTCGGACAGGTTGGTGGCCAGCACCTGCATGCCCTGTGCCTTGAGCGCACCGACCGCATTGACCATCGAGTCGTGGGTTTCGAGCTCGACCCAGTTGCGGGCGCCGGCCGAGGTATTGCCCAGCATTCGCATGCCGTTGTTGGGCCATACCGCGTGCACTTTATGGATACCCACGGCATCGGCGGTGCGGACAATGGCCGAGACATTGTTGGGCTTGTGGACTTCTTCCATGCACACCGTCAAGTCTGGCTGGCGGGTGGCAAGGACCTCGTGGATACGTTGGAAGCGTTCTGGGCTCATGTTGTGTTACCTAAAGAAAACGCCCGCGAGCGGGCGTTTGTATTCAGTGACGGGCCAGTATGCGACTGGCGCGGTTTAGTTTTTCTGGCGTGAGACACGCACCACGTTCGGCATGACCCGGATCCGGCGCATAATGTTGGCCAGGTGGATACGTCCCTTGGTGGTCAGGCGCACGGTAATGGTATACAGGCGGCCGTCTTTCTCTTCCGTTGCCAGGCCCTGGATGTTCGATCCGGTCGCGGCAATGGTGTTGGTCAAATCGGCCAGTGCACCCTGGTGGTTTTGCATGTCGACCTTGAGTGAGGTGACAAACTCCTGCTCAAAGTCCTCGCTCCACTCCACCGCCATGTATTTATCCGGCTCTCTTTGGTAGCCGCGGATGTTGGCACATTCCTCGCGGTGGATCACCAGGCCTTTGCCCGGGCTGACGTGGGCCATGATCGGGTCACCGTGAATAGGATGACAGCAGTTGGCAAAGGTCAGCAAGATACCGTCGGCACCGCGGATCGGCAGGCGCTGATCGGATTCCTTCGGTGTCAGCTCATCGGCATTGCCCAACAGGCGGCGGGAGATCACTACGCTCATCAGCTCACCGAGGCCAATTTCGGCCAGCAGATCTTCGAGGCTGGTCAGCCGCAGATCGGTCAAAACCTGCTGCAGGTTATTCGCATCGATCTGGTCGATGTTGATAGCCCCGAGGGCGTGGTTGAGCAGGCGGCGGCCAAGGGTGATCGACTCTTCGCGGCGCATGGTCTTGAGCACCTGGCGGATCTTGGTGCGGGCGCGGGAAGTGACCACGTAGTTGAGCCAGGCGGCATTCGGGCGGGCACCCGGCGCACTGATGATCTCGATGGTCTGGCCGTTTTTCAGCGGTTTGCTCAGTGGGTAAGGCTGGCGCTCGACCCGGGCCCCGACACAGGCATTGCCGACATCGGTGTGTACCGCGTAGGCAAAGTCGACCGCCGTCGCTCCGACAGGCAGTTCAACTATCCGGCCTTTGGGCGTAAAGACGTAAATTTCGTCCGGGAACAGATCGGACTTAACGTTCTCGATAAACTCGAACGAGCTGCCGGCGCTTTGCTGCAGCTCCAGCAGGCTCTGCATCCAGCGTTGGGCCTTGACCTGCGCGGTGGTCCCGGAGCTTTCGCCATCTTTGTAGGCCCAGTGGGCGGCAACCCCTTTATCGGCCATCTGATCCATATCTTCGGTACGGATCTGGACTTCGACGGGCACCCCGTGCGGGCCGACCAGCGAGGTATGCAGTGACTGGTAGCCGTTGGCTTTCGGGATCGCGATATAGTCTTTCATCCGGCTCGGGCGCGGCTTGTACAGGTTATGGACCTGTCCCAGTACGCGGTAGCAGGTATCCAGATTACTGACCAGCACCCGGAAGGCGTAGATGTCCATGATCGAATGGAAGCGCTGCTCCTTGTTCTTCATCTTGTTGTAGATGGAGTACAGGTTCTTCTCGCGGCCTTGTACCGTGCCTTCGATCCCCGCGTCCTTGAGGCGGCCCTCAATCTCGGCGTGGATCTTGTTAATCATTTCTTTGCGGTTACCCCGTGCGGCAGCCACCACTTCCTTCAACACGCGGTAACGGTTCGGATACAGGGCTTCGAAACCCAGCTCTTCCAGTTCGGTCTTGATGTTGTGGATACCCAGGCGGTGCGCCAGTGGAGAGAAGATCTCCAGTGTCTCGCGGGCAATACGGCGGCGCTTGTCCGGACGCAGGGCACCCAAGGTGCGCATGTTGTGCGTACGGTCGGCCAGCTTGATGAGGATAACGCGGATGTCATGGGCCATGGCCATTATCATCTTGCGGAAGTTCTCGGCTTGCGCTTCTTTGCGATCGCGAAACTTCAGCTTGTCCAGCTTGGAGACCCCATCGACCAGCTCGGCCACGGTAGAGCCAAAGCGACTGTCGAGATCGTCTTTGGTGACCTCGGTATCTTCGATGACATCGTGGAGGAGGGCTGCCATCAAGGTTTCGTAGTCGAGGCGCATTTCGGCCAGGATACGGGCAACGGCAATAGGGTGGATGATGTAAGGTTCACCGCTGGAGCGGGTTTGCCCTTCGTGGGCATCACGCGCAACGAGATAGGCCTGCCTGAGCGCCTCGATTTGGGACTCAGGCAGGTATTCGATTGCGACTTCTTTCAGGCTATCAAAAAGATACAATTCGCCCGGTTCCCTGAATTAACGGTTGTCGCCGGCAATAGCGCTAACAGCTGCTAGCTCTGCTGCTTCTTGCTCTTGAAGTTCCTGACGCTCGCGAGCATCGAGGATATCTTTCGTGATCAGACCTTCTTCGATTTCACGAAGGGCGATAACGGTGTACTTGTCGTTTTCTTCCGGAACCAGTGGATCCTTACCGCCGGTTTGCATCTGACGAGCGCGGCGAGCAGCAATTTGGATTAGATCGAAACGGTTGCCAATTTTATCAACAGCGTCTTGAACGGTTACGCGTGCCATGGAGGACTCCAGTGGTTATATAAATAAAGATGGAAAATTGTACAAAAATACTTACTGTTCTGCCAGTAGAGCATTGAGCATGCTGTTATATTTAGCAGCTTGCTTGTCTTGCTTCAATCGTTCTGCGCGGATAATGGCTTTGAAATCCATCAGCGCGACGTCGAAATCATCGTTGACGATGACGTAGTCGTACTCGTTGTAATGCGAGATCTCCGAACGGGCTTCCTGCATGCGGCGGGCGATAACAGCATCGCTGTCCTGGCCACGGGCATTGAGGCGACGCTCCAACTCTTCTTTCGAAGGCGGCAGGATGAACAGGCTTTTTGCTTGTGGCATCTGCTTGCGGATCTGGCGGGCACCCTGCCAATCGATATCGAGGAATACATCGATACCCTTGTTCAGCTGCTGTTCGATCCATGGGCGAGATGTGCCGTAGTAGTTGCCGAAAACTTCAGCGTGCTCAAGGAATGCCCCTTGCTCTACTAGCTCTTGGAACTCTTCTACGCTAACGAAATTGTAATGAACACCGTGCTCTTCGCCCGGACGCATGCCACGGGTGGTGTGAGAGACGGATACTTTCATGTCATAGATCGGGTTGGTTTCCAACAGGGCGTTAATCAGACTGGATTTGCCTGCGCCGCTCGGGGCCGACACAATGTATAGAGTACCTTTGCTCATTGCCTATTTTCACTCAGTGATAGAAGGGCGCGCAGATTATCATGATCCGCGCGCAAAAGAAATTAGCTGGTTGCTTGAAAATTCAACTTTTTGCTCGAGTTAAAGTTAAGCCTAGTTGGAATTTATGATCATTTCATAACTGGTTGTCACTGGCGTAGGGGATTGCCTGGTTAGGGCTTGCCTGATCCCGGTCCATTGCCGGCCCGGGTGAACCCGCCATAGAGATCGAGCCGGCGGTGGCGCAGGTTGGTGACCGAGCCTTCGGTATTGAGGTACTTGAGCTTGTCGAGTTCGACATCGGCGAAGATGATCATTTCCGTGTTGGCGCTGGCTTCGGTAATGGTGGCGTCGTGGGGGAAATAGATATCGGATGGCGAAAAAACCGCTGACTGGGCATATTGGATATCGACGTTATTGACCCGTGGCAAGTTACCGACGCTGCCGCCGAGTGCCACGTAACATTCATTTTCGATAGCCCTTGCCTGGGCGCACAGCCTGACCCGCAAGTAGCCATTTTTGGTGTCTGTCCAAAAAGGCACAAACATGATTTGTACACCTTGCTCAGCCAGCATCCGTCCCAGTTCGGGGAATTCTGCATCGTAGCAGATGAGGATGCCGACCCGTCCGGCATCCGTCTCGAAGACCTTCACTTTGTCGCCGCCGTCAATGACCCAGTCTTTTTGCTCATGCGGGGTGATATGGATCTTGTACTGTTCGTCGATACAGCCATCACGGTGCAGCAGGTAGGAGACATTGTACAGGCGGTCATGTTCCAGTATCGGCATGCTGCCCGAGATGATGTTGATATTGTAGGTGACGGCCATTTGGGAAAAGCGCTGCTTGATGTCTTCGCTGAATTCGCTGAGAAACCGGATCGCCTCGACTGGGCTGAGCTCGGGCCTGAGCCCCATCAACGGGGCATTGAAGAACTCGGGGAAGAGCGCAAAGTCGGCCTGGTAGTTGGAGAGCGAGGAGACAAAGAATTCGGCCTGGTCGATCAGATCGTCCACCGACACCATCTTGCGCATTTGCCATTGGACAATCCCTATCCGGACGATTTTCTTCTCGGACTCGATGACCGACGGCATTTCCTCGTCGTAAAACACATTGTCCCATTCCAGCAAGGTCGCGTAGCCGCAGGACTTGGCATCTTCGGGTAAGTAATTCTTCATCAGTCGTTTGACGTCAAAATCATTGGCCAGCTGGAACGACAGGATGGGATCGTGGATTTCCTTGCGCTTGACCTTCTCGAGGTACTCGATAACCGTGAGCTGGTCTGCCACCTTGTGGTAGCCTGGGAGGCGCCCTCCTGCCAGGATAGCCTTGAGGTTGGTGCTGCGGCAGAGCTCCTTGCGGGCGTCGTAGAGACGCCGGCCCAAGCGAAGCCCGCGGTAATCGGGATGGACGAACACATCGAGGCCGTATAGCGCATCCCCGGTGACTTGATGCTGGATCACATTCTGCTCGCTGATGATGTCGGTGTAGGCGTGGTTTAGGGAGAAACGGTTGTAGTTAACCTTGATGGTGAGGGCGGCCCCGACTATCTTGCCGCTGTCTTCGATACAGATCTGGCCGTCGGGGAACTGGTGGATCAAATCCATGATCGTCATGCGCGGCCATGCGCCCCCGACATCGGCAAAGACCAAATCCATCAGGGCTGCCAGCTCGTCGTAATCACTGGGCTCGATTGCACGAAGGTTTAGCAAAGGGGTATTGGTATCCATTCTCACCATCTCTTATATCGGGTGACTCATCAGGGCCTGAGAGATTAGTGCGAGATACCGGACGCTGAGTGAGTCACTTGGCTGTTTGGTGTTACTTAAATGTAGTTATTATGTGTCTTTTGGGGCGGGTTGAGAATGTTTTTTGTTGTGGACTGGCAAAAAGAAGGGGCTAGCCATATAGAAATAAAGCCCTAAGGAGTAGGGCTTTATCGTCAGGTGCCAGGCTATACGCTGGGGGGGACGCGGGTCTTATTCGATGTTCTGGATCTGCTCGCGCATCTGCTCGATAAGCACTTTGAGCTCAACGGCTGCGGCAGTGATCTCGGTGTTGATCGATTTCGAGGCCAGGGTGTTCGACTCGCGGTTGAACTCCTGCATCATGAAATCAAGACGGCGGCCACAGGCCCCTCCCTTTTTCATGATCTTCTGGGTTTCCTTAACGTGTGAATCAAGGCGGTCCAGCTCTTCGGCGACATCGCTCTTCTGTGCCAGCATGATCAGCTCCTGCTCGACACGGTTGGCGTCCAGCTCGACCTTGGCTTCTTCCAGGCGGGTCATAATGCGCTCGCGCTGCCAGTTCAGGACTTCCGGCATCATGCTGCGTACCTTGGTTGCCTCGACAGAGATCGCTTCAAGGCGCTGCTCGATAAGGGCTTTCATGTTTTCGCCTTCGCTGGCGCGGGCGGCGATGAAGTCATCCACCGTGCTGTCGAACGCATCGAGCAGATCTTGGTTGATGGCATCGAGATCTTGCTCCGGCGCTTCCATCACACCCGGCCAGTTCAGAACCTGGAACGGGCCGACACTGCCTTCGCCGGCGGTCTCTTTGACCCACTTGGCGGCATTGATCACCTGCTTGGCCAGCCCTTCGTTGATTTTCAGCTCGGTATTGGCAGCCGGGTTCACCTCGAAGCGCAGGTTGCACTCAACCTTGCCGCGGGCCAGACGCTTGCGGAAACGCTCGCGCAGCACTGGCTCAAGGCTACGGAATTGCTCTGGCATACGCAGGTAAGTTTCTAGGTAACGCTGGTTAACCGAGCGGATTTCCCATACGGCAGTACCCCAATCGGCTTTGACTTCGCGACGGGCGTAGGCGGTCATGCTATGAATCATTGGCTAGTGGCCTCTAATAGTGGTGGTTGATAACTGCTTAGGGTGGGATGCCTGGGGCAAGCCACCGTCATCGAGGTGTCAGTGGTGCGCAGTTATCCGGGTGCCCTGATTATACTTAGCCTTAATAATAAAGGAAATGCAGCCGCTTGGTGGTGAGGTGGTGATTCTGCCAGCACTCAGTGCGGGAAATGCCATGCCGGTTGGGTTTCGCGTGCACAACCGGTTGGTTGTGGCTATAATCGCCGGTTAATGTCATCCAGCCAGAGGGAGCCGCCGATGCGTCCAAGCGGAAGAAGCAACAACCAAGTACGTCCAATTACCATTACCCGTAACTTTACTGCCCATGCCGAAGGCTCGGTACTGGTAGAGTTTGGCGATACCAAGGTAATTTGTACCGCGAGTGTGGAAGAGAATGTGCCTCGCTGGCTGAAAGGCAAAGGACAAGGTTGGGTAACGGCAGAATATGGCATGCTGCCGCGTGCAACTCACTCGCGCAACCGCCGTGAAGCTGCCGGTGGCAAGCAGGGTGGCCGTACCATGGAAATCCAGCGCCTGATCGCCCGCAGCCTGCGCGCCGCGGTTGACCTAGAAGCGTTGGGTGAGCAGATGATCACGGTTGACTGTGATGTTATCCAGGCTGATGGCGGGACTCGCACGGCATCTATTACCGGTGCGATGGTCGCTTTGGTCGATGCCATCAACTACATGCTGGAAAAAGGCATGCTCAAGGCCAGCCCGCTCAAAGGCATGGTAGCGGCGGTGTCGGTTGGTATCTACAACGGTGAAGCCATTTGCGATCTGGAGTATGTCGAGGACTCGGCAGCGGAAACGGACATGAACGTGGTCATGACCGAAGAAGGCAAGATGATCGAGATCCAGGGTACGGCGGAAGGCGAAGCCTTTAGCCACGAAGAGTTGCTGGCGATGCTGGCTCTGGCGAAAGACGGCATTGCCGACATCATTAGCGTGCAGAAGCAAGCGCTGGACAGTTAGTTTTTTGAAGCGGTTCCTATTGGAGCCGCTTTTTTTTGGCCTGGGTTTCGTGTTGCCTGGCAATGCGACTCAGCGCGTAGATTTGAATCGTGTAATCACAAGTTGCATCTATTAAGGAGAAACCATGAAAGCATATCAGCGTCAGTTCATCGAATTTGCCTTGGAGAAAGGGGTACTGAAGTTTGGTGAGTTCACACTGAAATCTGGCCGTAAGAGCCCGTACTTCTTCAACGCGGGTTTGTTCAACACAGGACGTGATCTTGCACGCCTAGGCCGTTTTTACGCTGAGGCTTTGGTAGATGCCGGTATCGAGTACGATGTATTGTTCGGCCCTGCGTACAAGGGGATCCCAATCGCAACGACAACCGCTGTTGCACTGGCTGATCAGCATGATGTGGATACCCCTTACTGCTTCAACCGCAAGGAAGCCAAAGACCACGGTGAGGGCGGCAACCTGGTCGGTAGCGCGCTGGAAGGCCGTATCATGCTAGTCGATGATGTTATCACTGCCGGTACGGCGATCCGCGAATCGATGGAAATCATCAAGGCCAACGGTGCCGACCTAGCCGGTGTGCTGGTGGCTATCGACCGCCAGGAAAAAGGCAAGGGCGAGCTGTCTGCTATCCAGGAAGTTGAGCGCGATTTCGGTTGTGCGGTGATTTCTATCGTGTCGCTGGGCGATGTGGTGAGCTACCTGGAAGAGCAGGACGGTATGGAACAGCACCTGGAAGCGGTGAAAGCTTACCGTGCGGAATATGGGGTATAAGGCTCGGGAGCCTAGAACCTAGTTCCTAGGAAGAGCAGAACCCAGAACCGTAAATAAAAAAGCGAGAAGCGTAAGCCTCTCGCTTTTTTATTTGTTTTTTCTATGAACTAGGAACCAGGATCTACCAACCTGTCCTAGTTTACCCTAGCTCTGCACTGAGCAGGTGCCAGTAGTCGTCGAAGTTGGCAGTCGGCTTGTACTTGAAGTTCGAGCGGACAAAGCGGTTGAGACTGCCTTCGACCTGGCCGAGTAGCTGGGCGGCCAGGATAGATTCGTCTACCGGGAAGCCTTTGCCCTCGCGCAGCTTGCGCTCGCGCAGGATTTGGCGCAGCTGGGTTTCGATGCGCTCGAACAGCTGGTTGATACGGGCCTGGAGACGGTCTTGCTCGAACATCAGTGCGTGGCCGGTCATGATGCGGGTCAGGCCCGGGTTGCGTTCGGCAAAGCCGAGGATCAGCTGCAGCACCATGCGCAGGCGTTGCAGGGTGTCTTTTTCGTCATCGAGGATGCGGTTGATACGGGTGGTGATAGCGTCTTCGATAAATTCGATCAGCCCCTCGAACATCCGCGCCTTGCTTGGGAAGTGGCGGTAGAGGGCGGCTTCTGAGACACCAACCTGGGCTGCCAGCTTGGCGGTAGTAATACGTTGGCTGCCCTGGGCAGATTCCAGCATTTGTGCCAGCGCTTGCAAAATTTCTTCGCGGCGGTTGTTTTTCTTGTTGCCAGCCATGAATAACCGTTCCTTTTCAAAATAAAACTGTCAATGGACAGGATGAAACCCGCATATCTTAGCGGCGTAACTCTGCCGTGAAAAGCATTGCCCGCCGATACTGATCTCTTTATCGACAAAAAAAGCCCAACCTGAAGTGTTGGGCTTTATATTTGATCTTATTCGGTTAATTCGTCAGCACCGGCGGCAGGGATTAATCTGGCTGCCCGGCCTTGAAGAGGGTGACAATTTCGTCGACCAGTTGGGCCCCAAGCGCGGCCTTGCTGGTTAGCGGTAGCGACTTGTCACCGGCTGGCCAATAGAGGTGCAGGGCATTCTGGTCGCTGTTGAAGCCCTGGCCTTCGTTTGACACATCGTTGGCGCAGATCAGATCCAGGTGCTTGCGGGCCAGTTTGCCGCGCGCATATTGCTCGACGTCCTGGGTCTCGGCGGCAAAGCCGACGGTAAACGGGCGCTGGGCCTCTAGTGCAGCAACGCTGGCGATAATATCCGGGTTTTTCACCAGTCGAATCACCATGTCATCCTCGCCGTCTTTCTTTTTCATCTTCTGCGCGGCGATGTCCGCCGGGCGGAAATCGGCCACGGCGGCACAGCCGATGAAAATATCACTGGCTGGTGCATGATCCAGCGCGGCTTGGTGCATCTGCTCGGCGCTGCAAATATCGAGGCGGGTAACGCCCGGAGGCGTCGCCAAATTGGTCGGGCCGCTGATAAGAGTGACGGTCGCACCGCGCTTGGCTGCGGCTTCCGCGATGGCGTAGCCCATTTTCCCGGAGCTGTGGTTGGTCAGGTAACGGACCGGATCTATTGCCTCGCGGGTTGGCCCCGCGGTAATGGTTAGCTTAAGGCCATCTAGATCGGCGGGCTTGAAGAAGTCTTCTGCCTGGTGAACCAACTGCATCGGCTCGAGCATCCGGCCCGGGCCGACATCGCCACAGGCCTGCTCACCGCTGGCCGGGCCCCAGATATGGCAACCGCGGCGGGCAAGGGTAGCAATGTTTTCCTGGGTCGCCACATGGCGGTACATCTGCTGGTTCATCGCTGGTGCAACGGCAACCGGGGCGTCGGTTGCCAGGCACAGGGTGGTGAGAAGGTCATTGCCCATGCCTGCGGCCATCCGGGCGATCAGGTCGGCGGTCGCTGGTGCCAGCAGAACCAAGTCGGCCCACTTGGCCAGCTCAATGTGTCCCATTGAGGCTTCTGCTGCTGGGTCTAGCAAGCTGTCGGAGACCGGTCTGCCGGATACCGCTTGCATGGTCAGCGGGGTGATGAACTCCTTGGCGGCCTTGGTCATGACCACTTGCACTTGTGCGCCGCGCTCAATCAGTCTGCGGGTGAGTTCTGCACATTTGTACGCCGCGATGCCGCCGCTGATCCCAAGGAGAATTTTTTTTCCTGCCAAAGTTTGCATCTTATTGCCTGCTCTCGATATCCGGAATGTTAATGCGCCACACCTTACCACCAAAAATTGCTTGTCACCAAAAAAAGCCCGCTTCCTTGCTTGGGATCAAGTTTGGTAGGGGCTGCTGGGGTGAGAAGGCAAGGGAGCAGGGATGCGAGCCGGTCGGCATTTTTGTGTGGGATGTAACGGCCTGGCTGGGGCTTTTTTGTGCCAGTGGTAGGAGAACGAGCAGGCCACCTTGCCAAGTTGATTGGGGCCGGCCTAGTTTGGTTGCAGGAGGAATATATGACACTTAAGCTATTACCGGTGCAGTCTCGGCCGAGGGAAAAACTGTTGGAGCGTGGTCCGGGTGCGTTATCCGATGCCGAGCTGCTGGCCATTTTCTTGCGTACCGGCATTGCCGGGATGAATGCGATAGAGCTGGCCACCGAGCTGCTGGACCAGTTTGGTTCGCTGCGGGCGTTGCTGGCCGCAGATAGGGCCACGTTTTGTCAATACAAAGGGTTGGGCCCGGCTAAATATGCCCAGCTTCAGGCCGTGCTGGAAATGAACCTGCGCCATCTGACAGAGACGCTCAAAAAGGAAGATGCGCTGACAAGTCCCTCCCATACAAGACGTTATCTTAGCCATGTGCTACGTGATCGTCACCGCGAAGCGTTTTATGTTCTGTTTCTCGATAACCAGCACAGGGTGCTCTGTGGCGAGGTGCTTTTCGAAGGAACAATCGATGCTGCGAGCGTTTATCCACGGGAAGTTGTAAAAAGATCGCTAGAACTTAATGCAGCCGCGCTCATTTTAGCGCATAATCACCCGTCAGGCGTGGCAGAGCCAAGTCAGGCAGATCGCCGAATTACCCGCCGAATCAGTGATGCACTGGCATTGGTGGATATTCGGGTTCTGGATCACTTTGTTGTCGGTGACGGAGACATCACTTCTTTTGCAGAGCGAGGATGGCTATAAAATAGTCATTTTTTGCTTAAAAAGTTGAGAAAGGACTGCTCGGGACTTGAGCAACTGGTTTTGACTTAGTATAATGCGCGACCTTTGATAGCTGTGGTTGTATGTGAGAATTCATTTTCCGCATTGAAATAGCCACGGTAGATATCGAGCTGAAACGATTTGGAGAAGACAGTAATGTCCCGAGTATGCCAAGTAACTGGTAAGCGTCCTGTAACGGGTAACAACCGTTCACACGCACGTAATGCCACCAAGCGTCGTTTTCTGCCGAACCTGCAAACTCATCGTTTCTGGGTAGAAAGCGAAAAACGCTTCGTTAAACTACGCCTTTCTGCGAAAGGTATGCGTATCATTGATAAGAAAGGTATCGACGCCGTTCTTACTGATATGCGTGCTCGCGGCGAGAACGTTTAAGAGGATTTGAACAATGGCTAAAGGCATTCGTGAGAAGATCCGTCTAGTATCATCTGCTGGTACAGGCCACTTCTACACTACCGACAAAAACAAGCGTAACATGCCAGGCAAATTCGAGATCAAAAAATTTGATCCTGTAGTTCGCAAGCACGTTATGTACAAAGAAGCAAAAATCAAGTAATTGGTTTTTCGCTTTTTTGATAAAAACCCAGTTTTTTAACTGGGTTTTTTTATACCCGCAATTTACGACTGTGCTCCCGCCTATCCTAAAAAACTGCAATCTCAAGGCCCGGGCGGTATAGTTGAGGTATCCCTAACTTTCATGGAGTAGCGTGATGAGGCTGTCCCGTCGTGGCTGGAACAATGTCATTATTATCGCGGTGGTGTGCTTTATTGCAGTGGTACAGCTTCCGGATCTCGTCAAGCAGCGCCTTGGCCACGAGCATTCGCCCCAAACGCCGGTGGAAATGACGATGCTATTGCCTTCCGACTCGACCATAGAGCAGTTGCACTTACCCCATACCAGTGTTCATCAGCAGGCGTTGGGTTGGCTGGCCAGCCCGCGGGTGGCGCTGCCGGCCGATTTGCTGATCAGCCACTGGCAGGCGCTGGGAGGAACCGCGGTCAGCGATGAGATGGTGGGGAAGCTCAAGCCAACCCTGCCGCCGCCTAACAGTGTCGAGATTTGGCTGGCGGGCCGGGAAGAGCCGATCAGGGTGACCGTCTATCAGCAGCCGCAATTTTGGCTCTTGCAAAACTGGCGGGGGGAGTGGCTGGCAGTTTCGGTGGAAGAGACCTATCTGTTTCCGCCGGTGTTATAGTGATCCCATAACTCTACCAATAGCAGAGAAAGTCATGCCTGAATTACCTGAAGTCGAAGTCAGCCGGATGGGTATCGCCCCCCATGTGACCAACCAGACCGTGACCGAGATTGTGGTCCGTAACCCTAAGTTGCGTTGGCCGGTGCCCGAAGAGATCCGCCACATCGAAGGGCAGGTGATCCGCCGGGTGAGTCGCCGGGCCAAATACTTGATGCTTGAGACAGACGCGGGCTATGCCATCATCCACCTCGGGATGTCGGGCAGCTTGCGGGTATTGCCGACGGGTATCCCGCCGGAAAAACATGACCATGTCGACTTGTGCCTGTCCAGTGGCGAAGTTCTGCGTTACAACGACCCCCGTCGCTTTGGGGCCTGGCTGTGGCAGCCGGATCAGGGTGAGCATCCCGTCTTGGCGAAACTCGGCCCGGAGCCACTGAGTGAGGGGTTTACCGCAGCGTACCTGCAAGAGAAGGCCAAGGGTAAACGTACCGCTGTGAAACAGTTCATCATGGATAACCACGTGGTGGTCGGCGTCGGTAATATTTATGCCAATGAGTCGCTGTTTGCCGCCGGGATTCACCCCAAGCGGGAGGTCGGCAAAATCTCCGCCCAGCGTCTTGCATTGCTGGTTGACGAAATTAAGTCGGTGCTGGCCTTTGCCATCGAGCAGGGCGGTACCACCTTGAAAGATTTCAAGAATGCGGACGGCAAACCGGGATATTTTGCCCAGGAGCTGCAGGTGTATGGCAAGGGGGGGGAGCCGTGCCCGCGGTGTGACAAGCCTCTGAGCGAAGTGAAAATTGGCCAGCGGTCCACGGTATATTGCAGTGCTTGCCAGACCTAGCCGGGTCGCATTTCTGCCGAGGCCCGAGGGGCGTGGTTAAGGCGGGCTTAACCGCCTTGTCAGTTTTATTGATGTGCCTTTTGCCTTGGTCTGCTACCGTCACCTGCGTTTGGATGCTATGATTTTTTTTACGCATCGTTATCCTAAATTTGGGATAGCGAGTACATTTTTTAAGGTCTATGCAGATGAAGAAGTATTTGGTTACCGGCGCAGCCGGCTTTATCGGAAGTGCCGTGGTGGAGCGGTTGTGTGCCATGGGGCACGAGGTGGTCGGGATTGATAATCTCAATGACTACTACGAGGTGTCGCTAAAAGACGCCCGGCTGGCCCGGATCACCCACCCGCACTTCACTTTCATTACCATGGATCTGGCAGATCGGGACGGGATCGCCAACCTGTTTGCCGAGCAGCAATTCGACCGGGTGATCCACCTAGCTGCCCAGGCTGGTGTGCGTTACTCGATCGACAACCCGATGGCGTATGCCGACAGCAATCTGGTGGGACACCTGACTATTCTAGAAGGCTGCCGTCACCATAAGATTGAGCACTTGGTGTATGCCTCGTCCAGTTCGGTCTATGGCCTCAACCAGAAAATGCCGTTTGATACTGCCGACAGTGTCGACCACCCGATTTCCCTGTATGCCGCGACCAAGAAGTCGAACGAGTTGATGGCGCATACCTATTCGCACCTGTACGGCGTGCCGACCACCGGCCTGCGCTTCTTTACTGTCTATGGTCCTTGGGGACGCCCGGATATGGCGCTGTTCAAGTTCACCAATGCGATTATCGAGGGGCGTGAAATCGATGTGTACAACAACGGCGATATGCGCCGTGATTTCACCTACATCGATGATATTGTCGAGGGGATCATCCGTATTCAGGATGTGATCCCTGAAAAGACCCAGGACTGGACCGTAGAAGCCGGTACGCCAGCGACCAGCTCGGCACCTTACCGGGTTTATAATATCGGCCATGGCAGCCCGGTCAAGCTGATGGATTTCATCGAGGCGCTGGAAGAGGCTCTGGGTATTGAGGCGAAGAAGAACTTCATGCCGATGCAGCCAGGTGATGTCTATGCGACCTATGCAGACACAACTGATTTGTTCGACGCAACGGGCTACAAGCCGGCAGTGAAGGTGAAGGAAGGCGTGAAGGCATTTGTTGACTGGTACCGTGAGTACTACCAGCGCTGAGGGGCACTGCAGCCTTGGGCGCAGCCTGAATAATGACTAAAAAGAAGGAGGCGGTTGCCTCCTTCTTTGTATTTGCCCATCGGTGTTATTTCTTATTGCCGAGCTTTTTCATCAGCGCGTCGCAGATCACTGGGTCGACAAACTGGCTGACATCCCCTTTATGCAGGGCAACTTCCTTGACGATAGTCGACGAGATGAAGGAGTTTTCTTCGGCCGGGGTCAGGAACACCGTCTCCAGCTCGGGCATCAGGCGGCGATTCATGTTGGCCAGCTGGAATTCGTACTCGAAATCCGAGACCGCGCGCAGGCCGCGGACCAACACGTTGGCTTGGTACTCTTTGGCAAAATCGACCAACAGGCCGGAAAAGCCGACAATCTCGACATTTGGCAGGTGCTGGGTGATTTTCTGGGCCAGCTCCACTCGTTCATTGAGATCAAACAAAGGCTTCTTGCTCGGGCTGTAGGCTATGCCGACTACCACGTGGTCAAACATGGCGGCTGCCCGCTCGATCAGGTCGAGATGGCCGTTGGTGATCGGATCAAACGTGCCAGGGTAGATAACGCGGGTTGTCATAATGAATACCAGTCAGTAAAAATCAAAAATTAAGAAATAAGTTGGTCCAAAATGGCGGTGACATCGTCCAGCTGGATGTCCTGCATCAGGGTATCGCCTTTGACCCGGGTGCCCCAAGGCAGCTCGGCCACCGGCTTGCCGTGCTGCTGCTCGGCATGTTGTTCATAGGCACTGGCGACATAGGCCAGGCTATTGTAAGGACCGGTGCGTTGCGGATTGCTGTGGGCATAGAGGCCGATCACCGGGGTCCCTTGGGTCGTTGCCAGGTGGGCCGGGCCGGTATCGGGGGCCACGACGACATCGGCGGCACCCAGTAGGGCCGTCAGCTGCTTGAGGCTGGTTTTGCCGATCAGATTGACCGGGGCATGCTGGCAGTGCTGGCTGATCGCCTCGCCCAACGCGACTTCTCGCGGAGCAGGCGAGCCACACAATATGACCTGCATGCCTTTCCCTGAGGCATAGTCGGCAAGCTGGGCATAGCGCTCAGTCAGCCAGTTTCGCTCATCTTTGCTCGCGGCCGGTGAAATGATGAGGGTTGGCTTGCCGCTGATCTGCTGCGCGGCGAAAGCTTTGTCATCGTCGCTCAGCGGGATATTCCACTGCGGGGCCTCGAAAGGGACGCCGAGATAGCGGGCGAAGTCGGCGAAGTTATCCAGCACATGGAAGCTTTCTGTGTTAGGCAAATGGCGGTTGGTAAACAGCCACTGGCCTTCTTTGGTGCGGTTTTTGCCAAAGCCGATACGATACTTCGCTTTGATCCCAAGCGACAGGGCACTGGCGCGCAGGGCGGCCTGCATATGGAGCAGGGCATCAAATTTCTGGCCCTTGAGCGCCTGCCATACAGCTTTCATCCCGGCCCAGCCGGCTTTTTTGTCAAATACCACAACCTTGATGCCGGGTAGATCGCCGATCAGCTGGGCTTCGATTTTCCCGGCAACCCAGGTGATCTCGGTTGACGGCCAATGGGCCTGGATAGCCTGCACAACAGAGATGGCATGGCAGACATCACCGATGGCAGAGAGCCGGAGAATACAAATCGAGCGTGGCGGGGTGGTAAATAACGCCATGACAAAATCCTGTTAATCAATCAGAGATGAAATTATGCAGTTCAGGTAAGTGATTGTAAAATACTCTGTCCCACAAGCTTGGAGATAAAGCGTGCAAGAAATAGCTAGCCGTAACCAGCGGATCTGGTTTGCCCCTGAATTATTGGCGGAAGACCCACACCAATGCTTCGACCCGGCTTTTTGGCAGCAGCACAACTTGGTTGTTGGTTCGGCCCAGGGCCGGGGGACGACCTGGTTTGTCAAAGGAGCCCATCTCGAGATGGCATTGCGCCACTATCGCCGCGGCGGGCTGTTCGGCAAGCTGGTAGAGGATGTTTACTGGTTTGCCGGCTGGGAGAAGACCCGCTCGGCCGAGGAGTTCCGGCTGCTGGATAAGCTGGCCCGTGGCGGGGTGAGGGTACCGCGCCCGGTAGCTGCCCGGGCGATCAAACACGGCCTGACCTACCGGGCTGATCTGCTGGTTGAAAAAGTCCCGGAGGCGAAGGATTTGGTTGCTGTGCTGGAAAAAGGCGCCTTGCCAGAGCAAAGCTGGCGCGCAATCGGGGCAATGATAAGAAAGATGCACGAGCTCCAGGTGTGCCATACCGATCTCAATAGCCACAATATTTTGCTAGATAGCAAGGGGCAGGTCTGGCTGATCGATTTTGACAAGTGCTTTGAAAAAGACGGGCAGGACTGGAAAGAGGGTAACCTGTCCCGCCTGCACCGCTCGTTTGTCAAAGAGCAGGGCAAGCGGGGGATCCATTTTGAGCCGCAATGCTGGCAGTGGCTACTGGACGGCTATCAGGCCAACTGAAGCGAGGGGCCTTAGTTTTTAGGCGCCAGCAGCTGGTCGACAACGGCCAGTGTTTTGGCCACTGCCCCTTGGTTTTGTCGCACCACCTCAATGGCCGCCTGGCCCATATGCCGGCACAGCGCGGGATCGCCGAGCAGGGCGACAAGGCGTAGGCCAATCTGCTCGGCGCTGCTACAAACCTCAAGCGCGCCGGCACCTTCGAGCTGCAGGGTGATATCGGTAAAGTTGTAGTAGCTTGGGCCGGTTAGTACCGGCTTGGCCAGGGCGGCGGGCTCGAGCATATTGTGGCCGCCGACCTTGTCGCCAATCAAGCTGCCGCCCATCACGGTAACATCTGCCGCGCCCATCAGTAGCAGCATTTCCCCCATGGTATCGGCGAGGTAGACATCGGTTGCGCCGTCGACGGCGACCCCTGTTGTACGGCGAACGCAGGTCAGCTGCTGCGCGAGGCATAACTCGGCAACGCTATCGAAGCGCTCCGGGTGGCGTGGCACTAGGATCAGCAGGCAGTCAGGGTGCTGCTTTTTCACCGCCTTAAAGGCCGCGAGGATTTGCTCGTCCTCCCCCTTGTGGGTACTGGCGGCAATCCATACCGGTCGCGTTTCACCCAACTGCTGGCGAAGCTGCTGGGATTGCTCGAGGAGCGTAGGCTCTATCTGGATATCGAATTTGACCGAACCGGTGACACTGAGTCTGTCTTTAGCTACGCCCAAGCGGACAAAGCGCTCGGCATCATCCTGATGAAGACACAAAAGGTGGTTGAGGTTGGCGGAAATCATATTGAAAACCGGTTGGAATTTGGCATACCGCTGGGCAGAGCGCGCTGACAGGCGCGCATTCATCACAATGACAGGTATGCCAGCCCGATGGACGGTAGCTAGGGTGTTGGGCCAGAGCTCGGTTTCCATGATCAGCATGGCTGAAGGGTTGGTAGCCTTGAGGAACCCCCGTACGCACCAGGCAAAGTCTATCGGCATGTAGCGGTGCACGACCAACTCGCCCAGTTTGCTGACTTGCTCCGCCCCGGTACTGGTAGTCGTAGTGACCACTATTGTTTGTTCTGGGTTTTTTGCTTTGATGGCTTTGATCACAGGAATCGCGGCAATCGACTCGCCAACAGATACCGCATGGATCCAGATCGGCTGGGCTTTTGGTAAGTCTGCAAGCGGTGGGGTAACACCGAAATGCTCTTTCCAGCGCGACCCGAAAGCCGGTTTGTTGGGGAGGCGGCGGTAGAGGCCGAAGAGCAGCAGCGGGGATAAGGCGGCCAGCAGCAAGGTGTACAGGGCTCGGATAAACATACAATAGGTTAGGGTTTTGGGTTATCGGCTCATTATAACGCTATCTTGTGTCGATAACAGGCAGGGAAATTTCCCAACACTGCTTATGATTGCGATAGAATGCACAGTAATTTTTGTAAATTGACGCCGAGGGTGGAGCCGTGAGCCAGCCGTGCAAACGCTATTTGATGTATGTTGCCCAGAACTATTCTTATGCCATGCTGCGCCCGCTGCAAGCGGCAATCCGTGAGCAGGGCGGCGAAGTTCGCTGGTTCGTCGAGGGTAATGAAGCCGACCCAGGCTATATCAAGCCGGATGAAACCTTGCTGACCTCGGTCGCGGCGGTAAAACAATGGCGGCCGGATGCGGTTTTTGTCCCCGGTAATGTCGTGCCTAGCTTCATCCCGGGGATCAAGGTAGGGGTTTTCCATGGTTTCAATGCTGGCAAGCTTAACCGCCGCGGCCGCGAGGACCATTTTGAGATCCGCGGCTGTTTTGATCTCTACTGCACTCAGGGGCCCGACACCACGGAGCGCTTTGAGCTGCTGGCAGCCGAGCACGGTTTTTTCCGCATCGCCCAGACGGGATGGCCGGCTTTGGATCCGCTATTTTCGCCAGCGGCTGATAACCCTTACCTGGCTCCGCGCGACGAGCGCCCGACAGTGCTGATGTGCTCGACGTTTTCCCGCAACCTGACCTGTGCGCCGATCCTTTACGATAAAATCAAGGCGCTGGCGGCGACCGGGAAATGGCGTTGGCTTATCCAGTTCCACCCGAAAATGGATCCGGTGATAGTCGAGCAGTACAAGCAGTTGCAAAGCGAGCACCTGCAGTTTGTCGAGACGGACAATGTGCTGCCGCTGCTGCAGGCGGCCGATGTGATGCTGTGTGACACGTCATCGGTGCTGCTGATGTTTCTGCTTCAGCGCAAACCGGTGGTGACATTTCGCAACCAGGCGCCGGCAAGCCACCTGCTCAACGTGACCGAGGTGGAGCAAGTAGAAGCGGCTCTGGAACAAGCCTTGCTGCGCCCGGCGGAATTGATGGCAGAAATCGAACAATACTGCCAGACCATCCATCCTTACACGGATGGACAATCTAGCCAGCGG
Source organism: Photobacterium gaetbulicola (assembly GCF_003025515.1). NCBI lineage: Bacteria > Pseudomonadati > Pseudomonadota > Gammaproteobacteria > Vibrionales > Vibrionaceae > Photobacterium > Photobacterium gaetbulicola. Next base: position 130,215 of record NZ_PYME01000004.1, on the reverse strand, counting down.
GTGCTGGCTGCGACCAACCTGCTGGTGGAAGATGGTCGGGCTGGGTTAAAACCCAAGCCGCTGAACCTGCTGCGTCAATTTAAAATGCGCAAGAAGCTGGGCTACTGGAAACTATAGGATCTGCGCTGTCATATTGCAGCGCACTGAGGAATAGAAGGTCATCGTATGAGAAAGCACTCACTGTCAGTGATTGTGATCACCAAAAATGAAGCCGATAGAATTGAGGGTTGCCTGCGTTCTGTCGCCACGATCGCGGACGAGATCATTGTACTGGATAGCGGTTCGACCGATGAGACGGTCGAGATCTGCCATCGCTATACCGATAATGTCACCGTGACCGACTGGCCTGGATTTGGCAAGCAGAAGCAACGTGCGTTGGACAAGGCCAGCTGTGACTGGGTGCTATCCATTGATGCCGATGAGGCGCTTGATGACGAGATGAAGCAGGCGTTGGTTGCCATGCTGGAGCAAGATGTCATCGAGCATACCGCTTATCGCCTGCCGTGGGGGGTAACCCTGTACGGCAAGACCCTCAAGTACGGCCGCAGTGCCCGCTCGGTGTTGCGTTTGTTTAAGCGCGAGGGGGCGAAGTTTACCCTTGATGAGGTGCACGAGACGGTCGTTCCCGCGCCGGGTAGCAAGGGAGTGATGAAAGGCCTGCTGTTGCACTATACCCACCGTGATTACGGACATGGTCTAGACAAGGCGGCTAAATATGCTTGGCTTGGCTCGCAGAAATATCATCGTAAAGGCAAAAAGTCCCATGGTCTGTTCTTGGCGCTGTTGCGTGCCATCTGGACCTTCTTCCTCATCTACGTGATCCGCCGTGGCTTCTTGGATGGCAGTGTTGGATTTATCGTAGCCATGACCTATGCCCAGGTGAATTTCAATAAGTATGTTGGCCTGTGGTTGCTGGAGCAGGAAGAACAGTATCAGGAATAAGTCGGTTCAAGCTGGGAAGCTTATTTTTAATCGTTTTTGAGGCATTGCGTAAATGAAAGTTCTAGTATGTGCATCTTACCTGCATGCATGGAATAGTATTCGGCCTGAGGCTGAGATCTTTATTGAAATGGTCAGACAGGGACATGAAGTAACAGTGATGACACAGGGGGAGTCAGAGCATGTTACTAAATTGCAAGAAAATGGCGTAAAAGTGATAGATTGCTATCCAAAGCGTAAAATTTGTCTCCAGACCATAAAGCGTATCCGCCAGGAGTTAACTGAGGGCAGCTACGATATTTGCTATGCCTTTAACTCTAAAACTATCCCAAATGCAGCTTTTGCTTGTATTGGGTTTCCTGTCAAATTGGTAGTGTATCGAGGTACAACTGGTGGTTTGTACCGTCATGACCCTTCTGCATACTTAACCCAGCTCCATCCTCGTGTCGATGCGATCGTTTGTGTGTCAGAGGCGGTACGTAAAGATGTCGTTAAACGGGTATGGAAGAATCCGCAAAATGTCGTCACCATTTACAAAGGACATGAATTGCATTGGTACGATGTTGCGCCGACGGATCGGGCATCTCTGGGCCTTGGCGAAGAGGACATTGTGGCAATGTGTGCGGCTCATGTACGCCCGAGCAAAGGGATTTCTGTTTTGCTAAAGGCTACCCATGAGATTGAAAGCAAGAATTTTCATCTCGTGCTAGCGGGTCATGGTTTTGAACCTCATTTCCAAGAAATGAAAGATAGCCCGATGGCTGATCGCATTCACTATATTGGTCATCGAAAAGATGTGCCTTCACTGATGGCGATGGCGGATATTCAGGTCCAGCCGTCGATCAGTGGAGAAGGGTTGCCTAGAACTATTATTGAAGCAATGGCGAACGGAACGGCGTCTGTAGTAACGACAACTGGCGGTTCTCCTGAGCTGGTTGAAGATGGTTCTACTGGTTATATTGTTCCTACAAATGACGCATCAGCACTTGCCGCGGCTATCAACAAAATGGCAGCGGATAAACAGATCTGTAGAGATATGGGAGAAGCGGCTACAGTTCGTTTACAAAAGGAATTTAGCTCTAAGGTTACGGTGAAAAAGCACCTAGAACTCTTCAATAGAATCATGAATAGTTAGAGAAATACTTGAGTTTTTTATTAAAGTTTTGTTGGTTACCATGTTGGCTATAGAACTTATAGTCGTGTTAAATATGAGTTAATGGCATGAATTTGTATCTTTGCTCTACCATCCGGCATTTAATGTTGGCAGTGCTAAAATCTTTAGATGAACCTCAAGTAGCAGCGACAATTTTGTTGATAAAAGATCAGCAAAATTTACTTGAGGTGGACTTTGATATTGAAGCACTGCCAAAAAATATTGATATTCAGTTTGTCAACCGTAAGCAAATACTGTCCCGTGCATATTGTGGTTTGAGTGGATCCCTCTTGAAATTAGCCGCGGTAGCAGGGGTTAAGCCGACTTCTCGTTTACAATCTTACACCCGAAAGAAAGTTTTGCAGCAGATCTTGGGATTGCAGGATATATCGGGTCTTCAGCTCTTTCTTTTTAATGATAGAAATAGGCTTTCCCGATTATTAAAACTTTCGGTTAATCAATACTCAGTTATTGAGGATGGCCTGTCCAATTATTATGGGGTTCCGCTGAGTAAGTTTGATAAATTAAAGAAAATTTTCAGTGGTAACAAAAATACTCTTAGATATATCGGTGACAGCAGTCGTTGCCTTCGTATTTGGCTCTTAAACTCAGATAAGGCGCCAAGGGAAATTTCAGATAAAGTCCACAATATTGACTTTATTAATGCGAATAATGTAATCGAGTATGTCTATCCGCTGTTTAAGGTTACCGAAGGCTTAGATTTGACTGTCGATGCTATTGTTGCGACTCAGCCAATATCAGTAGGAAAATTAACAGCTTCCAACTTTGACTTGGAGGTGTATAGCGCATTGATTGAACAACTCAATAAACATCAACGGCGCTTTATATGTAAACTCCATCCTCGTGAGTCGATAGAGCGTTATCAGAGGGCTTTTCCTGAGTGTACTTTTCTTCAGGGAAAAATCCCGCTTGAATTGCTGATCTTCGGTGCGGATAAAAAGTTGGATATCTTGTCCATTTACTCCAGTGCAGGTATGGGATTTGAAAAATACTGTACACGCAAAACGCTTATCAGTGAAAATGAAGCAGAAACTATGGCAGAAGTGTTTGATAGTTGGAGAGCAGATCGCACCGAGCTTGAGAAAAGGTTAAATTATATTCTATGAAAAGAAAAGCGGTACTGGTTGTCTCGGCCCTGAGAGGGGGCGGCGCTGAGAAGTTTGTTCTCAATTTATATAAAGCTCTTGAGAAGTACGAAAACTATGAGTGCCATATTCTTGCGATAGAGAAAGCCGTTGAACATGATATTACCGGCTTTCGGGTCCATTTTGCCAGTGATATCTGCAATGTGTCAAAGAAAGGCTGGCGCAGACTTTTCTACAAGAAGAATGTCGCTAAGGCTATTGATGAATTCGTGATAAATAACATTGGTGAAGACGCTTTAGTTTTGTCAAATATGCTGCTTGCCGATAAGATCATGTCTCAAAGCAAGCTGAATGTCTATCACGTTATGCATAGCTCATATACAAGTGCTTTTCTTGCTAATAAAAAGGGGGTGGGGCGATTTAAAATTACCAGCAAAATAAATGGAATATATAAAAACCATCCTTTGATTTTTGTTTCTAAAGCCGCTGAACAAAACTACTTTATAAGTTTTCGAAGCAAATTTCAGTCTCGAGTTATTTATAACCCTGTTGATATTGAAGAGATCTGTTCACTCTCAAAGGGAGAGCATGTTGAGATTAACAGTGAATATCTCATACATATTGGAAGGTTCAACCGCGCAAAACGCCATGATCGGTTAATTAAGATATTTAGCCAAGTTCAAGATGACAATATTAAACTCTTACTACTAGGTGAGGGTAGTTTGAGGGCAGAAGTAGAAAAATCCATATCTAATTATGGGTTAGAGCAACGGGTTGAGATTATTGGCTTTAAGTCTAACCCATACCCTTACCTTAAGAATGCTAAAGGATTGGTTCTAACCTCTGATTATGAAGGTCTGCCAACCGTGATTCTGGAGGCCTTGGCATTGCAAGTTCCCGTTATTTCGACAAACTGCCCCGGAGGAATAACTGAAATATTAGGAAAAAACTCCAACTCATTATGTGAGTTAGATAACCAAGAGTTATTTTCAAAAAAAATTGATGATTTAATAGTTAGCTCTGATAAATACATGTCTACTATTAATGAACAGTTTCTTCCACAAAATGTGGCGAAGCAGTATAGCCAATTAGATTGATAAAAGGCCCTATGAATAGGGCCCTTTAATTATTTAAACTTAGCTCTCGGAATAAAAAAGTTAAGCAAAAGCAAAGGATACAACGTGAACGTTTGGCTGAATGGGGTATCTGTAATACAAGCAATAGTAAAAGCAAGCGTAAGTAAATAAACAAGTAATTTATTATAACGCTTGTGATCTTGGCTAGCTTTACTGCATTGATATGCAGGGAAATAGATAATTAATAAAAATAATGTAAGCCCAATTACGCCACTTTTGACGGCTTTATCTATAAACTGGTTGTGGTAGTGTCCTGGTGAAAATTTGGCGAGAGAGTATCTAATCTTACCATCATTATAAAGATTTTTTAGTGCTTGTTTATGTCCGTCACCAAGTCCAAAAACAGGGCTGATACTGATTAAATCAGGGCTAGCCTGCCACATTTGTAGTCTTAGCCCAATTGAGGTGTTGTAGTCACCCTTATTAATTGATTGTATTTCAGAAACCGTTTTATTTACCCTTGCCTCTACAAAGCCATAAGATAGAGTTAGTGTAAATATGAAACCAAGTAAAGAGGTTGTAATTAACTTTTTGAATTGGTTGCTTTCCTTTATTTTCACCAGCAGAAGTAATCCACTTGTGATAGATAATGGAAGAATAGCACCTCTTGTTTCTGTTATAAGAATGGTGACTGAAAATATAAAGAAAGCACAAAGAAGCACTTTCATTTTAGTTTCAAAGAATAAATAAAGGCTGACTATAGCAAATAAGCAAAGTGTAACTGCAAGTGGAATTGCATTTATTGGTTGCTTACTTCTTGGTATATCAAGGTATACACTGATATATAGTGTATAAATACAAGATATTATTGCTCCGAGCAGCAATAATAAAGGTAGACCTTGTAAGTTAATTCTCTCTTTAGGGAATGTAAGCAAGAAAAGTGATACAACAATAAGAGTTCTGATCTCTCCAGACCCGTACCCAATTGTTTCATATAGAGCTGAGCCATAAATAGCACTAATGATTAAGATCACCACATAGGGATCTTTATAGTTTTCTTTAATCGTATTAAGCCCATATTTACAGATAATAGCGATTATAGATACGGAGAAAAGGATCACTACTTTCTTGTCCCAACCTGGGATAACAAAAGCGGCTGTGAACAAACTGATTAAAGGCAGATACAGGATTGTATCAAACCAATTGAGTTTTAATTTAGTGCTCATTTTCTTATCTTGTAAGGATTTTCCCCGCCTTCCGGCCGGGTCTTCAACAAACGTAAAATCCACATGTACTGCTCAGGGCGCTCGGTCACGTACTGCTCGATACACTGGTTCATCAAACGGGCGTCTTGCTCCTCGGTGTCCAGCGGGAACGGAGAGAGCGGGGGATAGATGTCTATCTCGTACTTGCCGGTCTCGCTGTTGTAGATCGAGTACAAGGGTACGATCTTGGCGCGGCTCAGTTTCGCCAGGCGGCCCAGCCCGGCAATGGTGGCCTTGGTGGTGGCAAAGAAATCGACGAACACACTGTGCTCGGCCCCCAGGTCTTCATCCGGCAAATAGTAACCCAAGTAGCCCTCGCGGATGGACTTGATAAAGGGCTTGATCCCGCCACTGCGCTCATAAACACGGCCGCCGTATTGTACACGCTGTTTATGCATTAACCAGTCTGACACCTCATTTTTCTGCTTTTTCGCCATCGCCGATACCGGCAGGCCGCGCGATGCGAGCAAAACCGCTGGAATATCAATGGCCCAGGTGTGTGGCACCAGCAAGATGGCACTGTCGCCATTTTCCTTCAGCGCTGTCAGGTGTTCTTCACCCCGGACGATGGTGTTGTCTTCCAGCCACTGGCGATTGCGGACACTGAGGGCGGCAAAGCCCATCAGGAAACTGCCGGCGGTGATGTAGTTCTCCAGCAGCATGGCCTCGCGCTCGGCGTCGCTTTTATCGGGGAAGCACATTTTCAGGTTGACCCGGGCACGGCGGTTGGCCTTGCTGTTGAACTTCACGGCGCGTTTGGCGAACAGGCTGGCCATGGCACGGCGGGTACGGTGCGGCAGCAGGCACAGCAGGGCGGCAAAAGCAACAGCCAGCCAGGTCCCCCAGTATTTAGGGTGGAGAAAGGCCCAGCTGAATTCCGGGTTGTAGGCTTGTTTATCGTAATGGTCTTTCATCTAGTGTTTCGGTGTTGGGTTGATGGTTGCCATGTATTCGGCCACGCCTTCGGCGACGGACTTGAATGTGTCGGTGTAACCTGCGGCACGCAATTGGGTCAGATCGGCTTGGGTAAAGGCCTGGTAGCGGCCTTTGAGGTGGTCCGGGAAAGGAACCTCTTCAACCTGGCCTTTACCGTGGTGTTTGATCACCGCCTTGGCGACTTCGCTGAACGGCTCGGCCTTGCCGGTCCCGCAGTTGAAGATACCGGACACACCGTTTTGCCAGAACCACAGGTTGACCTTGCAGACATCGCCGACAAACACAAAATCACGCTTGAGGTTGTCCGAGCCTTCGAACAGTTTCGGATTGTCGCCCTGGTTGATCTGGTTGTTGAGGTGGAACGCCACCGAGGCCATGCTGCCTTTGTGCTGCTCGCGCGGGCCGTAGACATTGAAGTAGCGGAACCCGGTAACTTGCGACAGGGTTTCGCCGTGCTCCTCGGCATCTTGCCACAGACGGCGGACATAGTTGTCGAACAGCTGCTTGGAATAGCCGTAGACATTGAGTGCCCCTTCGTACTCGCGCGCTTCGATGAAGTCGTGGTCGCGGCCGCCGTAGGTAGCGGCAGAGGAGGCGTACAGGAACGGAATGGCACGCTCGAGGCAGTAATGCAGCAGCTCTTTGGAATACTCGTAGTTGTTGAGCATCATGTACTTGCCGTCCCACTCGGTGGTCGACGAGCAGGCCCCCTGGTGAAATACCGCATCGATCGGTCCGAAGTCGTCGCCCGCCATGATTTGGGTGATGAAGTCTTCCTTGTCCATGTAATCGGCAATATCCAGATCGACCAGATTGGCAAATTTGGTGCCGTCTTTGAGGTTGTCGACCACTAAAATATCGTTGCGGCCCTGCGCGTTGAGCGCTTTTACAAGATTGCTGCCGATCATCCCGGCACCACCAGTTACTATAATCATGGCTCTTCCAGTCAGTGGGTGGATAACAAGGGTTAGACCCGCTGTTATAGAATAGGTTTATGATAGTATTAGCAGATTGCCAATTTTTTTGGGCAGAGAAGTGAGAAGCAAATGAAAACCCGTGACAAAATCATCCTGGCTGCACTGGAGCTTTTCAACGAAAGCGGTGAGCCGAATATTACCACTAACCATATTGCTGCCCATCTAGGGATTAGCCCCGGTAACCTGTATTATCATTTCCGCAATAAGGAAGAGATTATACACAGTATTTTCGATCAATACGCGCATGATCTCAGTATTCACTTCCAACCCCTTGAGCATCAGCAAATAACGGCCGACGATCTGTTGGTATACCTGGATTCGGTATTCATGCTGATGTGGCGCTACCGTTTCTTCTATGCCAACCTGCCTGATATCTTGCAGCGTGATCCGGAGCTGCAGCAAAAATACCTGGCGGCACAGGAAGGGCTGCACAAGGACATCATGGCGATGATGGCCAGCTTCCGTAGCGGTGGGTTGCTGGATATCGAAGAAGAAGAGCTTGAGAACCTGGCGACGACCTTGAAGCTGGTTGCCTCGAGCTGGATCTCCTACCAGACCACCCAGGCCCCGGGAGCCAAGATCACCAAAGCGGTACTCTACCAGGGGGTGCTGCATATTCTCGGTATCGTCAGGCCGCTGACCACCGCCGAAGGCAAGGCACAAGTCCTGCAGTTAAAGGCGCATTACCGGGCGCAGATCGAGAAAGAGGCCTAATCAGTAGGACGGGGATAGCTCCGATAGCCGGACCAGCTGGATCCCTTGCGCTTCGAGCTGCGGGAGTGCCTGGCCCAAGACATCAAGGGTGACCGGGTAAGGATGGCCGATAGCGATGGCATAGCCGTTTGTCTTGGCCTGGCGGATGGCTCTTGAGAGCTGCTGGCTGATGAATTTTTCGGTACTGAGGTGGTCGAGAAAAACATGGCGGCGCAGGGCGGGAACATTCTGTCGCTCGGCCTGCTTGAGGGCGACTGACTTGGCGGTGGTGCGGCTGTCGAGGAAGAACAGCCCTTGCTCGGACAACACTTCCATCACCCAGCCCATCGCCTGTGGGTTTTGGGTCAGAGCGCTGCCCATGTGGTTGTTGACGGCAATGGCATCCGGTACCCGCGCCAGCCCACTGCGGAGTGTGCGCTGGAAGGTTTGCTGATCCATCTGGCGGGTCAGGGTAGCCATTTCCAGCGGGGCACGGTGCAGGGGTTCCATCGGCATATGGAGCAGCACATCGCGTCGCTGTCGGTGGGCCAATTGGCTGGTCGCTTGGTCATAGGGGGTGTCGGGCAGGATGGAGACGCTGATCTGTGCCGGCAGGGCCGAGAGGGCCTCGGGCATGGGCTGGTAGCCAAGGTCGTCGATCACAATGGCCAATTTGGCCGCAAAGGCCCCGCTGGGTGCGCCAAGACTGGCGAATACGAGGGCAAGGGCCCACTTCCTCAATACACGACTCTTTGCCAAAAGCGATTCCTTGCTTATCGGTTGCAGCGGAAAGTATTTGTCTGTGGTGTCAGCAAACGGCCTGTTATCTTGTCAGCCAGGCTCGCGGGTTGGTCGGCGAACCCTTGCGGCGGATTTCAAAGTACAGGGACGACTGTGCCTGACCGCCACTGTCGCCGATCAGGGCAATATTCTCGTTGGCCTGTACCGTATCACCGACCTTCTTGAGCAAGGTCTGGTTGTAGCCGTAAAAGCTCATGTCGCCCTTGCCGTGGTCGACAGCCAGCACCAAACCGTAACCTCGTAGCCAATCGGCAAATACCACCTTGCCAGGATAAATGGCTTTGACTGGGCTGCCGGCTGATTGGGCAATGACCATGCCTTTCCAGTGCAGTTCGCCTTGCTGGCTGGTGCCATAGCTATGCAGGATCTGACCTTTGACCGGCCACGGCAGTTTGCCTTTTTGTTTGGCCAAACCATCCATCGGCACCCGGCGAGCCGCTTCTGCCGCTGCCCGGGCCTTTTCGATTTCCTTGATCAGCCGCTGCTCGTTTTCTTTCAGTTCGGCCAGATACTGGTTATCGGTGGTCAGCTGGCTGCGCAGGTTGTTTACGGTTTTCTGCCGTTGGCTGCGCTCGGATTCCAGCTTGCGCTTTTGTTTCGTGAGCTTGGCCAGCAATGCCTGTTGCTCTTTTTGTTGCTCAGCCAACTGGTGTTGCTTGAGCTGCAATTCGGTAGTGGTTGCTGCCAGTTCATCAAGCGCATGGCTGCGGGCCTGGCTGAGGCGCTCGGCATAGACGGTAAAGCGGTCGAGTTGGCTGCTGTCTTCACCGCTGAGCATCAGGGCCAATTGACTCTGCTTGCCTTGCTTGTAGTGGGCGTTGAGTAATTCCTTGAGCAGCTCTTGCTGGCCGAGTTGCTGCTGGCGCAGCTGCTCGAGTTGTTGTCTCAGCGAGCGGATAGATGTTTCTAATTCGCCTGAGCGTTGTTCGGCTTGGTGGATCGCCTTGGCGGTTTCGGCAATACCGACTTCCTGCTGGCGCAGGCTTTTCTGGATCTGGTCAACCTTTTTGCGGTTGGTGGCGACCTGGTTTTGCTGGCGTGATATTTCCTGCTTGACCCCTTTGAGCTGGCCTTCATCGGCCAAGGCACTGGAGCCAAAGAGCAGGCATAGAAAAGCGCCAGTGCAAAATGCACTGGCGCGAAGACTATGGTGTAGGTGTTTGATAACTTCCCGCATGGGGGAGATTATTTCAGATCAAACAGCACCTGACCAGTCATCTCTGCAGGGATTTCCATATCTGTTAGGGCCAGCATAGTTGGCGCTAGATCAGACAGCTTACCGCCTTCTTTCAGCGTCAGCGCTTTGTCACCTACGTACACTAGCGGTACAGGTAGGCTGGTGTGCGCCGTGTGGATACCACCGGTTTCCGGGTTAACCATCATTTCTGCGTTACCGTGGTCGGCAGTGATCAGCAGCTGGCCGTCCATTTCACGGATAGCTTCCACCACGCGACCCAGGCAGCCGTCAACCGCTTCGGTTGCTTGCACGGCAGCGTCGTAAACGCCGGTGTGGCCAACCATATCCAGGTTAGGGTAGTTACAGATAATGGTATCGAACTCACCGCTCTTGATGGCCGCAACCAGTTTGTCAGTCAGCTCTGGTGCGCTCATTTCAGGCTGCAGATCGTAAGTCGCGACTTTCGGCGAAGCCACTAGCTGGCGCTCTTCGCCGTCAAACTCGTTCTCTACGCCGCCGTTGAAGAAGAAGGTCACGTGCGCGTACTTCTCAGTTTCGGAGATACGTAGCTGCTTCTTGCCTTTCTTCGATAGCCACTCACCTAGAGTGTTAACCAGGTCTGCTGGTGGGAAAGCGATAGGCAGGTTGATGTCAGCGGCGTACTGGGTCAGCATCACGACATCCGCAAGTGCCGGGAACTGGGCACGCTCAAAACCAGCGAAGTCAACTTCGAAGGCGCGGGTGATTTGGCGTGCACGGTCAGCACGGTAGTTCATGAAGATAACCGCGTCGCCATCTTCCATTGCCGCAACGTCCTGACCTTCGGCACGGATTTCAGTCGCTTTAACGAACTCGTCGTTCTCGTCACGGGCGTAAGCCGCTTGTAGGCCTTCCACGGCAGATGCCGCGTTGAACTCAGCGTTGGCTGCTGTCAGTAGGTTGTAGGCAACTTCAACGCGATCCCAGTTGTTGTCACGGTCCATCGCGTAGTAACGACCCACTAGAGAAGCAACGCGGCCTTTGCCTAGCTCAGCAAACAGGGCGTCGAAACGCTCAAGTGATGCCTGTGCGCTGCGAGGTGGCGTATCACGGCCGTCAAGGAAGCAGTGTAGGTAGATCTTCTCAGCACCGCGCTTGGCTGCCATTTCAACAGCGGCTGCGATGTGGTCTTCGTGGCTGTGAACACCGCCCGGAGACATCAGGCCCATGATGTGTACAGCTTTGCCTGCGTTAACGGCTTTGTCGATAGCGCCTGTCATCGCAGGGTTTTCGAAGAAGTCGCCGTCAGCAATTGATTTGGTGATGCGGGTTAGATCTTGGTAAACGATGCGGCCGGCACCGATGTTGGTGTGACCTACTTCAGAGTTACCCATCTGGCCGTCAGGCAGGCCAACATCCATACCTGATGCTGAGATCAGGGTATTTGCTTCGTTTGCCATCAGGCCGTCGATAACTGGCGTGTTGGCGTTAGCAATAGCGTTGTTGGCGTTGTCTTGGCGGTAACCCCAGCCATCTAGGATAACCAAAGCCAATGGCTTCTTAGCAGACATATGCTGTCCCTCGTATGTTAAAACCTGAAATGTAATTTCGATCAATTACCTAAGCCCTCATTGGCGGGGACTTAGGGAATTGATCGCAGCGGCCGTAATTTTACTACAGTTTATGGCGCAAACTGTAGGTCAAGATCAAACTATGCTGTAAATAGATTGTTATCTTCCTACGGAAATATATTCATTTCTGCCTTTCAGTGTAAGCCCTGAAGCACAGTTTTTTTCACTTTTTATTGTGCTGCAATAATGCTCAAGCCAGTTAAGACTTATACTGAGAGCGCCAAAGGCCAGTGAGCCGCCGCGCGGATTTATTGCATCCTGCTGTACAACTAGGCTGTCGCGGGTATACTCGGGGTCTTTGAATTTTGTTGACTCGAGCCTGGGTTACAGCAGGCTGGTATTAGGAATATAGAGCGAAGGTCATGCAGCAATACATTGATTTTGTAACAAGTAACCCAATGTTGTCATTGGTATGGGTTGGCTTGGTTGTGGCTATCATTACGTCTTACGTCAAGCAAAAGACGGCTGGCTACAAGATTGTCACCCCAAATGAAGCGACCGTGATGGTTAACCGTGAAGACGGCGTGTTTGTCGATATCCGTAGCCGCGATGAGTACCGTGGCGGCCATATTGCTGGCGCACTTCACATTTTGCCTAGCCAAATCAAAGAACAGAACTTGGCAGATCTTGAAAAATACAAGCAAGCCCCAATCATCGTAGTATGCAAGACAGGTCAAACGGCGCAAGAAAGTGCCAACCTGCTGAGCAAAGCCGGTTTCGAGAACGTGAACCTGCTCAAAGACGGCCTGATTTCTTGGAACGAGGCGAACCTGCCGCTGATCCGCAGTAAGTCAGGCAAGGCAAGAAAGTAATTCTGCCCTCCCGCGGCACACCTGGTTGGGCTGCGGGGACATACCGAATTTTGTGCAGTTGTGATAGTTATCATGGTTGCGATATTGATAGGCTCACTTCCGTGGGCATGAGAGAAAAAGGACTCTAACATGGCTGAAGCAGCAAACAACGAAGCACAGCAAAACTTCCAAATCCAGCGTATCTTCCTGAAAGATGTGTCTTTCGAAGCACCAAACTCACCACAGATGTTCCAGAAAGAGTGGAACCCAGACGTGAAACTGGATCTAGACACGCAGAGCCGCGAACTGGGTGAAGGTGTATTCGAGGTTGTTCTTCGTCTGACTGTAACGGTGAAGAATGAAGAAGAAACTGCATTCCTATGTGAAGTTCAGCAGGGCGGTATCTTCTCAGTTGCGGGTATGGAAGCACCACAGCTTGCCCACTGCCTAGGCGCATTCTGCCCGAACATCCTGTTCCCATATGCTCGCGAAACGATTTCAAGCCTAGTGGTTAAGGGTACATTCCCTCAGCTGAACCTAGCACCGGTTAATTTCGATGCACTGTTCATGAACTACCTGCAGAACCAGGCGCAAGCTAACCCAGAAAACACCGAAGCGTAAGCTTTAGGGTGGACACAATGAATCCAGGCTCAGAACAAGTAATTTCCATGGCGGTGCTAGGCGCCGGCTCATACGGTACCTCATTGGCTATTTCCTTGGCCCGTAACGGTGCCACTGTGATCCTGTGGGGCCACGAGCCGGAGCATATGGCGCAGCTGGAAATGGATCGTGCCAACGAGGCATTCCTGCCGGGTGTCGCTTTCCCCGATTCCCTGATTGTCACTGCCGACTTGGAGCAGGCCGTCAAGGCCAGCCGCGATCTGTTGGTGGTGGTGCCGAGCCATGTGTTCGGCGAGGTACTGGGCAATGTCAAGCCGCACTTGCGTGACGATTCCCGCGTCTGCTGGGCGACCAAGGGGCTGGAGCCGGAAACGGGCCGCCTGCTCAAAGACGTGGCCGTTGAGGCGCTGGGTGAAGATGTGCCGTTGGCGGTATTGTCAGGACCGACGTTTGCCAAGGAGCTTGCTGCAGGTATGCCGACAGCGATTTCCGTGGCGTCGCCGGATGACGAGTTTGTTCGCGATCTGCAGGACAAAATTCACTGCAGCAAAACCTTCCGGGTTTACAGCAATAGCGATTTTACCGGTATGCAGCTGGGCGGTGCGGTCAAGAACGTGATTGCGATTGGTGCGGGGATGTCGGATGGTATTGGCTTTGGTGCCAACGCCCGTACCGCATTGATCACCCGTGGTCTGGCCGAAATGTCACGCTTGGGTGCTGCATTGGGTGCTCAGCCTGAAACCTTTATGGGGATGGCTGGCCTTGGTGATTTGGTGCTGACTTGTACCGATAACCAATCTCGCAACCGCCGTTTCGGCTTGGCGCTGGGCCAAGGCAAAGACGTTGACCAGGCCCAGGAAGAAATTGGCCAGGTGGTCGAGGGCTATCGCAACACCAAGGAAGTCTGGGTTCTTTCTCAGCGGATGGGGGTCGAAATGCCGATCACCGAACAGATCTACCAAGTGCTGTACCAGGGCAAAGATGCCCGCGAAGCGGCCAAGGATCTGCTGGCCCGCGAGAAAAAAGACGAATAACAGTTTGGAGTCCTATGCATCCAATCTGTTCTACTTAAGATGCAACGCGGGCTGTTTTGGCCTGCGTTGTTTTTTTTTCAGAGCGCGTTAAAGTTAAAGCAAGCCGATACCAACAGTAATGATACCGAGGGTAATGTGAGGGAATGTCAACAATATGCCGTTTGGCAGGCTATCAAGCAGGAAGCAAGGCAGCAGTCAGAGCAGGAGCCAATGCTCGCGAGCTTTTACCATGCCACCATTATCAAGCACGATAACCTGGCTGCGGCACTGAGCTATATTTTGGCCAATAAGCTGGCTACGCCATCGATGCCAGCTATGGCGGTACGTGAAGTGATAGAAGAGGCTTTTGCTGCCGATTGTCTGATCACCGAGTCAGCAGCCTGTGATATCCGGGCTGTTGTCGAGCGGGATCCGGCGGTAGAGATGTTTTCTATCCCTTTGCTCTACCTCAAGGGCTTTCATGCCTTGCAGGGCTACCGGGTGGCTAACTGGCTGTGGAAGCAGAAACGTGTGGCGCTGGCGGTGTATTTGCAAAATCAAATTTCGGTCGCCTGCCAGGTGGATGTCCACCCGGCGGCACGCATCGGCCAAGGCATTATGTTCGACCATGCCACCGGGATTGTGATCGGTGAGACAGCAGTGATCGAGAATGACGTGTCTATCTTGCAGGACGTTACTCTGGGCGGTACCGGTAAGGAAGGGGGCGATCGCCACCCGAAAATCCGCGAAGGGGTGATGATCGGTGCCGGGGCCAAGATCCTGGGTAATATCGAAGTGGGCGAGGGCGCCAAGATCGGCTCCTGCTCGGTGGTGCTCAACCCGGTGCCGCCCCATACCACTGTCGCCGGGGTGCCGGCCAAGATCGTCGGCCGCCCGAGCAGCGACAAGCCGTCGATGGACATGGACCAGCAGTTCAACGGCACCAGCCAGACGTTTACGGCTGGGGATGGGATTTAAGATCAGGCCAGAGGCCATAGGCTTGAGGTACGAGGAAGAGCAATGCTCATGGTGTGATGGTGCCCCTGAGCCAATTTAAACACGTTCTTTAAACTAAAAAAGCGAGAGGAGTCCCTCTCGCTTTTTTATGGCAACAATCTTGACTAGCCACTAGCCACTAGCCACTAGCCACTAGCCACTAGCCTCATCTATATCGCCCCTTTGAAGCCAAGTTGGCGCCAGGCCTCGTAGCCAATGATTGCCGCGGCATTGGATAGGTTCAAGCTGCGGCTGTCCGGGTGCATTGGGATACGCAGGCGCTGCTCGAGCGGCAGGCTTTCGATCAGCTCGGCGGGTAGGCCGCGGGTTTCCGGGCCGAACAGCAGTACATCGCCTTCTTCGAACTTGGCGTTGGTGTGGAAGTTGGTGGTCTTGGTGGTGCAGGCGAAGATCCGGCGCTCGCCGATGTGGGCAAGAAAGGCCTCGAAATTGGCATGGCGGTGGACGTGGGCCAGATCGTGGTAGTCCAGGCCGGCACGGCGCAGCTTTTTCTCTTCCAGGTCGAAGCCCAGCGGTTCGATCAAGTGGAGGTTGGCCCCACAGTTAGCGCAGAGGCGGATGATGTTGCCGGTATTTGGGGCGATCTCCGGTTCGTAAAGGGCGATATCAAACATAGTAGACAATCCGTGGTGACAATCGCGCTATTGTACGGGAAAAGCGCAGCAGAAAAAATCGCCGGCAAGCGGCGACCTGGTTGCAGGCCGCTGTTTGCGTTGGTCATGGCGGCTAGCGCGATAGCGGCAGGGTGATGGTGACCTTGAGCCCGCCCAGCTCGCTGCGGCAGGCCTGGATGGTGCCGCTGTGCTGGCGGATGGCGCTTTCGGTGATGGCTAGCCCTAGCCCGGTGCCGCCGCTGCTGCGATCCCGTGCGGTTGAAACGCGGTAGAACGGGCGGAAAATATCGTCCAGCTCATTGTCGGGGACGCCTTCGCCGTTGTCTTCGACCATGATACAAAGGTGCTTTGTCTGGGCCTCAAAGCAGATCCGGATATGATCGTTACCGTATTTGATGGCATTGCGGACGACGTTCTCCAACGCGCTGATCAGCAAGTTGGGGTTACCGTGCAACGGCCACTCTTCCAGCGGGGTGTAGTCCAGCTGCTTGCCGCACTGCTCGGCCTCGAAGCGGGCATCTTCCAGCATGTCATACCACAGCGAGGTGGCATCGGTGTGCTCCCGCTGCTCGTGGCTGTTGACCTGCATCCGAGACAGCTCCAGCAACTCCGCAATCATGATTTCCAGCCGCTCGGCCTCGGTATCTATCCGTGTCAGCTCGTTGCTCTCGCCTTGTTTGCGCTTGGCCAGGGCGGTAGCCATTCGCAACCGGGTCAGCGGTGAGCGCAACTCATGGCTGATATCGGACAGCAAGCGCTGCTGGCCGCCAATCATATGGTTGATAGCCTGCACCATCTGGTTGAAGCTGGCGCCTGCCTGCTTGAATTCCTTCGAGCCGGACTCGAGCTGGGGATCGGCCTCGAACTCCCCTTTGGCTACCCGCTCGGCGGCATTTTGTAAGCGGCGGGCCGGTAGGGATATGGCCCAGGCCAACCACAGCAGCAACGGGGTACTGACCAGCATGGTCAGCAGCAGTAGCTGGAAAGGCCTGTCTAGGATCTGGATGAAAAACGGCGGCGGCTCTCTGACGATCCGGCCGACATACATCAATAAGGTGTCGCCCTTGTGCTGGACCTCAAACGGGCCGGCCATCATCCAGCGGCCATAGAGCTTCTGTTTGGGCTCACTGGGGCTGTCGGCCATGGTAATGAAGTTGCGCAGTGCCTTGTTGTTGCGCCGCGGGGAAATGACATTGCCATCTGTGGTGGTGAAGTAGAGCTGGAACCCTTTGTGACGGCTTTGGTCGGTAAAGCGGCTAAGTTTTTTCTCCAGCGAGCCGCCATCGCGGGCGATCTGGCTGGAAATACTGGCGGCCGACTCCTGGAATCGCTCTTGCTGCGGCTGAGGAATGGTGTGCTGGGTACGCGGGTCCAGGTTGGGCAGCAACAGCAGCACCAGGACTACCAGCAACAAAGTTAGCCAGAATACCGCAAAGATACGGCCATACAGGCTGGAAAAGCGCGGCAGCTTCATTACGCGTCCTCGACCAGCAGGTAGCCCTTGCCACGCAGGGTCTTGATCCATGGCTTGCCGTCATCGCGCTCGGGCAGCTTCTTGCGCAGGTTAGAAACATGCATGTCGATGGCACGGTCGAACGGGGCCAGCCGCTTGCCAAGGACCTCGAGGCTGAGTTCGTTCTTGGCAATGATCTTGCCCGGATGCTGGACAAAGTAGCTGAGTAGTGCCAGCTCGGTGCCGGTCATCTCGATAGGGTTGCCGTGGCAAAGTACTTCCTGCCGGCCTGGGTATATTTCGATCTCCTGATAGTTCAGGCACTCGGGCCCAGCCTTGGTGGCGGTATTCCGGTTTTGGGTCCGGCGCAGGATAGCGCGAATGCGGGCCAGCAGCTCCCGATCGCTAAAGGGCTTGGGCATATAGTCATCGGCGCCCAGCTCCAGCCCGAGTACCCGGTCTATTTCTTCGCCCTTGGCGGTCAGCATCAACACCGGGGTTTCATGCTTCTCACGCAGGCGACGCAGCATCTCGGTACCGTTCATGACCGGCATCATCACGTCGAGCAAGATCAGATCAATGCTGTCGTCGACCTTGGCCAATCCTTCCTCGCCATTATTGGCCTCGACAACCTCAAACCCTTCCATATCGAGAATGTCGGACAGCAAGGAGGTCAATTCGGTATCATCATCAACAAGCAGGATTTTGGCCATAGTCTCTACCTTTAAAAAGCAACAGCGATAAGGTAAGTATCCCTAATCGTTGCAGGGTCGCCAAGTAAAACTGGTTTGGCTTTACGCAGTTTTACGTTTACCAGACAGCCCTTTACCTTGTAGGGGGTAAGCTATATCCGTACCTGAGATTACGGCGCTGCAACAGCAGCCTCTAATGGAGAAGAACATAATGATGACTTTCAAAAAAACAATGGCGCTAGCAATTGCCCTTCCTCTAGCCCTTGGCTCTGCCTCTGCTCTGGCTTACGGTGGCGGCAAGCACCACAACGGCCAAGGCGGTAAAGGTGGCTGCGGCATGGATGACAGCCGGATGTTCCGCCAGTTGGATCTGACCGATGCGCAGAAGACCGAGCTGAAAGAGCTGCGCCAGACCAACAGGGACGCGATGCGCGGCACGATGGCTGAGCGCCATGCCGAGATGCAGGCACAACACCAGAAAATGCAACAGCTTATGCTGAGCGAAAACTTCGACGAAGCCCAGGTTCGCGCCCTGGCCGAAGAGATGTCCCAGCAGCAGGTTGAGCGCCGCGTTGCCATGCTCAAGCAGCGCCACGAAATGATGCAGGTGCTGACTGCCGATCAGAAGACCAAGCTGCAGGAGCTACAGGCTGAGCGTGCTGAAAAGTGCCAGGCCCGAATTGAGCAGCGCCTAGAGCGTAAGCAAGCGAACTAATCGCTGTCAGTTGATTTACCAAAGCCGCCAAAGCACTTGGCGGCTTTTTTATTGCTTGTAGCCCAAGGGGAGGCGTTGTAAAACATCGATTTGAATTAATTTGTTATTAATTTTCGTCATAAAAAAGCTATACTGCGGGGTATTGCCCAGCCCTGTGCATGATGTCAGGTGTGATAATCAAGGATGAGTTCACAATCACCCGCGGTCTTCCTCCTCACTTGGCACAACTGGAGGCTCTGGTGTCAGCCGTTATACTGAAGAAGTAGAGGTATGCCGGACAAGCGCAATGGCGCTTGCGGTACCAGTCCATAGGCGAGCTGTTTGTAGATCTCGATAGCGATATGAAGCGGCGATACTCCCCGCGTCATGGTGCAGTTGCAGGCTATCGTGATATGAATCAACAAATTTTTTTATCAAAATTGTAATACTCCTACATTAGTAGGAAAGTTACAGTTTTCATGAGGTGGGGTCGGTATTGGCCCTGGGTCGAGCGGGGGAACCTCGGCCACTCATGTCGGATTTGAATTTTCATTTCCCAAAGTCAGAGGGTAACCATGATTAAGAAGATTGGTGTATTGACCAGTGGTGGTGACGCACCTGGTATGAACGCGGCTGTTCGCGGTGTTGTTCGTGCAGCATTGTCTGAAGGCCTGGAAGTTTACGGTGTTTACGACGGCTATCAGGGCCTGCACCAGAACCGTATTGAAAAGCTGACTCGCTCAAGCGTATCAGACGTCATCAACAAAGGCGGTACATTCCTGGGTTCTGCTCGTTTTCCTGAGTTTAAGGAAGAGAAAGTTCGCCAGCAAGCGATCGAAAACCTGAAGATCCACGGTATCGACGCACTGGTTGTGATCGGTGGTGACGGTTCGTACATGGGTGCGAAGAAGCTGACTGAAATGGGCTACCCATGTATCGGTCTACCGGGCACAATTGATAACGACGTTGCAGGTACTGACTACACCATCGGTTACCTGACGGCGCTGAACACGGTTATCGATGCGATTGACCGCCTGCGTGACACGTCTTCTTCTCACCAGCGCATTTCGATTGTTGAGGTAATGGGCCGCCACTGTGGCGATCTGACCCTGATGTCTGCGATTGCCGGTGGTTGTGAGTACATCATTACACCAGAAACGGGCCTGAACAAAGAAGAGCTGCTAGCGAAGATCAAAGAAGGGATCTACAAAGGCAAGAAGCATGCGATTATCGCTCTTACCGAATTGATGACCGATGCCAACGAGCTGGCGAAGTACATCGAAGACGAAACCGGCCGCGAAACACGTGCAACTGTGCTGGGCCACATCCAGCGCGGTGGTCAGCCTACAGCCTTCGACCGTATCTTGGCATCACGCATGGGTGCCTACGCGGTGGATCTGCTGATGGAAGGTCACGGTGGCCGTTGTGTGGGAATCCAGAACGAGCAGATGGTACACCACGACATCATCGATGCTATCGAGAATATGAAGCGTCCAGTGCGCAAAGATCTGTACGAGTTGGCTGACAAGCTGTTCTAAGATCTGCTGTGATAGAAAAAGCCGGCCGAGTGCCGGTTTTTTTATGCCGCTGCCGTTGTGGCTGCAACAAAAAAGCTACCCGAGGGTAGCTTTTCTATTTGTTGTTCTTAGCCAAGAACAGGATTATTTCTTCGCTTCAGCTGCGGCTTTAGCGATTGCTGCGAAGCTGGCTGCGTCTAGCGCTGCACCGCCAACTAGCGCGCCGTCGATGTCTGGCTGTGCGAAGTAAGCGGCAGCGTTTTCTGGCTTAACTGAACCGCCGTACTGGATCACAACTTTCTTCGCTACTTCTTCGCTCTTCTCAGCGATGTGAGCACGGATAGCGGCGTGGATGCGCTGTGCGTCATCAGCGGTTGCTGCTTTACCGGTACCGATAGCCCAGATTGGTTCGTAAGCGATGATCGCACCTTCAAGCGCTTCAACACCTTGAGTGTTGATCACTGCGTCGATTTGACGAGCACAAACTGCAACTGTTTCGCCAGCTTCGTTCTGTGCTTCTGACTCACCGATACATAGTACAGGTGTTAGGCCGTGCTCTTTTAGGAACGCGAACTTCTTGGCAACGAACTCGTCAGACTCGTTGTGGTAGTCGCGACGCTCAGAGTGACCGATGATGATGTGGCTTGCACCAAAGTCTTTCAGCATCTCTGGAGAGATATCGCCAGTGAAAGCACCGCTCGCGTTAACGTCAACGTTCTGTGCACCTAGGATGATTTTGCTCTCAGCTTTGCCGATCAGTTGCTCAGCCAGGTCAAGGTACATAGCTGGTGGCGCAACGGCAACGTCTACACCTTCAAGACCCTTAAGTTCAGCATCAAGGCCCTTAAGAAGGTTAGATACCATTTCTTTGCTACCGTTAAGCTTCCAGTTACCCATAACCACAGGATGGCGCATAGCTTTTCTCCATATCAAATTGACTTAAAAAATACTCAATAGCTTAGCATACAGCCCGGGGGAGCTACCCGCCATTAGCGGTGCTAAACACTAGGCTATAGAGTATCACTGGACGGGGTTGCCTGCGGTCTTATCTGTTAACACCGAAAGCAGCGCCAACATTACCACAGCTTAGGAAATCAATTTCCTGTCCGAAATCATATCTGTGCTCGGTTGTACCCTTTTCCCCGCCAAAAGTGAACCGCTACGCGGGAATTTTTTTCACACTGGTGCGAATCGCACCATGGCGGGGAAAAAAAAGACAGTGATCCGTGATTGAAATATAGCCTGTATCTTTGGCGTCGTGGGATAAGATCCGCTAAGGTTGAGGCCCATTTTAGGATAAAGCTATGCGAAGTATAGCTTTTTCCGGTCAAAATAAGTGAAGTGTAAAGCGCAAGGAGGAGCGGATGCCTAACTTAGTGATGGAGTATGCTGAGCCCGTGGTCGAGCGGGTCAATATTCCGGGGCTTCTCGATGATCTACATACCATTTTGCTCGAGTGCGGTATCTTCGAGCCTGAGTCGGTGAAATCGCGCAGCTACCGCTGCCATAATTGGCTGGTGGGCGAGAGCCGCGATCTCGATACCTTCATCCATATCGAGCTGACCATGCTCTCCGGCCGCAGCGCCGAGGTCAAGCGCGAATTATCCCGCGCCCTGATGAGCGCTCTAGAACAGCATGCCAGTACCATCAATAGCCTGACGGTGGATATCCGCGATATGGACAGCGACTGTTTCCTCAAGGTTAGCTGTTAGGCTGATTTGTCTTGTGAGCCCGGCCGGGCAAAGGGCTTTATTTCGGCCTGATGTTCGGTCAGGGTCTGCGGTGCGTTGAGGGCTTGGGCAAACCGCTTGAGCTGCTGCTGCAGCTCTGCCATCAGCATGATATTGGTATGGTTAGGGTTCTTGCCTTTGGCGATCACCTGGTTGATATGGCTCATCTGAGCCCGCAGCCGGGGCTGCATCTCGCTGCTGGCATTGCGGATGATCTCCTCGCTCATTGCCAGCCGCAGGGCTTCGAGCTTCTCCGGCTCCTTCTCGGCCATGGTTCTCAATTCATCAAATGGTGGCAGTGTCTGCATCGTACTTCCCCTTACGCCAAAAACCGCGGTGCGTGGACTGGCGTGATGCCTATCCGCGCGGTTGCTATGCAATAAAGTTAGTTGTCAGCAGGGCGATAAACTGGCTCAGGAATGAGACACGGCAGCATTTTGTCGGGCAGGAAGAAGGGCAAGCCCGGCTGGCCGGGCCTGCCGTAGTTTACCAATAGTGTTCGGTGGTGATTTGACCGGGCTGGCGGCGCAGGTTTTTGCTAAATCCCTTTTGCTCCAATACCGCTTTGGTTTCCCGAACCATTTCAGGGTTACCACACAGCATGATTTGGCTTTGCTCAGGCGTGAGGGTGAGGCCGACATGGCGCTCTAGCATGCCGTCCGCGATGGCCTGGGGGATACGTCCCGGCAGAGCCGGGGGGGCCGGCTCCCGGCTGACGAAGGGCTGGACGATCAGCTGCTCCGGGTACAGCTCTTTAAGCGTATTGATCTCGGCCTGATAGCTCAGGTCAGCCGAAAAGCGTACCGCATGGACCAGCACGATTTTGCGAAATCGCTGCCAGGCCGCGGACTCGCGCAGGATGGAGAGGTATGGGCCGATGGCGGTACCGGTTGCCAGCAACCATAGGTGATCGCTGTCAGGAACCTCCTCCAAGGTGAAGAAGCCGTTGGCGCGGGCGGAGATGAATACCTGCTGGCCAGGCTTGAGGGCGTGGAGCCGGGGGGAGAGCAGGCCGTCGGCGACTCGGGTGGCATAGACTTCGATCTGATTGCTAGAGGGAGGGTTAACGAAGGAGTAGGCGCGCTGGATCATTTTGCCGTCGATCTCCAGCCCCAGCTTGGTAAACTGGCCAGCTTTGAACGGCTCGATATTGGCTTGCAGCACTAAGCTGAACAAGTCATTGTTCCAATGACGGTTTTTGATAACCTCTGCAGGGATCCAGTCAGCCATAATGTTCTCCTCGTTATGATTTTATTATTCGATATGCACAGCGCCTCTCTCCGGCAATGATGTGTTCCTGTCTGTTGACCTGGTATTCGCTGCCCAGCAGGCGTTGGAAAACTGCCAGCTCGGACTGGCACAGTGATGGGCAGCGTTGGGCCGCGTGGCATATCGGGCAGTGGTTTTCTATCAGCACGAAATCTTCACCGTCCTGATGAAGCTCGGCCATGTAACCTTCCCGCTCCCTGAGTGTAGTCAGGATTTGCAGTTTTTCTGCGATATTTTCCACCCCGGCCAGTTGGGCTTGGTATTGTTCAAAGGTTTGAGCCTCTCGCCGATCGACAACTTTGCTCAGCCCATCCAGGCCAAACAACTCTTCGACAGAATCAAGCATTTGAATAATAAGATCGCCATGGCGATCGGCAAAACGGCGATGGCCTTTTTGGGTCAGGCGCCAATGGCGGGTTGGCCGGCCGACTTTGGCTTTGATGTCTTCGAAGTCGACTAGGCCATCTTCTTCTAGCCCCTGAAGGTGTTGGCGCACTCCCATGGTGGTGAGCTGGAAGTCCTCGGCCAGCATCTTGGCGGTAACCGGGCCGTCACGCTTCATCCGGTAGAGTATTTTGTCGATGGTTTTCATGGCCACCCCAGGTAACAAGTTAGCATAGTTAATTATGTAGTCAGGTTGGTAAATAAAGCAACAACTTTACAAAGTCAAAACGCGGCAGGTGGTAAGTAGGGCAGCTGTGGGGGGGCGGAGACAAAAAAGCGCGCCGATTGGCGCGCTAGATAGAAGAAGAGCGATATCTTACAGGATGTGGCCCTTGATAGCGTCGTCTTTGCGATCCAGGTAGTGGGTCGACTTGATTCGACGGATAGTACGGCACTTGCCGCGGATCAGTAGGGTTTCCGTGGTCGCGATGTTGCCCTGGCGGCTGATGCCATCCAGCAGATCACCCTTGGTGATGCCAGTACCGGCGAAGATCACGTTATCGCTCTGTGCCATGTCTTCCATGCGCAGCACGGTGTTTGGCTCGATACCCATTTCACGGCAGCGGTCGATTTCCATCTGGCCGTGCTCGCGGTTTTCCGGTGTGTCGCCTTTGACTTCGTGGCGAGGAAGCAGGCGGCCGTGCATGTCACCGCCCAGCGCGCGGATTGCGGCGGCAGAGACCACCCCTTCTGGCGCGCCGCCGATGCAGTACATAATATCGACTTCGCTGTCAGGCATACAGGTCAGGATAGATGCCGCAACATCGCCGTCTGGTACGGCGTAGACGCGGATACCCATGGCTTGCATCTCGGCAATAACCGCATCGTGGCGCGGTTTCGCCAGCGTGATCACAACCAGGCTTTCCAGGGTCTTGCCCAGGGCTGCAGCCGTTGCTTCCAGGTTTTCTGCCAGCGGCTTGCTCAGATCAATCACGCCTTTGGCACCCGGGCCGACAACCAGCTTTTCCATGTACATGTCAGGCGCTTTGAGGAAAGAGCCTTTCTCGCCAGCGGCCAGTACCGCCAGGGCATTGTTCTGGCCCATCGCTGTCATGCGGGTCCCTTCGATTGGGTCTACCGCGATATCTACTGCATCACCGCCGGTACCGACCTTCTCGCCGATGTAAAGCATAGGCGCTTCATCAATTTCGCCTTCACCGATTACGATTTCACCTTCAATCTCGGTTTGGTTAAGCAGCGAGCGCATAACCTCAACCGCAGCACCGTCTGCTGCATTCTTGTCGCCACGGCCTAGCCATTTGTAGCCAGCCAGTGCAGCGCCTTCAGTGACACGAGAAAATGCCATCGCCAAATCGCGTTTCATGATTACTCCAGAAATAGAAATCAGTGGGCTAGGGCCTGTAGGCTACAGGCCCGAATAAATCTGGCGGCGATTCTAACACAGGTTGCAAGGAAACGTTTGCGTTAGCGCAAAAATGTTTATTTCTTGGTGGTTCGCCGCCAGTCGAC
Source organism: Photobacterium gaetbulicola (assembly GCF_003025515.1). NCBI lineage: Bacteria > Pseudomonadati > Pseudomonadota > Gammaproteobacteria > Vibrionales > Vibrionaceae > Photobacterium > Photobacterium gaetbulicola. The sequence goes on along the minus strand of NZ_PYME01000004.1, from coordinate 105,157 downwards.
GAAAAAAGGCCTGCTAGTGCAGGCCTTGATAGAAAACTTGGGTAACGCTTGAAGCGTGTACTACGGGACGGGAATTAGATGTCGTCTTCGACTGCCCAGCCCTTGGCACACTCGACTGCGCGCTTCCAGCCGTTGTAACGGCGGTTACGCTTGCCATCGTCGTTGCAGGCGACGAACTTGCGATCCAATACCGCTTTGTCTTTCAGTTCATCGATACTGCCCCAGAAGCCAACAGCCAGACCAGCGAGGTAGGCGGAGCCCAGTGCGGTGACTTCGGTAACCACGGGACGATGGACTTCGGTATCAAGGATGTCTGACTGGAACTGCATCAGGAAGTTATTGGCCACGGCACCACCGTCGACACGCAGGGTACCCAGCTTGATGCCGGAGTCAGCCTGCATCGCATCCAGTACGTCACGGGTCTGGTAGGCGACACTTTCCAGCGTTGCACGGATGATGTGGTTGCTGTTTACGCCACGAGTCAGGCCGACGATAGCACCACGGGCATATGGGTCCCAGTATGGGGCGCCAAGGCCGGTGAATGCAGGAACGACATAGACCCCATTGGCACTACCGACTTTTTCGGCGAAGTATTCGGAGTCTTTGGCGTCATCAAGCAATTTCACTTCATCGCGTAACCACTGGATAGAGGCGCCGCCCATAAATACCGCACCCTCAAGGGCGTAAGCCACTTCGCCTTTAGGGCCGCATGCCAGCGTGGTCAGCAGGCCGTTGTGCGAGGTCACTTTTTCCTTACCGGTATTCATCAGTAGGAAACAGCCCGTTCCGTAGGTGTTCTTGGCCTGGCCTGGTTCCACACACATCTGGCCGAATAGGGCTGCTTGCTGGTCACCGGCAATACCGGCGATTGGAATACGGGTACCGCCCTTACCACCGATGTTGGTTTCGCCGTAGACCTCAGACGACGATTTCACTTCCGGCATCATAGAAAGCGGAATATCCAGTGCTTTGAGAAGTTTTTCGTCCCACTCCAGGGTGTTGATGTTGAACACCATGGTGCGCGAAGCATTGGTGTAGTCGGTAACGTGGACGCGTCCCTGGGTCATCTTCCAGATCAACCAGGTATCCACGGTACCGAACAGCAAGTTACCGGCTTCGGCCTCTTCGCGGGCGCCTTCGACATTGTCGAGGATCCACTTGATTTTAGTGCCAGAGAAGTAAGGGTCGACCACCAGACCGGTGTTTTCGCGGATGTATTCTTCCAGGCCGGCTTTTTTCAGCTCTTCACAGGTATCTGCCGTACGGCGGCACTGCCATACAATGGCGTTGTAAACCGGCTTACCTGTGTTCTTGTTCCAGACAATGGTGGTTTCGCGCTGGTTGGTAATACCGATACCAGCGACTTGGTCCGAGCGGATCCCAGCTTTGGCCAGGGCTTCAACCAGTGTTGAGCTCTGGGTCGCATAGATTTCTAGAGGATCATGCTCGACCCATCCAGCCTTGGGGTAAATTTGGGTGAATTCACGCTGTGACGAGCACACAATGTTGGCGTTGTGATCAAGCACCACGGCACGGGAGCTGGTCGTACCCTGATCGAGTGCAACAATGTACTTTTGCTCAGTAGTCATAACGGTTTCCTCTCATTGTCATTATATAAGGGTAGTAGAGTGTGGTGTTCGGATCGGCCTGTGCGGAGGCAGGCCGATAATGTTCTCGCTTTATGAAGTTGTTACTAGGCGTTTGCGGCTTCTTCTGCCGTGTCTTCGCACTGGTTCGGCAGGGTGCAGCGGTTGCCTGGCAAGTAGGCACCGATGGCTTTCGGGTATAGCCAACCACCGAAGGCGGCACCCATGATAGGGGCAAGGATAGGTACAATCATGTACGGGATATCTTTACCACCGGTCAAAGCCATATCACCCCAGCCAGCTAGGAAGGCGAAGAATTTAGGGCCAAAGTCACGGGCCGGGTTCATCGCAAAACCGGTGAGTGGACCGAGTGAGCCACCGATAACCGCAATCAAGATACCGATCAGCAGCGGGCCCATTGCGCCACGTGGCGCGCCGTTTTTCTCATCACCAATTGCCAAGATGGCAAACATCAGTACCGCAGTGATCACAAACTCCACCGCGAAGGCACCGGCAAATGACAGTGCGGCATGCGGGTAGGTCGAGAATATGCCGGCAGTCGCCAGGCTAGCTTCGCTACCACGAACAATACCGTTGGCCGCTTCGAACTCGATGAACAGGTTGCTGTACAGGCTGTAGATCAGCGCCGCGGTGCAGAAAGCACCGAGTAGCTGGGCAGCAATGTATGGCAGGACTTTACGCTTATCGAAGCCGTGGAAAAGGGCAAGGGCAATGGTGACGGCTGGGTTGATATGGGCGCCGGAGACACCCGCGGTACAGTAGATGGCGATGGCCACACCAAGGCCCCACATAATACTGATCTCCCACTGGCCGAACTCGGCCCCTGTCAGCACCAGAGCGGCGACACAGCCGACGCCGAAGAAGATCAGCAGCCCAGTACCAATGAACTCGGCCAGGCATTCGCCGAGCAGGGTGTGTTGTTTTTGGGTAGTCATTGTTCAGTCCTTTTGTCTAATGTCGTAGGGGTATAGCTATTTTTGTATTTATGTGGGGCTAATGTACTCGAATCTACTAAGAATAAAATTGCCCTGCGCGAAAACTGTGCGTTCGAGCATAAAATGTTTTTTTGTTTTGCGCGTTCGCGCAAACGGTTGCCGTTTTGCGGGAAAATCCCCCATTGCTACTGGTTGCGTAGTTGCTCGGGCGGGGTAAAAATGTGCCTTGATGGTAGGTGTTTGTTTATATAATAAAAAATCCGACCTAAAAAGGTCGGATGTGCCAGAGGGGCAAATTCTTGGAAAATTCCAAGAGAGATACGATCAAGGTAAAAATTAGCATGCTGTTGGTGCATTAAAATAGAGTTTGATCGCAATTCTACGCATTTGGCTGTGTCGCAGGATGAAATTTGTACGGCTTGCTCATTTCTTTTGCCAAGCGGTAATAGCGAGGCGACAGTGGTATTGCAAACACATGGAAAGCAAGGATTTGATTAAATTCGTGCAAAATTTCCCCATTTACGACAAAGCATGGTATTTGTAGATGTCAGAAGGCGGTAGCCTCGTTAGAATAGGCGGTAATTAATCGTAAACGTGCCTGTGGGACGTTGCCTTAAACGGTTAGGGCAAACTGATAGGCTGAATACAGGTGGACAATATGTCATTAGAAATGTTGGAAAAGCTGGAAGCCAAAGTACAAATGGCTGTTGATACAATTTCTCTGCTACAGATGGAAATTGAAGAACTAAAAGAAAAAAATGATAGCCTGGCTGGCGAAGCGCAGGCACTGCGTTCTGGCCGCGAAGAGCTGGAGCAAGAGAATAACAAACTGCGCCATGACCACCAGGCATGGCAGGAGCGTGTTCGCGCGTTGCTGGGCAAAATGGAACACGTGGAATAAGCGTACTTTTGCTGGCAGCCGAAGTGTCTGCTACCAAAAATAAAAACAGAGCCGAAGGGCTCTGTTTTTTTATGTCTGTACAATAGGCGCAACTGGGATAAGCGCTAGTCGATATCCAGCGGCTCGGGGGACAGGATCACACCGGTATTGTCGGCATAGATATGATCTTCCGGCAGGAAGGTGACCCCACCGAAATTGACGGCGATATCCATTTCGCCGATGCCGTTTTCATCGGCGCCGACAGGGATTGAAGCCATGGCCTGAATCCCGATATCCAGCTCGTCGAGATCATCCACGTGGCGGACACAGCCATAAATGATCAACCCTTCCCACTGGTTATCGGCTGCCAGCTGGGCAAGCTCGGCATCGAGTAAAGCTCGGCGCAGCGATCCGCCGCCATCGACCAGCAATACTCGGCCGGCCCCCGGCTCTTGCAGCGCAGTGCGGAGCAGCCCGCAGTCCTCGAAGCATTTGACCGTGGTGACTTGGCCGCCGAAGGAGCTACGACCGCCATAGGAGCTGAACATGGGTTCGACGACGTCAACTTTGTCGAGATAGATATCGCATAACTCGGACGTATTGTATTCCATAATCGCGTTTCTTCTGTGGCAATTGAAAAGGGTTAGTTGGCCGCTGGCTGGCGCGGCCAAACTTAACTTGTTGAAAGTATAACTAGTTAATAAGCTTTCGCACAAGGAGATATCCTTGCCGCTAGCATGGTTACTTAGGCGGCAGCCAGCACCACCCCCGCGGCGAACAGCAAGTTGGTCAGCAAAGCGCATTTGACCATGGTCGCCATCATCGGGCGCAGGGCCGCACCGTCAGCCGATTGCAGTACCTGTTTGCCGTGTTTGAACAGCAGCGGGGCACTGAGGATAAACAGCCAGCCGAACGGCGAATGCAGCTCCAGCAAGGCAAACAGTGCCAGACACAGCACGCTGCCAACCAGCAAGAAAAGGTGGTACTTGCGGCCCCATTCCGGCCCCATGCGAACGGCCAGAGTCAGTTTTCCGCACTCGCGATCGTTGTCGATATCGCGCAGGTTGTTGATATTGAGCACGCCCACGGCCAGCAGGCCACAGGCCGTTGCCGGCAGCATAATGATCGAATCAATCTGTCCGGCCTGCAGGTAATAGGTGCCTGCGACACCTAGCCAACCGAAGAACATTAATACCGAAAGATCGCCCAAGCCACGGTAGCCGTAGGGCTTATTGCCTACGGTGTAGGCGATTGAGGCGACAATCGCCATCAGGCCGAGCAGCATGAAACCAACCATATCCTGCAGGTTGTTGGTGGCGATGAAGATCAGGCTCAAGCCGCTGATTGCCGTCAGGGCAATATTGAGCAGCATGGCCTTGCGCATGGCTCCTGGGGTGACCAGACCTGACTGCATGGCGCGCTGCGGTCCCAGCCGCTGGTCGTTATCCGTGCCTTTTACCGCGTCACCGTAGTCATTGGCGAGGTTGGAGAGAATTTGCAATAACAGAGCGGTCAACAGGGCCAGGCCTGCTATGACTGCGGAGAAACTTCCTTGCCATCCTGCTACTGCACTACCACAAACAATTGAGGCGATGGCCAGGGGCAGGGTCTTCGGCCTTGCCGCATCGAGCCAAATTGTGAGAGAAGATGATTTCATAATGTGATTTACCGATAACCGAGTAGGTGCTTATTATGGCGTAACTGTAGCAGGGGGCAACTTTATCGCCACTTTGTTTGTTTGAGAACAAAAAAACGGCACCCGCTGGGGGTGCCGTTTGTTGTCATGCGCTGGGATGGATCACAGGATGAAGCGGCTGAGATCTTCGTCTTCGACTAGCTCGCCCAGGCGTGATGTCACGTAGGTATCGTCGATCACAATCTTGTCGCCGGATTTCTCAGAAGCGTCGTAAGACAGCTCTTCCATCAGACGTTCCATCACCGTGTGCAGCCGGCGGGCACCGATATTCTCGGTACGTTCGTTCACCTGCCATGCCGCTTCGGCCAGCTTGTTGATCCCGCTCTCGGCAAACTCGATGTCCACCGACTCGGTTGCCATCAGGGCTTTGTACTGCTCGGTCAGAGACGCATTCGGCTCGGTCAGGATGCGCTTGAAGTCGTTGCTGGTCAGGGCTTCCAGCTCTACACGGATCGGCAGACGGCCCTGCAGCTCAGGGATCAGGTCTGATGGCTTGGCCACTTGGAAAGCACCAGAGGCCACGAACAGGATGTGGTCGGTACGTACCATGCCGTGCTTGGTTGAGACTGTGCTGCCTTCAACCAGCGGTAGCAGGTCGCGTTGGACACCTTCGCGCGATACATCCGGGCCGGAGGTGTCGCCGCGTTTACAGATCTTGTCAATTTCGTCGAGGAATACGATACCGTTGTTCTCGACCGCGAAGATCGCCTGCTCTTTGAGCTCTTCCTGGTTAACCAGCTTGGCGGCTTCTTCTTCGGTCGCGGCTTTCATCGCGTCCTTGATTTTCATTTTTCGCTTCTTGGTGGTGTTGCCCGCCAGGTTCTGGAACATGCCCTGAAGCTGGTTGGTCATCTCTTCCATGCCTGGAGGCGCCATGATCTCGACACCCATTTGCGGGGCGGCAACATCAATTTCGATTTCCTTGTCATCCAGCTTGCCTTCACGCAGCTTTTTGCGGAATGACTGGCGGGCCGAAGAGTTGTTGTCGGCTTCTTCGTTCTGGCCCCAGGCATCGCGTGCCGGCGGCAGCAGGATATCCAGGATACGGTCTTCGGCCAGTTCTTCGGCGCGGAAGCGCACTTTTTCCATCGCCTGTTGGTGGGTCATCTTCACTGCGACATCCGTCAGATCGCGAATGATGGTTTCGACTTCTTTACCCACGTAGCCCACTTCGGTGAACTTGGTGGCTTCGACCTTGATGAACGGCGCATTGGCCAGTTTGGCCAGGCGGCGGGCAATTTCGGTTTTACCGACACCGGTTGGGCCGATCATAAGAATATTCTTCGGGGTGACTTCGACACGCAGCTCTTCAGGGAGTTGCATGCGGCGCCAGCGGTTACGCAGGGCAATGGCCACTGCACGCTTAGCTTTGTCCTGACCGATAATGTGGCGGTCAAGCTCATGGACGATTTCGCGAGGAGTCATTTCAGACATAGCCCTTCCTTATTTCTCTTCAAGCTCTTCAATGGTGTGGAACTGGTTGGTGAAGACGCAGATATCACCGGCAATTTTCAGTGATTTCTCGGCGATTTCGCGGGCGCTGAGATCGGTGTTCTCCAGCAGGGCTGTTGCTGCGGCTTGGGCGAAGTTGCCGCCTGAGCCAATGGCGATCAGGTCGTTTTCAGGCTGAACCACATCACCGTTACCTGTGATGATCAGCGAGCCGGTCTCATCAGCGACGGCCAGCAGGGCTTCCAGTTTGCGTAGCATACGGTCGGTACGCCAGTCTTTTGCCAGTTCCACTGCCGCTTTTAGCAGGTGGCCTTGGTGCATTTCCAGCTTGCGCTCGAAACGCTCGAATAGGGTGAAGGCGTCCGCTGTACCGCCGGCAAAGCCAGCCAGCACTTTGTTGTTGTATAAACGGCGCACTTTGCGGGCGTTACCTTTCATAACGGTGTTGCCCAGGGATACCTGGCCATCACCAGCGATAACGACTTTACCGTTTCGACGAACAGATACGATAGTTGTCACGGTCTTACCTCTTTTGGTCTGCTCCGGCCAATTGCCGGTCTCGATATATTGCAGATCTGGGGACGGGGTGAAGAAGTTTCAAGGGGAAAAAGAAAAGGATGAAGGGTAAAGGCGGGAGTGGTTGTGATGCTTGTTGAACACAGAATTAAATTTCAAAGACGCATAAATACAATCCCTGTAGCTCTAACTCACCTTCCATGGTGAGTAAGCTTTGAAATTTAACCCTGTGAACAAGCTGAAAAAATAGGTTAATTTTCCATATCTTGCTGTTGCTTATTCCCAGAACCAGATCGCGCATGGCTCGATACCGGCACGGCGCAGCTGGTTGCGATCACTCTCCGCCTTGCGCTTTTGCGGGTACGGGCCGAGCACCACCCGGTACCAGTTGCCTTTTTCGCCCTGGCTGACCTTGACTTGGCTGGTCAACCCCTGGAAGGCAATCATCGCCTTGCGCTCTTCGGCTTGGCTCTCGCTGCGGTAGGCGCCGCACTGCATCAGGTACGGGCGGGTAGGAGCTTGCTCTTTCTTGGCTTCAACCTGGACTTCCTTGTTTTCCAGCTCTTCGATGTAACGCCACTTCTCCTCCGGCTTCGGCGGTAGCGGCTTGGTCGTTTTGGGCGTGGTCACAGGTTGCGGTTTGACCGGCTTGGCCGGCTCAGACTTGGCTGCCGGTGGGCTGGTTTTCGGCTGAGATTGGGGCGCCGGGTTGGCGGACAGGAAGTACAGTCCATAGCCCAAGGCACCGACCAAGCACAGGGCGACAGCGGCCCATTTGAACGGGAAACCATTACTTGGGGCTTGATTGCGGTTGCCACGGGGTTTCTTGGCGGCGGCTCGGCCGCGTTTGACGTAATCTTTGGTAGCCACGGTGTTGATCAGTTTAAGATGATTAGAATAAACCTATGGTACAAATTTGCGTCAGCTCTGACCAGACCTTGCGATGCATCCTGACTTTCAGGTTGCACCGTAAGGCATGGGTTTTGTGAGCTCGCCCTAAAAAAACAGCCAATACGGCCGGTTAGGGTTAATTGGCCGGTGGCGCGGCACTTTCCCTGATGACCAGCTTGGCATCGAGCAGGCGAGAGCCGGAGGCGATATCTTTGCCCTTGAGGATATCGAGCAGCATCAGCATCGACTGGCGGCCGATCTCATAGCGCGGCTGGGAGACTGTGGTCAGCGGCGGATCGCAGTATTCGGCAAACTGGATGTCATCGAAGCCGACAATCGACAGGTCTTGCGGTACCCGGAAGCCCAGTCGCTTGGCCTGCTGCATGGCACCAATGGCCATGACATCGTTGTGGCACAGCAGGGCGGTTGGCGGTTCCGGCAGCGACAGCAGCGCGGTCACGGCCCGGGCACCACCGGCAAAGCTGAAATCACTCTTGACGGTATACGCCGGATTCAACTCGGCCCCGGCGCGGCGCAGTGCCTGCTGGTAACCCTGCGAGCGGAACTGGCACAGGGCGGCACTGTCGGGACCGGCAATTTGGGCGATGTGCTTGTGGCCCATCTGGGTCAGGTAGTTGACGGCCTCGAAGGCTGCGGTCAGGTTATCGATATGGACGGTCGGCAGCTCGAGCTCCGGCGCAAATTCACACGCCATAACCATCGGCGGCAAGTTCTTCTGCTCGGGTTTGCTGACATCAAAGGGCAGGTCGGTGCCGAGCAGTAACATCCCGTCAGCTTGCTTGGTGAATACGAGGTTTACGAATGAATTCTCGCGGGTTTTCTGTTGCCCGCTATCGCCAAGCAGGACCAGGTAGCCATGCTCCATTGCCGCTTCTTCGATACCGCGAATGATTTCGGTGAAATAGGGATCACAGATATCGGGTACGATAGTGACGATGGTTTTTGATTCGTTGCGACGTAGATTCCTAGCCAGTGAATTGGGTGAATAGCCAGCATCCATGACAGCTTGCTCGACCTTTTTCCGGGTCGATGCTGACACTTTTTCCGGGTTCATCAGGGCACGGGAAACCGTGGCCGTCGAGACACCGGCGAGCTGGGCAACATCCTTCATTGTCGCCATAGTTAAGGTTCCTCTCTATTATTTTTCTCTCTTTTGCCGCTGGGGGATCATGGCCAAAACGGCCGATACCTGAGCCAGCGAGCTTGTTATTGTAGGCTGTCTGCCGGGGATTAAACATGCTTTAAACAGCATAAATTACATCCGATATGTGATGTACGTCGCATTGTTCATTTTAAGTTAAATCTTGCGGTTCGACATCAATTGACCAGCGGATCTTCTTGGCGAGGGGCAGCAGGGCAATCGCCGGCTTGGCGACCGACAGCCATTGCTGCAGCGCCCTGCGGCTCGGTGCTTGCAACAGCAGCTGCCAGCGGTAGCGCCCCGCCCGGCGAGCCAGTGGAGCCGGGTTGGGCCCCATCACCTGAGTATCCTGGCTGGCGACAGGGCTGGTCTCGAAAATCCCCCGTACCTGCTGCAGAAACTGTTCGACCAGCTCGCTCTGGTTGGCCTCGGCCCGAAGCAGGGCGAGGTAGGTAAAGGGCGGCAGCCAGGCCTGCTTGCGCTCGTTCAGGGCCTCGGCGGCAAAGTGGTCATAGCCCCTGTAGAGCAGCGATTGCAGTAGGGCATGTTCCGGGTGGTGGGTCTGCAGGACCACCTCTCCGGGCTTGCTGGCCCGGCCCGCGCGCCCGGCAACTTGGATAAACAGCTGCGCCAGGCGCTCGCTGGCCCTGAAATCGTTGCTGAACAATGCGCTGTCGACATCAAGCAGCGCAACCAGAGTGACATCGGGGAAATGGTGCCCCTTGGCCAGCATCTGGGTACCAATCAGGATTTGGTACTCGTTGTTGCGAATTGCCTCGAGGTAATTCTCTAGGCTGCCCTTGCGCCGGGTGCTGTCGCGGTCGATACGTACTGTCTTGAAGGTTGGAAAGAGCGTCTCGAGCTGCTGCTCGAGCTGCTCGGTACCGACCCCGACCGCGTTGAGCTGGGTCGAGCCACACTGGCCGCAATGGTGCATCATCGGCCGCTGGGTGGCGCAGTGGTGGCAGCGCAGTTCGCCGCTCTGCTGGTGGAAGGTGTAGTAGGCATCGCAGCGCTGGCATTCGGCCAGCCAGCCACAGTCATGGCAGATCACCGCCGGGGCGAAGCCGCGGCGGTTGAGAAACAGCATTACTTGGTTGCCGGCCTCGAGGTGCTGGCGCATCCGGGCGATCAGCGGGGCGGATAACCCGGCCTCGAGGAACTGTCCCTTGACGTCGAGCACGCCGTGGCGGGCGGCCTGCGCCGAGCCCGCCCGGCGCGACAGGATCAGGTGGTGGTACTTGCCGCTCTTGGCGTTGTGCAGGGTCTCCAGCGCCGGGGTGGCCGAGCCGAGGACTACGGGGATATTGGCCTGGCTGGCGCGCATTACCGCCAAGTCTCTGGCATGGTAGCGCAGGCTGTCTTGTTGCTTGTAGGAAGCGTCATGCTCCTCGTCGACAATAATGATGCCGAGGTTGGCAAACGGGGTGAACAGCGCCGAGCGGGTGCCGATGATGATTCCGGCCTGGTTGTCCCGGCCAGCGAGCCAGGCCGACAGGCGCTCGGTGTCGTTGAGCCCGGAGTGGATGGTTTCCAGCGGCACATTGAAGCGGCGGCGGAAGCGGTTGATGGTCTGCGGGGTCAGGCCTATCTCGGGGACCAGGATCAATGCCTGCTTGCCGGCGGCCAGCACCGGTTCGAGCAGGTTGAGATAGACCTCGGTCTTGCCCGAGCCGGTGACGCCTTCGAGCAGGTAGCAGCCGAAATCCGGGTTGGCGTTGACGCTGGCAATGGCCAGGGCCTGCTCTTCGTTGAGCCGGGGCTTCTCCTCGGTGACGGCAAACTGAGACAGCCAGTGGCGCAGGGCAGGGGTTTGCTCGATGGCTTCGATCCAGCCTTTATCGGCCAGTGCTTTAAGGGTCGCACTGCTAACCTCTTCGGCCAGCATGGCCTCGTGGCTCAGCGCGCCCTGGCGCAGCATGGTCAAGGCTTGGACCTGGCGCGGGGCGCGCTTGAGGGTGGTCAGCGGCTGATTGTGGCCACTTTCGGTCAGCTGCCACATTTTCAGTGCCGAGGGGGCGGCCTCGCGGCCTTTGCGCAGTAGGGCGGGCATGGCGTTGGCCAGGCTGTCGCCGAGCGGGTATTGGTAATATTGGCTGGCCCAGGTCAGCAGCTTGAACAAGCTCGGCTCCCACAGCGGAGCCGAATCTAGTACGGTGTGGATGGGCTTGAGCTGGTTGATGGCAAAGTCGGAGGTATCGGTCAGTGCCATTACGATTCCGACCAGTTGCTGGCGCCCGAACGGCACTTTGACCCGCCCGCCGACGACAGGCTGCTGGCCGGGCTTGACCAGGTAATCAAATTGCTTGTCTAGGGGAACAGGAAGGGCCACTCGGGCAATGTTGGGCGTCATATTTAACCGCTAAATCCGCATCTACTAAGATAGAGAAGTGTACCTTGCCCGGCGTCAGGCGGCAAAGCGGCGAAAAAAGGCGCATATCGGTTGATCTGGGCTGCGCGATTGATTACTATACGCCGCCTGAATTTGGCGTATTGGCAATGTCGCCGTTACGCTTGTTATTAACGACGTGTGGTGCCCGGCTTTGGATCGGGAGAGCGACACGGCCTTACTTTTGAGGTTATCCCATGAAACAAGGTATTCACCCAGAGTACACAGCAGTAAACGCACGTTGTTCTTGCGGCAACACTTTCGTATTTAACTCTACTATGGGTAAAGACATCAACCTTGATGTATGCGACAAGTGTCACCCATTCTACACTGGTAAGCAGCGTCAGGTTAGCTCTGGTGGTCGTATCGACAAATTCAACAAGCGTTTCGGTGCGCTTTCTAGCAAGTAATTGCCAGATGAATTTCGAAAAAAGGGATGCGCAAGCATCCCTTTTTTTATGCCCGTTTTTTATCCCACGTTTTACCCGCTTTATACCTAATCTGCATGTCTCGGCCCGTGGCGCTGGTAAATCACACCGAGAGTTATCCGTCAGGCCGCCATATTCCCCTCAGGTGTCGGGCATTCCGCCCGGGAATCATTGGATCGACCAGATGTTCGGTGCTAGGATTTCGTGCTGCCATAGAATATGATCTATGTCTAAATTCCAAAATAAAGTCACCTCCAGTCAGGATTTCGAACACTATGTCTGAAGATTTTCGCCAACAGGCCCTTCATTACCATGCTTACCCAGTACCCGGCAAAATTGCTGTAGAGCTGACCAAACCGGCCAATACCGTAGAGGATCTCGCGCTTGCCTACAGCCCGGGTGTTGCTGAGCCCGTGCGTGAAATCGCGCAAAACGCGGAAAATGTTTACAAGTACACCGGCAAGGGCAACATGGTTGCGGTGATCACCAACGGTACGGCAATTCTGGGTCTAGGCAACCTTGGCCCATTGGCTTCAAAACCTGTGATGGAAGGTAAGGCTTTGCTGTTCAAGCGTTTTGCTGGCCTTGACTCGATCGATATCGAAGTCAAGCACCGTACGATTGATGAGTTCGTCGATACGGTTGCCAATATTGCCGATACGTTCGGCGGTATCAACCTGGAAGATATCAAGGCGCCTGACTGTTTCGAAATCGAAAAACGCCTGATTGAGCGCTGCCACGTCCCGGTGTTCCATGATGATCAGCACGGTACGGCGATTGTGACTGCAGCGGGTATGCTCAATGCGCTGGAGCTCCAAGGCAAGAAGATCAGCGAAGCGGTGATTGTCTGCCTGGGTGCCGGTGCGGCGGCGGTGGCGTGTATGGAGCTGCTTATCAAGTGCGGTGCCCAGCGCGAGAAGATCTACATGCTTGACCGCAAGGGCGTGATCCATACCCGTCGTGACGACATCAACGAATACAAGCAGCTGTTCGCCAACAACACTGACAAGCGTACTTTGGAAGATGTGATCGAAGGGGCCGATATCTTTGTCGGGGTATCAGGCCCGGATCTGCTGGCACCGGAAGCGCTGAAGCTGATGGCAGACAAACCGGTGGTGTTTGCGTGTTCTAACCCGGACCCGGAAATCAAGCCTGAGCTGGCCCATGCGGTGCGCGATGATCTGATCATGGGGACCGGCCGTTCGGACTACCCGAACCAGGTTAACAATGTCATCTGCTTCCCGTTCATTTTCCGTGGTGCCCTGGATGTTCGTGCCAGCGAGATCAATGACGAGATGAAGCTGGCCGCGGTGGATGCTATCCGGGCGCTGGCCAAAGAGCCGGTACCGGCTGAGGTGATTGCCGCCGCCGGTGCTGACAAGCTGGAGTTTGGCCCGGATTACATCATTCCTAAGCCGATGGATCCTCGCCTTCTGCCACGCGTGGCCAAGGCCGTAGCCCAAGCCGCCGTGGAATCGGGCGTGGCCCAAATCGACATGCCAGCCGGTTATATGGAAGCGAAATAATTTTCGTACATTGCACCGTAAACGAAAAAACCAGCCGCAAGGCTGGTTTTTTTATCGTCAAAATACGGTGGCATTATTGACGCAGACGAATGCACATAGGCTTATTCGGTAATGTCTTCGTAGTTGATCCCCATCTCTTCCATCAGGGCCTTGGCTTCGGCCGGAAGGTCGTCTGGACGGTCTTTACGGATGTCGTCATCAGTAGGAAGCGGCTGTCCGGTGTAGGCGTGCAGGAAAGCCTCGCACAGCAGCTCACTGTTGGTAGCATGGCGTAAGTTATTGACTTGGCGGCGGGTACGCTCGTCGGTCAGAATTTTCAGTACCTTCAATGGAATCGAAACTGTAATTTTTTTTACTTGCTCGTTTTTCTTACCATGTTCCGCGTAAGGGCTGATGTATTCGCCATTCCACTCTGCCATTTTTTACCTTCTCAGCGATATAAAAGTGATGAAATATAGTATGCCTGAATTTTAGCGGGATTTACCGCCATAAGCAAAGACATATAGACGTCTAGAAGTGTTGACGTCCTCTTTGTTTGTGGTTATGTTGTTGCATAAAAGTTATTCACCAGGGCCGCCCTGACAAGGAAAGTAATTATGTGTGACAAGAAGCTAGCCACCGTCGCTGTTCGCACCGGCATCGAATCTGATACCCAGTACAATGCTGTGGTACCCCCTCTCTATTTGACCTCGACCTATAGTTTTGCGCAGTTGGGCGAGGTGCCACAGTATGATTACTCCCGCTCTGGCAACCCGACCCGCAATACGCTGGCCGATGCGCTGGCTGAGCTGGAAGGGGGGGCTGGTGCCGTCGTAACCAACTGCGGAACGGCGGCGATTAACCTGCTGGCTTCTGCATTGATCGGGCCGGATGATTTGATTGTTGCCCCCCATGATTGCTATGGCGGTACTTACCGCCTGTTCAATTCCCGGGCGGCGAAAGGCGATTTCAAAGTCCGCTTTGTCGACCAGACCGATCCGGCAGCCCTGGCCGATGCACTGGCGCTGCAGCCCAAGTTGATTTGGGTGGAAACCCCGTCGAACCCCCTGCTGCGTATTGTCGATGTGGCTGAGCTTTGTGCCGCGGCCAAGCAGGTTGGCGCGCTGGTCGCGGTCGACAACACTTTCCTGTCTCCTATCCTCCAGCAGCCTATTGCCCTTGGGGCAGATTTTGTTGTCCACTCCACCACCAAATACATCAACGGCCATTCGGATGTGGTCGGCGGTGTGCTGATCGCCAAGCAGCAAGAGCATGCCGAAGAGATCGCCTGGTGGGCGAACTGTATCGGTGCAACCGGGGCGCCGTTCGATGCCTATATGACCCTGCGGGGCCTGCGTACACTGGCGCCGAGAATGCGCATGCACGAAGAAAACAGCCGCCAGATCTTGGCCTACCTCCAGCAGCAGCCGATGGTGGGGACGATTTACCACCCGAGCCAGCCGGAGCACCCAGGCCATGCTATCGCCCTCAAGCAGCAGAAGGGCTTTGGGGCGATGCTGAGCTTTGAAATAGCGGGCAGCATGGCGCAGCTGGAGGTGTTTGTGAAGGCGCTAAACTGTTTCTCATTGGCTGAATCGCTCGGCGGGACCGAAAGCCTGATTTGCCACCCGGCCAGTATGACCCATCGTGCGATGTCAGATGAGGCCCAGGCCGAAGCGGGTTTGAAGCCGTCTCTGCTGCGGCTGTCGGTAGGGCTTGAAGATCCCGAGGACTTGATTGCCGATCTGGAACAAGCCTTCAACCTAGCGGCGGAGGGCGTGTAAATGAGCGTTTTGGAAACACGTCAGCTGCATAAGTTCGGGGGGAGCAGCCTGGCTGATCCGCAGTGCTACCTGCGGGTCGCGGAGATCTTGCGCGAGTATTCGAGCGCGAGTGATTTAGTGGTGGTGTCGGCGGCCGGCAAGACCACTAACCGTTTGATTGAGTGGCTTGAGCTGTTGGAGAAAGACGGCCGTCGGGCTCACGAGGCGTTGCAGTCGCTGCGTAAGTTCCAGCAGGAACTGATAGAGTCGCTGCTCGAGGGGGAGGCAGCCGATGCGTTGTTGACCCAGCTGCACCTTGAGTTGGGGGGGCTGTCCGCCATGGCGGAAAAGCCGCTGACCGAGGCGGAGCAGTCCTGGGTGCTGGGCCACGGCGAGCAGTGGTCGGCGCGGTTGTTGGCCGCGTTGTTGAACAAGCAGCAGCTGCCGGCTGTCAGCCTCGACTCGCGCTGCTTTCTGCGCGCCGAGCGGGCAGCCCAGCCGGAAGTCGACCGCGCCCTGTCTTGGCCGCTGCTCAAGGAGCAGTTGGCCCAGTACAGCCATCAACGGGTGGTGATCACCGGATTCATGGCCCAAAACGGGAGCGGCGAGACGGTGCTGCTCGGCCGCAACGGCTCTGACTATTCGGCCACCGTGATCGGAGCGCTGGCGGATGTCGAGCGGGTCACGATTTGGAGTGACGTCGCCGGTGTCTACAGCGCCGACCCGCGCAAGGTTGCCGATGCCTGCCTGCTGCCACTGCTGCGCCTTGATGAGGCCAGTGAGCTGGCGCGCTTGGCGGCACCGGTATTGCATAGCCGTACCTTGCAGCCGGTGGCACAGAGTGCCATTGATCTGACCCTGCGTTGCAGCCACCAGCCGGAGCAGGGCTCGACCCGGGTTGAGCGAGTCCTCGCCTCGGGACGCGGCGCCAAGATCATCACCTCGCTCGATGACGTGTGCCTGATTGAACTGTCGGTGACCCGAGCCCATGACTTCGCACCGATTGCCACCGATATCGAGCGCTTCCTGCAGCGTACCCAGCTGCAGCCGCTTGCCAGCAGCGTTGAGCCGGACAAAGGCCGGGTGCAGCTGGCTTATACCGCCGAAGTGGTCAATAGTGTGCTGGCCCAGCTGCAAGATAGCGGCATCGTGGCGGAGCTAAGGTTGCGCGAGGGCTTCTCGCTGGTGGCGGCAGTGGGGGCCGGGGTGGTGAACAATGCTGTGCATTGCTACGGCTTCTACCAGCAGCTCAAAGGCCAGGCGCTGGAGTTTATCGCTGAGTCGGAATCGGGTCTGAGCTTGGTCGCGGTGCTGCGCAAAGCCGATACCGATAGCCTGATCCAGGGGATCCACCAGAGCTTGTTCCAGGCCCAGAAGCGTATTGGCCTGGTGCTGTGTGGCAAGGGCAATATCGGTAGCCGCTGGCTCGAGTTGTTCGGGGCCGAGAAGGCGACGCTGGAAAAGCGTCACGGAATGAGCTTTACCCTGGTTGGGGTGGTTGACAGCCGTCGTCACTGGATTGACTTTGACGGCATCGATGCCGGCCGAGCCCAGCATGCCTTTGATGACGAAGCGGTGGAATATGAAGGTAGCGAGTGGCTGTCGGTGCTGGCCAGCCACACCTATGATGACGTGATCGTGCTGGATGTGACCGCCAGCAGCGAGCTGGCTGCGCGCTATCCGCAGGTGGCCGAAGCGGGGCTGCATCTGATTTCGGCCAACAAGGTGGCAGGCTCTGCCTCGGGTGATGATTACCATCAGGTGATCGATGCGTTCGCCAAGAGCAGCCGGTTCTGGCTCTACAACGCGACCGTCGGGGCCGGCCTGCCGGTCAACCATACGGTGCGTGATCTGCGCGAGAGCGGCGATGTAATCATTGCCTTGTCGGGGATCTTCTCCGGAACCTTGTCGTGGCTGTTCCAGCAGTATGATGGCTCGGTGCCTTTCTCGCAGCTGGTCGAGCAGGCCTGGCAGCAGGGGCTGACCGAGCCAGATCCGCGCCATGACCTGGACGGCAGCGATGTGATGCGCAAGCTGGTGATCTTGGCTCGAGAATCCGGTCTGTCATTGGAGCCTGAGCAGGTCAGGGTGGAAACCTTGGTGCCTGAGTCGCTGGCTGCTCTTGGGGTCGATGACTTTTTCGAACAGTCCGTAGAGTTGGATGAGCTGCTCTATGAGCGGCTGGGCAAGGCCCAGAAAGAGGAGAAAGTCCTGCGCTATATTGCCCGGCTTGATCGCCACGGAAAGGCGGCGGTGGGGATCGAGGCGTTGCCGCGCGAGCATGCTCTGGCTAACTTGCTGCCTTGCGATAACATCTTTGCGATTGAAAGCCGCTGGTACCGCGATAATCCGTTGGTGATCCGTGGACCGGGGGCGGGCCGTGATGTGACGGCCGGGGCGCTGCTGTCGGATATCAACCGCCTGGCGTCGATGTTGTAATCAGGCTGCCAACTACCGCCTCTCGTCAGTGAAATTCACTGGCTAAAGGAAGGTGATCCAGTGCAATGGTCTGGGTGGTTGAGCTTGCCTAGCTCAAGTGTCCATGACTATCGTTTATGACCGACAAGCCCGCTGTTTGCGGGCTTTTTAGTGGCCGGGCAATGTTGAAGATCCTGCAATTTGAAGTTGAGAAATATTCATGATCATCGTGTTGACATTAAATTGGTTACAAGACATTCTGTAGACATATAGACGTCTAAACGGTTATTTGGATGACGTCAGTTTTAGGGAGCGGCCGCGTGCCAACAAGAGTAAGGAATGGATTATGGGGTATTCATACGCAAGCCACTTGGATTCACTGAACCAGAATATTGCTGACATTGACGGCAACATCAATGTGTCGTTCGAATTCTTTCCGCCAAGCAGCGAGCAGATGGAGCAGACGCTGTGGAATTCCATTCACCGCCTGAAAACGCTGCAACCTAAGTTCGTCTCGGTGACTTACGGGGCTAACTCGGGTGAGCGTGACCGTACCCACTCGATTATCAAAGACATCAAGGAGCAGACCGGCTTGGTGGCGGCACCGCACTTGACCTGTATCGATGCGACCCGCGATGAACTGCGCAGCATTGCCCGCGACTACTGGAACAACGGTATCCGCGATATCGTTGCCCTGCGCGGCGATTTGCCGGCCCAGGGGGTCAAGCCGGATATGTATGCGGCGGACTTGGTTGAGCTGCTGCGCTCGGAAGCCGACTTCGATATCTCGGTGGCAGCGTACCCGGAAGTGCATCCTGAAGCCAAGAGTGCCCAGGCCGACCTGATCAACCTCAAGCGCAAGGTCGATGCCGGTGCCTGCCGTGCCATCACCCAGTTCTTCTTTGACGTTGAAAGCTACCTGCGCTTCCGTGACCGCTGCGTGGCGGCGGGGATCGATGTTGAAATCGTACCGGGGATCCTGCCGGTTTCCAACATGAAGCAGGCCAAGCGCTTTGCCAACGCCAATAACGTCAAGATCCCGGGCTGGCTGGAGAAGCAGTACGAAGGGCTGGACGACGATTTGCTCAGCCGCCAGATGGTAGGGGCCAGCAATGCGATCGATATGGTGCGGGTACTGAGCCGCGAAGGGGTGAAGGACTTCCACTTCTATACCCTTAACCGCGCCGAACTGACCTATGCCATCTGCCATACGCTGGGGGTGCGTGCCAAGGCCTGATGCGAGAAGGCCGGCACCAAGTGATAAATAAAAGAAAAGCCGCTCGGAGCGGCTTTTTTATGTTCTTCGCTGAAGTTAAAACTTACAGGGCAACAGGGCTGCCAGCGGAGTCCATGTCTTTCAGCTCAGCCAGTACTTCTTCGGCCCAGTCAATCCATGCCTGACGGTTGTGGATCGCTCGGCGAAGGGTTAGACGGTCAAGACGGGATTGGCGATCGAGGTTCTTGTGGTCAGCAAAATGGATTTTCTCCATTTCGTTGTAATGGTTGATTAGTGTGTGTGACTCTTCGATCAGGCCTTCAAGCTGCTGCTGCATCGGCTCTGAATTGTGGACACCGCACACGACCAGCTTGGCAGAAAATTCATCGCGGATGGTTGGGTTTCGGGCTGGCTCTTGGAACCACTCAAACAGTGCCTGACGGCCCAGATCGGTAATGGAATAGACCTTGCGATCGGGTTTGCCTTCTTGCGGCTCCAGTTTGCAGGTTACCTGGTCATTGCCGGCCATCTTGTTCAGCTCGCGGTATACTTGCTGGTGGCTGGCTTTCCAGAAGTAGCCAATACTGTGGGAAAACTCTTTGGTGATATCGTAACCGGTGGCATCTCGGTTACTCAACACAGTCAAAATAACGTGTGGTAGTGACATCTCTTCTATCCGTTAAAATACTACAAAAAAATAACTCAATCGGCATGGCCTGAGACGGCCGCAACGTACCCATCGCTCATTGGCGTTTTTATAATCGTGCTGTTGCAGTGCCTGATCAAGATCACGTAGCATACACATCAATGAGCTAATTTTCGACATCAGAGCGTGATATCGACGAAAACTGGTGCAACCAATTGCCCGTCTTGTGATGCTGGTCTATATATTGCCTGTTATTTGCTATTCATTCTTTGATGCAAATTGTTTTGCATCAAACAATTTCACTGCGTGTGGTTTAGTTTAGTTAAACCCGTGTTGGCAGTACTGTCTCAATAGTGAGGCGATGTGAAGTTGTGGAGAAAAGAAAAGGCTAGCGCATCAGGCGCTAGCCTTTTATGTCGAATATGTCGCGTGCCGGTTAGCCGGTGTTTCGCATACCGGTCGCGATACCAGCAATGGTGACCATCAGTGCTTCTTCCAGCATCGGCGATGGCGTCTCCTGGCGGCGGGTACGGTAGAGCAACTCGGCCTGCAGCATATTCAGCGGCTCGACATAGATGTTACGCAGGCGGATTGACTCGGCACCCCATGGGTTTTGTTCCATCAGGTGGGCACTGTTTTCCACGTTCAGCACCGCCTTGATGTCTTTTTGCAGTTGCTCACGTAGCTTCTGTCCCATAGGCCACAGTGACTTGTCGGTCAGGCGCTGGTCGTAGTATTCCGCAATGCCGATATTGGTCTTGGTAAATACCATTTCCAGCATCCCCAGGCGGGTTGAGAAGAATGGCCACTCGCGGCACATTTCCTCAAGCTGAGCGGCATGGCCCTTGTCAATCGAGAACTGGATGGCCTCACCGGCACCCAACCAAGCTGGCAGGATCAGGCGGTTCTGGCTCCAGGCGAAGATCCATGGGATCGCGCGCAAGCTTTCCACACCGCCTTTCGGGTTACGCTTGGCTGGACGTGAGCCCAACGGCAATTTGCCCAACTCGAGCTCAGGGGTTGCCGCACGGAAGTACGGGACAAACTCCGGATTGCCACGCACCACATCGCGGTAAGCGTCGCAGGACACTTCAGACAGCACATCCATCAGCTCGCGCCATTCTTGCTTCGGCTGCGGAGGCGGCATCAGGTTCGCTTCCAAAATTGCGCTGGCGTACAGGCTCAGGCTGTTTACCGCTACTTCTGGTAGACCCAGTTTGAAGCGGATCATTTCGCCTTGCTCTGTCACACGCAAGCCGCCTTTCAGGCTACGTGGTGGTTGAGACAACAGGGCCGCGTGCGCTGGCGCGCCACCTCGGCCGATAGAGCCGCCACGGCCGTGGAACAGGGTCAGCTCGACGCCAGCTTCCTCACACACCTCAACCAGCGACTCCATCGCATGGTACTGGGCCCAGCCTGCGGCCATGACGCCGGCATCTTTGGCGGAGTCGGAGTAACCGATCATTACCATCTGGTGGTTCTGGATATAGCCACGGTACCAGTCGATGTTCATCAACTGCTTGATCACGCCCTCGGCATTGTTGAGATCGTCCAGGGTTTCAAACAGCGGGCAAACATCCATACGGAACTTGCAACCGGCTTCTTGCAATAGCAAGTGAACAGCCAGGACATCAGATGCGGTGCGGGCCATGGAAATCACATACGCGCCCAAGGCTTCGCGAGGCTGGTCGGCAATGGCCTTGCAGGTTTCGATCACTTCTTTGACTTCGTCAGAAGGTGCCCAGTCGCGCGGTAGCAACGGACGTTTGGAAGACAGTTCGCGCACCAGGAAGGCGACTTTGTCCTGCTCGCTCCATTGGTCGTAGTCGCCGAGGCCAAGGTAGCGGGTTAGCTCGGAAATCACGTTGGAGTGACGGGTGCTCTCTTGGCGGATGTCCAGACGAACCAGGTGGACACCGAAACACTTGATGCGGCGCAGTACGTCGAGCAACAGGCCATCGGCGATGATCCCCATGTCACAGTCGTGGAGTGAGCGGTAGCAGGCGTAAAGCGGATCCCACAGCTGGCTGATATCGTCGATGATACCGTAGCTTGGCGCGTCGAGGCCTTTGATCTTGGCATCTAGCACATCACGGGTATTGGTCAGCTTGGCACGCAGATCTTTCAAGATGGCACGGTAAGGTTCATGCTCGTCACCGGCAAGATCGCGGACCTCGTCGTTGCACTTGACCATCGACAGCTCGCTGACCAGCTCCTTGACGTCCTGTAGGTAGAGATCGGCAGCTTTCCAGCGCGAGAGCAGCAGTACTTCACGGGTCACTTCAGAGGTCACAAACGGGTTACCGTCACGGTCACCACCCATCCAGGATGAGAAGGTGACCGGGGCTGCGTCGATTGGCAGGCCTTCGCCCAGATGAGCCGTTAGCTTCTCGTCAAACTGGCGCAGGAACTCCGGCACCGCTTGCCATAGCGAGTTTTCAACCACCGCAAAGCCCCACTTGGCTTCATCAAGCGGTGTCGGGCGTTGCTTGCGGATCACATCGGAATGCCATGCCTGGGCGATCAGCTGTTCAAGGCGGCGTTCGACGCGCTGGCGCTCGCTGGTGGACAGTTCGCTCAATTCCAGTTTGGACAGGCATTTATTGATCTGTACCAGCTTGTGGATCATGGTCCGGCGGGCAATTTCCGTCGGGTGGGCCGTGAGTACCAGGTCAATGTTGAGATCGCGTACTGCCTGGATCGAGTCGAATTGGCTGATGTCCTGCTCATCCAGCTTGGCGAACAGGGCATCAATAGAGTCTGGGCTGCAGATATGTTCTTCGCTGTGGCGGGAAACCGTGTGGTACTGCTCGGCAATATTGGTCAGGTTCAGGAACTGGCTGAAGGCCCGGGCTACAGGCAGCAGCTGGTCATCCGGCAGGTTCTGCAGCTCGTCGATCAGCTTGGCACGATCGTCCTGGTTTCCTGCGCGGGCAGATTTGGACAGTTTGCGGATGGTCTCTACTTTGCTCAGTAGCTCCTCACCATGCGCTTCCTTGATTGTCGTCCCCAGCATGTGGCCGAGCATACTGACGTTGCTTCTAAGCGCGCTGTACTTTTCGTTCATATCGCATCCATCTCGTAAATTTATTACATCCGATTAACTCAATAGACAACAATCTAGCCGTGTTCAGGCTTTGAGGTCAACATTGTTCGGCAGAACCGGTAAGAAAACGACAGTGCATTGATTTTTATCATGTTATGAAAGCAGATTTGTAACAAAGTATTCTGAAATACGGTGTGATAAAGCACAAAATCTGTGTGCTTGTTGTGCAATATGTCGATAAAGGTGGCATTTGGGCGGTAATTTAGTGCTTTGTGCTGTGGTTTGCAGGGGAGGGGCCAACCGAGCCGGGGCCCTCCTGATTGATTTGCGTTTTTTCCTCTCCAGGGAGTTGACAGCGATAGGAAATATCGGTAAACATATTAATTCAAAAGATGTGAATAAAAATATTCACGCCGCGTCAGGGTTAACATGCAAGGAATGTTAACCGAATGGCATCAGATATTGTAACGGCACTGAAATAGGTACGAAGCCCCATGAACCAAGCGACTAGCCAATCACAACACGCCCTCCGACGACGCTGAGTTTCGCTTGGTGCCTCTGCGCACCCCATCTCGAGGCAGCCTGGCTGCTAGCTCCACCCTCTAAACCAAAGCACCCACAAACCAAAAGACACGGATTGATTATGTTGAACACCCATATTATCGGTGCCAGCGGCTACACCGGCGCAGAGCTGGCCAAAATGGTACACCTACATCCACACCTCAAGCTGGCAGGTTTATATGTGTCAGCCAACAGCCTCGATGCTAACAAGCCGATCAGTGAACTCCACGGTCAGCTAAAAGGCGTTGTCGACTTGCCGTTACAGCCGCTTTGTTCACCACAGGATGTCGCCCAGGCAGGAGATATCGTTCTGCTGGCAACCGCCCATGAAGTGAGTCATGACTTGGCGCCGATTTTTTTGGTGCGTGGCTGTCAGGTGTTTGATTTGTCAGGGGCATTTCGGGTGCAGGGTGACACTTTCTATACCCAGTACTATGGCTTTGAGCACCAGTTCCCGACGTGGCTGGAGAAAGCGGTTTATGGCCTTGCCGAGTGGAACCATGATGCTATTGCCAGCGCCCAGCTCGTTGCTGTGCCGGGCTGTTACCCAACCGCTTCGCAGTTGGCTTTAAAACCACTACTTGAAAGTGAGCTATTGGATACCCAGCAGTGGCCGGTGATCAACGCAGTCAGTGGTGTGTCCGGGGCAGGCCGCAAGGCATCAATGACCAACAGCTTTTGCGAAGTCAGCCTGCAGGCCTACGGTATTTTCAGCCACCGCCACCAGCCTGAAATCGCCACCCACCTCGGCCAGCAGGTGATCTTTACTCCCCATCTCGGCAACTTCAAGCGAGGGATCTTGGCGACCATCACTGCCAAGCTGGTCGACGGTGTCACCACTGAGCAGGTTGAAGCTGCGATGCAAGCTGCCTATGCCGCTGACGGCGACAAGCATGCCGTTCGTTTGCTGGGCCAGCAGGCGGCGAAGCTGCAGAGTGTGGTCGGCACCTGCTTCTGTGATATCGGTTGGCAGATACAGGATAGACACATAATTTTAACGTCTGCGATTGACAACTTGCTCAAGGGCGCGTCATCGCAAGCGATGCAGTGCATAAATATTCGAAATGGTTTTCCACAGCTTACAGCGTTGGT
The DNA here is from genome assembly GCF_003025515.1 of Photobacterium gaetbulicola. Taxonomy (NCBI): domain Bacteria; kingdom Pseudomonadati; phylum Pseudomonadota; class Gammaproteobacteria; order Vibrionales; family Vibrionaceae; genus Photobacterium; species Photobacterium gaetbulicola. Next base: position 80,954 of record NZ_PYME01000004.1, on the reverse strand, counting down.
CTAACGGTCAGGAGAGTAGCAATGAGTCAGGTTCCTTTGGTGATAAAGCTAGGCGGTGCAGTGCTGTCTTGCGGTGAAACCCTAGAAAAATTATTTGGTGCGATCGGTACCTACCAGCAGCAGGCGCAGCGCCCGCTGGTTCTGGTGCATGGCGGCGGCTACCTGGTCGATGATCTGATGGCCAAGTTGCAGCTGGACACGGTGAAAAAAGAAGGCCTGCGGGTCACGCCGGTTGAGCAGATCCCTTTCATCGCCGGAGCATTGGCTGGTACTGCCAACAAGCTGCTGCAGGGGCAGGCAAAGAAAGCGGGTGTTGCTGCGGTCGGCCTGAGCTTGGCCGATGGTGGCCTGTGTAACGTGACCGAGCTGGATCCTGAGCTGGGCGCGGTGGGCAAGGCCGAGCCGGGGGACAGCAGTCTGGTGAGTCAAATCATGCAGGCGGGGTTCTTGCCGATTGTCAGCTCGATTGGCCTTGATGGCACCGGCCAGCTGATGAATGTCAATGCCGATCAGGCTGCGGTGGCCGTCGCGGCAGCCCTGGACGGTGAGCTGGTACTGCTGTCGGATGTCAGCGGGGTACTGGATGGCAAAGGCAAGCTGATCAGCGAGCTGACCGAGACACAGGCTGAAACACTGATCGCTCAGGCGGTGATCACCGATGGCATGGTCGTCAAAGTGCGCGCCGCCTTTGAAGCCGCCAATGCCCTAGGGCGCTCGATTGAAGTGGCGACCTGGCGCTACCCGGACAAACTGGCGGCGCTGTTTGATGGCCAGAGCATCGGGACCAAATTTTCTCCGCAGGCGTAATGCCTACGGTAAAGAACACAGTTAAGACACACATTAGTACATATGGATTGAGATAACGCCTGAGCGGGAAGACCGTCGAACAGGCATCAGGAGAGAGTTATGAGCAAAGTAAATAAAGTGGTATTGGCTTATTCCGGCGGTCTGGACACCTCGGCAATCATTCCTTGGTTGAAAGAAAACTATGACTGCGAAGTGGTGGCATTCGTGGCCGATGTCGGCCAGGGTGAGGAAGAGCTGGAAGGCATCGAAGAGAAAGCCTTGGCTTCTGGTGCATCGGCCTGCTACATCGCCGATCTGAAAGAAGAGATGGTCAAGGATTACATCTACCCAAGCTTGAAGACCGGTGCGGTTTACGAGGGCAAGTACCTGCTGGGTACTTCGATGGCCCGTCCAATTATTGCCAAGGCGCAGGTTGAGTGTGCGCTGGAAGTCGGTGCTGATGCCCTTTGCCATGGCTGTACCGGTAAAGGTAATGATCAGGTCCGTTTCGAAAGTGCCTATGCGGCGCTGGCACCGCAGCTAGAAGTGATTGCACCGTGGCGTGAATGGGATCTGCGCAGCCGTGAAGCCCTGCTGGATTACCTGGCCGAGCGCGATATCCCTTGTTCTGCCTCGCTGGAAAAAATCTACTCCCGTGATGCCAATGCTTGGCATATCTCTACTGAAGGTGGTGTTTTGGAAGAGACGTGGAACCAGCCGAATGAACTGTGCTGGGTATGGACCAAGGATCCTGAAGCGGCGCCGGATAAACCTGAGCTAGTTTCGATCCTGGTTGAGAAGGGCGAAATTGTCGCGGTGGACGGTGAAGCCATGTCGCCATACAACGCGCTGGTTTACCTCAACGAGAAAGGTGCCGAGCACGGCATTGGCCGTATCGACATCGTCGAGAACCGCCTGGTCGGCATCAAATCCCGTGGCTGTTACGAAACCCCGGGCGGCACCATTATGAATGAAGCCCTGCGTGCGGTAGAGCAGCTGGTACTGGACAAAGACTCCTTTGAGTTCCGTGAAAGCATTGGCCTCAAAGCGTCCCACCTGATCTACGATGGCCGTTGGTTCACGCCGCTTTGCAAGTCTTTGCTGGCTGCCGCACAAGAGCTGTCACAAGATGTGAGCGGTGAGGTTGTTGTCAAACTGTATAAAGGCCAAGCTACGGTAGTACAGAAGCGTTCGGCCAATAGCCTGTATTCCGAAGAGTTCGCCACCTTCGGTGAGGACGAGGTATACGACCACAGCCATGCTGGTGGTTTCATCCGCCTTTACTCGCTGGCAAGTCGTATCCGTGCGCTGAACGAACAGAAGAAATAACCCAGACCACGACATTATAAATAACGAGCAAGTCGAGCAAGATACACAGGAGAAAGGCCATGGCACTATGGGGCGGACGGTTCAGTCAGGCGGCTGACACACGGTTTAAGCAGTTCAACGATTCATTGCGTTTTGATTACCGTTTGGCGGAGCAGGACATCGTCGGCTCGATCGCCTGGTCGAAGGCGCTGCGCCAGGTCAATGTGCTGACCGACGAGGAGCAGCAGCGCCTCGAGCTGGCACTCAACGAGCTGAAGCTGGCTGTAATGGAAGATCCGGAGCAGATTTTGCGTTCTGATGCTGAGGATATCCATAGTTGGGTTGAGCAGCAGTTGATCGGTAAGGTCGGTGACCTGGGCAAGAAGCTCCATACCGGGCGTTCGCGTAATGATCAGGTAGCGACCGATCTCAAGTTGTGGTGTCGCCAGCAGGGACAGCAGTTGCTGTTGATGCTGGATCAGCTGCAGAACCAGCTGGTAACGGTGGCTCGCCAGCACCAAGCGACAGTCTTGCCGGGCTACACCCACTTGCAGCGGGCCCAGCCGGTCACTTTTGCCCATTGGTGCTTGGCTTATGTCGAGATGTTCGAACGTGACTACTCGCGTTTGTCTGATGCGCTGAACAGGTTGGATACCTGCCCGCTGGGCTCCGGCGCGCTGGCTGGTACCGCTTACCCGATTGACCGTGAGGTGCTGGCCCATAGCTTGGGTTTCCAGCGAGCGACCCGCAACAGTCTTGATTCGGTGTCGGATCGCGACCATGTGATGGAGCTGCTGTCGACCGCATCGATTTCGATGTTGCACCTGTCGCGGATGGCAGAAGATCTGATCTTCTACAACTCCGGTGAATCAAACTTCATCGAGCTGGCCGATACCGTCACCTCCGGCTCGTCCCTGATGCCGCAGAAGAAGAATCCGGATGCCCTGGAGCTGATCCGTGGCAAATGCGGCCGGGTTTACGGCGCGATGACCGGCATGATGATGACAGTCAAGGCGCTGCCATTGGCCTACAACAAAGACATGCAGGAAGACAAAGAGGGGCTCTTCGATGCACTCGACAGCTGGTATGAGTGCATGGAAATGGCAGCACTGTGCTTTGAAGGCATCAAGGTCAACAAGGAGCGGACGCTGGAAGCGGCGATGCAGGGCTATTCCAATGCCACTGAGCTGGCAGATTATCTGGTCGCCAAGGGGATCCCGTTCCGTGAGGCCCACCATATTGTCGGTGTCGCCGTCGTTGCGGCGATCGAGAAAGGCTGTGCGCTTGAAGAGCTGTCGCTGGCCGAGATGAAGGCCTTCTCCGAGGTCATTGACGAGGACGTATATCCAATCCTCACCATTGAGTCTTGCTTGGAGAAGCGCTGCGCCTTGGGCGGTGTGGCACCGAATCAGGTCGACTTTGCCATTGGTCAAGCAGAGAAGCGTCTCGAGAAACGCTACTCGCCTGGGGTGAAAGTAAGGGGGGCGCGTCTGACCGATCTTGATGCGCTCGAGGGGATGGTTGCTTACTGGGCCGGCCTTGGCGAGAACCTGCCGCGGATGCGCAATGAACTGGTGCGTGATATCGGCTCGTTCGCCGTTGCTGAGCATCATGGAACGGTTACCGGTTGTGCATCCTTGTATGTCTACGATTCAGGCTTGGCCGAAATTCGTTCGCTGGGCGTGGAAGCGGGCTGGCAGCAGCAGGGGCAGGGCAAGGCGATAGTCGAGTACCTGATTGAGAAAGCTGGGCAGATGGCGATCAAAAAAGTGTTCGTGCTGACCCGGGTACCGGAATTCTTCATGAAGCAAGGTTTTGTACCGACGTCGAAATCGCTGTTGCCTGAGAAGGTGATGAAAGACTGTGACCGCTGTCCGCGCCAACATGCCTGTGACGAAGTGGCGCTGGAAGTTCGCATGGATCAGGAGCAGGTTATCCCGACGATCAATGTGGCCTGAGCCTTAGCGCCAGCATGATACGATTCTCTTAGTCTATTTGCCCGGCAATTATGTCGGGCTTTTTTTATCTACCGACTTTGCTCGAGTAGCCTTTACGCGCAGTTGCCACGCGCGAATGCCATGGGCCAGCAGTAGCAAGGTCGTACTGCTGGCGGCAACAAAGACGGTGATGGCTTCGATGGTGGCCGGCTGGTGGCGGTAGAAGGTAAGCCAGATGAACCAGCCAAACGGGCTTAATACTGATAACTGGCGAATACAACGTCGGCAGCGTCCGAGTTTGTGCCAGAATTCAGAGCGAGTGCAGGCTTGGCATCCCATGTGGTTATTCTCCTTTATTTACTCGAGCCAGTTTATCTTTGATGACAGCTGCCGGAAACAAAAAAAGCCCTCACAAGGAGGGCGGTTCGGTAATGCAAGGGAGAGTTCTGTTCAGTCTGGTCTTGGTCTTAACAACCCGGGCCACAGTCTAGACAATGCTTGATCATTTCAGGGCCTAAGTGCAATTTGGCGTTCAGATCGCGCAGCGCAGTACGGACACCTTCTTCGATAACCGGGTGGTAAAACGGCATATCCAGCATGTCGGCAATCGTCATCTTGTTCTGGTGTGCCCAGGCCAGCAGGTGTGCCAGGTGCTCGGCATTCGGGCCCATCATCTCTGCACCCAGGAAGCGGCCGGTGCCTTGCTCACCGTAGACATGCAGGATGCCTTTGTTGCGTAGCATCACACGGGAGCGGCCCTGGTTTTCGAACGACACTTCACCGGTCTCGAAGCAGCCGCATAGACCCAGGCGCTCGGTAATTTCTTTGTAGGTCTCGCCGACCATGGCAATCTGCGGGTCCGAGAACACCGCTGAAATCTTCGAGCGGCGGTGGCCAGCTCGGATATCCGGGAAGCGGCCTGCATTGTCACCGGCGATACGACCCTGATCTGCGGCTTCGTGCAGCAGCGGAATTTGGTTGCTGGCATCACCGGCGACGAAAATCGAGTCAACCGAGGTCTGCATGGTGTAGTAATCGGCGACCGGTACTCCGCGGGCATCCAACTCCATGGTGGTGTTGTCGATATCCAGCTTGTCGACGTTAGGGCGGCGTCCGGTCGCGGCCAGCACGTACTCGACGTTGATCACTTGCAGCGCCCCTTCTTGGTCGAGGTATTGGATCTCAACCTCGTCACCGATACGCTTCATGCTCTCGATGCGTACGTCTGCATCGAGGTAAAATTCTTCATTGAAAGTCTTGTTGGCGTAGGCCATGACTTCCGGGTCGGTCAGCGGGCCGACTTGGCCACCCAGGCCGAACATTACCACTTCCACACCTAGGCGTTTCAGTGACTGGCCGAGCTCAAGGCCGATAACACCCGGGCCGAAAACCGCCACCGCTTTTGGCAGATCATCCCAGTTGAACACGTCATCGTTGATGATCAGGCGGTCACCCAACTCGTTCCACACCTCAGGGTAGGCCGGGCGTGAACCGGTGGCAATCACAATGCGTTTGGCATGGATGGTGGTATAACCGTCAACAACCAGGGTGTTGTTGTCGATAAACTTGGCATAGCCGGCAATTTTGTCTCCGGCTGGGATCTCGTCCACCCCTTCCAGAACAAAGCCAACGAAGCGGTCGCGCTCGCGCTTCACACGGTCCATGACTTCGCGACCGTTGATCACGATTTCACCTTGTGGGTGGATACCGAAACCAGGAGCTTTTTCGATCTGGTGAACGCTTTCTGCCGCAGCAATCAGCAGTTTAGATGGCATGCAGCCGACGCGGGCACAAGTGGTGCCGTAAGGGCCGCCTTCGATTATCACAACGCTGTCGGTATGGGCTTTGGCTGCACGGTAAGCGCCAAGTCCTGCGGTACCGCCGCCGATCACTGCAACATCAACATTCAGGGTTTTCATATCTTCTTCTCTTCAATCAAGCTGGGCCAGAAACGCTCTTGCCGTCAAGCCCTGCAATATTTTTTGCCGGTCTGGGCCCGCCTGGCGGGCCCTTTGTCGGTAGGTGGCGGATTAGCCTAGGTAGGCTTCCAGTTCTTCGCTGCCACCGATGTGTTGACCGCCGATGAATACCTGAGGGACCGTACTGCGACCTGAGATAGCGCGCAGGCTAACGGTGGTGGCATCTTTGCCCAGTACCACCTCTTCGTAGTTCAGGCCTTTGTCGATCAGGTTCTGCTTCGCTTTGGCACAAAAAGGGCAGCCTGGCTTAGTGAAGACGGTGATTGACTCCTGTAGCTTATGCTCAGGGGCAATGTAGCTCAGCATGGTGTCCGCATCAGACACCTTGAACGGGTCGCCCGGCTCGTCGTTTTCGATGAACATTTTTTCAACCAAACCGTTTCTCACCAGCATGCTGTAGCGCCATGAGCGGGCACCGAAGCCGAGATCTTCCTTGCCGACCAGCATACCCATGCCTTGCGAGAACTCGCCGTTGCCGTCCGGAATGAACGTAATGTTCTCTGCTTCCTGATCCGCCTGCCATGCGTTCATCACGAAGGTGTCATTGACTGATACACACAGAATGTCGTCAACACCGTGCTCGGCAAAGACCGAAGCCAACTCGTTGTAGCGAGGCAGGTGGCTGGATGAGCATGTTGGGGTAAATGCACCTGGGAGGCTAAATACAATCACCGTCTTGTTGGCAAACAGCTCTTGTGTCGTAACATCGACCCATTGGTCGCCCTGACGAGTGTGGAAAGTTACCTGAGGGATTGCTTGGCCTTCTTTAGATGCGAACATGATTATTTCCTTTGAATTTTAATGCGTTGTTTGTTGCAACCGGAGCCTTGTCTTCGTTGCTCCCTGTTGATGTGATGATTATGCAATTTTGACATTGATAGCTCTAATCGTTTGGTGCTATGGTTTTGATAGTTAATTTCTATCAAAGTGGTAACTGATGAATATCCGTGATCTCGAATATCTGGTGGCGCTGTCCGAGCACAAGCATTTCCGCAAGGCGGCCGAAGCCTGCTTTGTCAGCCAACCGACCTTGAGCGGACAGATCCGCAAGCTGGAAGAAGAGCTGGGCGTGGCCTTGCTGGAGCGTACCAGCCGCAAGGTGCTGTTTACCGATGCCGGTTTGGCGCTGGTGGCGCAGGCGCAAAAGGTACTGCTGGAGGTCAAGGTGCTGACCGAGTTGGCCAGTGAGCAGGGGGGCAGCATGTCTGGGCCTTTGCATATCGGGTTTATCCCGACGGTCGGGCCGTACCTGCTGCCGCATATTATTCCCAAGATAAAAGCCAGCTTTCCCGAGCTGGAGCTGTTTCTTCATGAGGCGCAAACCCATCAACTGGTACAGCAGCTGGAAGACGGTAAGCTGGACTGCATCATTCTGGCTGCGGTGAAAGAAAGTGAGCCGTTTATCGAGTTGCCGCTCTACCACGAGCCGATGGTACTGGCGGTGCCAGAAGACCATCCTTGGTCGCAACGCCAGTCGCTGCCGATGGAAGAGTTGCATGGCCATACATTGCTGATGCTGGGGGACGGCCATTGCTTGCGGGATCAGGCGATGGGATTTTGTTTTGCCGCCGGGGCACAGGAAGACGGTAGTTTCAAAGCGACCAGTTTGGAAACCCTGCGCAATATGGTCGCGGCGGGCAGCGGGATCACCCTGATGCCCAAGCTGGCGACCCCGAAAGAGCAGCGCCGGGACGGGGTCTGCTATATTGCAGCCGAAGATCCGGTCCCGAGCCGGTTGATCACCTTGGCCTATCGTCCAGGCTCGCCGCTAAAAGGGCGCTATGAAAAATTGGCGGCGTTGATCCAGGGTCACCTGGAAGCGCAGTTGCCTGCCTGATATTGGAAAGGCAAATAAAAAACAGAGCGCCGAGGCGCTCTGTTTGGTTTTGACTGCTAGCTGTGGATTGACGAGGTTTAGAACAGCTCGTCAGAGCTATCTGATTCGAAAATGCCTTCTGAAACCGAGTCGCTGACCGACTCCGTTGGCTCGGTGCCTTCCTCGAAATATTCGAACATCGAGGTGTAGTCGTTCTGGTTGCTTAGCTTCCCGCTGTCACGGTCGATACGGACCTGGATAATGTGCTCCGGTAGCTGCTTGCGCTGTACCGGGACATCTTCCAGGGCATTTTTCATAAACTCGATCCAAGCTGGCTGGGCGGTTTTTGCACCCGCTTCAGCGCCTGAGATCTGGTTTTTGTCATCGTTATTGTTCCAGGCTGTACGGCCAAGGTTGCGGCTGTGATCATCGAAGCCGACCCAGGCTGTGGCGACAATACCCGGGGCAAAACCAGAGTACCAAGCATCTTTTGAGTCGTTGGTGGTGCCCGTTTTGCCACCGATATCGCGGCGTTTGAGCACCTGGCCACGCCAACCCGTACCGTTCCAGCCCGTGCCGTGGCGCCAGTCACCGCCACCCCAGATATTGCTTTCCAGCATCTCGCGGACCAAGAAGGCATTCTGCTCTGAGATCACTTGCTGGGCGTAATGGGGCCCAGCCTGCTGAGGCTCGTCAACCAGCACTTCTTCACTGAGTGCAATGTCGTCGAGGATCGGGTTAGAGGTTGGCTGCGCAGATGCTACGCCTTGCTGGTACTGGCACTCCTCGCTGCAGACGACTGTTGGACTGGCTTGGTACACCACGTTGCCATTCGGGTCTTCAACACGATCGATGAAGTGTGGCTCGACGTAGTAGCCGCCGTTAGCAAACACGGCAAAGCCTTGTGCGACTTCCAGCGGGGTCAGGCTACCGGCACCCAGAGCCAGAGGCTCGGCGCGAGGTAGATCTTGCTTTTTAAAGCCGAAACGGGTCAGGAAATCGATGGTTTCGTCCAGGCCGACATTCTGCAGCACGCGAACGGCCATTACGTTCTTAGACTGTGCCAGACCAATACGCAGGCGGGTAGGGCCGTTGTAGGTTGGTGGTGAGTTCTTCGGACGCCACGCGGTCCCCATACTCTGGTCCCAGCGGTTGATCGGGGCATCGTTGACCAGGCTTGCCAAGGTCATACCGTTGTCCAGTGCAGCCGAATAGATGAACGGTTTGATGGCCGAGCCGACCTGGCGAACCGACTGGGTGGCGCGGTTGAATTTGCTGTGGACGAAGTTGAAACCGCCGACCATGGCTTTGACCGCACCGTCTTGTGGTGAAACTGCGACGAAAGCCGTATTGGCATCAGGCACCTGGCTCAGTACCCAGTTTTCACCGCGCTGCTGGATCCAGATCTGCTGGCCGGAAGCCAAAATATCATCGGCGCTGCTCGGAGCTGGCCCCTGACGGTCATCGGTAATGAACTTGCGGGCCCACTTCATGCCTTCCCAGCCAAGAGTGCGCTGTTCGCCGCCTTTAGCCAGTACGGTAGCCGTTTTGCCCTCCACCTGCGTTACCACGGCTGGGACGAGCTGGCCATAAGTTGGCTGCTTGGTAAGGTGGTCGTTGATTTGCTCGTCTGACCATGCCGTTTGCCCCGATTTCCACAGTGTTTCAACCGCCCCGCGGAAGCCGTGGCGTTGGTCATAACCTAGCAGGTTATCAATGGCTGCCTGCTGGGCTGCAGTCTGCAGCTTAGGATCGGCCGTGGTAAAGACACGCATGCCTGAGGTGTAAGCATCTTCACCGTAGCGGTTGATCATCCAGGCGCGAGCTTGCTCGGCAAAGTATGGAGCGCTGAGCTCGATTTCGGCGGTGTGATAGCGGGCGACGACGGGCTCAGCGCGGGCTTGGTCAAACTCTGCCTGGGTAATGTGGTTTTCAGCCAGCATACGGCCCAGCACCACATTACGGCGGGCCGTGGCACGGCTCACCGAGTAGAGTGGGTTCATGGTCGATGGGGCTTTTGGTAGGCCGGCAATCACCGCAATTTCGCTCAGAGTCAGCTGGCTGACGTCTTTGCCATAGTACACCTGTGCCGCAGCACCCACCCCGTAGGCTCGGTAACCCAAGTAGATTTTGTTCAGGTATAGCTCGAGGATTTCATCTTTACTGAGCAGCTGCTCGATGTGGATGGCAATGAAAATCTCTTTGACCTTACGCATGATCTTCTTCTCGTTGGAGAGGAAGAAGTTACGCGCAAGCTGCTGGGTGATGGTACTCGCCCCCTGCTTGGCCGATCCAGAGGTGGCGACCACGAATGCCGCTCGGGCGATACCAATCGGGTCGATGCCCGGGTGATCGTAGTAGCGGCTATCTTCTGTTGCGAGAACCGCATTGATCATCTGCGGTGGGATTTCATCAAGCGTTAGCGGGATCCGGCGTTGTTCGCCAAACTGGGAAATCAGTTTGCCGTCGGCGCTGAATACCTGCATAGGTGTTTGTAATTCAACATTTTTCAGGGTGGCAACATCAGGCAGTTCTGGTTTTACGTAAAGGTAAAAACCAAAAATTGTAGTGACTCCAAGAATTATGCAAATGATTGCAAATATGAGTAATCGCTTTATGAACTTCACTTGAGATTTCCCGTTACACCAACATTCATGCGTTTCATCGGTTTCCACTAATAGTATAAGGGTAACTAATGGAAAATTAACGCTAAATTGCCGGTGTTTGTTTTAAATAAGTAATTTGCTTTTCTGTCTAAGAGGGAGCATAGCACGGTATGTTTCGGAACCCACTAACAATTGGGATTGATATCGGCCATCACAGCATTAAAGCCGTGGCCTTACGACAGAAAAAGTCAGAGCTCGAGCTGGTTGCCTTTGCCGAAGTGGAATTGCCCACCCCAGTGTTAAACAACCAGGGTAGCGTAAATGCCCCTGCGTTGTTGTCAGCAGTGCGTAAATTAAAGAAGGGGCTGCCCTTTGGCGCGCGGCGGGCGGTGCTGGCCCTGCCCGATAGCGCGATCATCAGCAAGGTGATCCAGCTTGATAGCCATCTCACGGAAGAGGAGTCAGTGTTTGCAGTTGAGCAGGCGATCAGCGCCTCGTCGCCGTTCCCTGTCGAAGAGCTCAGGCTGGATTTCTTTCCTATCCCCGCGGAGTCATTTGGCGAACCGGCACAGACCCACCCGGTTCAGGTTTATGCAGCCCGTCGGGAAAACGTCGATAGCCGGGTGGACGCGCTGCGCCAAGTCCGGCTCTCCCCAACCGTGGTGGAACTGCAAACCCATGCCTTGGTATGGCTTGAGCAGTATCTGGCCGAGCGGCAAGGCCGCGATGGCGACTGGGGGGTGGTCGATATTGGCCAGACAGCGACGGCTATTGGGATCCGGGGACCGACCGGTTCGGTTTATCGGCGGGAGCTGGCAATGGGGTGTGAGGCAATGGCGCAGATAGCGCAGAGCCTGCCCGTAGGCGGCGGTAACGCCAGCCGGGCCGAACTGTTTACCAAGCAGTTGGCGGACCAGCTGAAGCGGCAATTGCAGCTCTATAGCACCACCTATCCTCGCTCTCCTCTTCAGGGGATTTGGTTGTCGGGCGGTGGGCAGCACCATGTTATCGAGGAAATGCTGGCAAGGATGCTGTCGATATCTGTTCGCAGGATAGAGCCGCTGTTTGGATTTCGTCGTTCGGCCAAGCTGGATCTTATGCTCGAAGGCGGCTCCTTCGGTCAATTTGCCGTGGCTGCGGGGCTGGCTATCAGAGGGTGTCGCGAATGATAGCAAAAGTCAATTTACTCCCTTGGCGGGAAGAGGGGCAAAAGCGCTACCGGCAGCGCTTCGGCTTGATGCTGGGCGGGGCTGTTGTGGTGGCGGTCTTGCTGGTTGGCTCGGGCGGCTGGTTGTTCGAGATGCAACTCGATATTCAGTCGGGGCGCAATACTCGGATACAACAGGAAATCAGTGTGCTTGAAAACAAGCTCTCGCTGCTGCCGGAGATGGATACCCAGCGAGAAGCCCTGCTCAAGCGGCTGAGCGTGATCACCGATATCCAAAAAGGCCGCAACCATATCACTCAGTTGCTCGGATTGCTGCCCGGTTTGGTGCCGCAGGGGGTGTATCTCGATGATATCTCGCTGACTGGCGAACAGGTCAGGTTCAGTGGCAAAGGGGAATCGAACGGGCATCTGGCGACTCTGCTGGCCAATGCCGAACAATCAAAGTGGGTACGGGATGTCACCATGCACTCGATAGTCCGCGACCATGACAAAGAAGCCTTGATCCAGTTTAAGGCGTCGTTTGTGCTGGCCTCATCGCCGGCCAGCAGCGATGGAAGGAGCCGCAATGATTGATTGGCAAGACTTGGAACTTGATGAAATGCCCGATTGGCCGTTGACGGCCCAGGCACTGGTTGTCCTTATCGTTGCTGGTGTCGTGGCATTGGCTGGGTACTGGTATTGGGTTTCTCCCCGGCTCGACAGCCTGGCAGAGCTAAAGTCCCAAGAGCAGGAGCTGCGGCTGCAGCTTGTCCGGCGGGCCAACCAGGTGGCGGCGTTGCCGAAAGTCCGTAGACAGGTGGATATGTTGCATGCTCGCTACCTGCAAGTGGTGGAGCAGTTGCCCGAAGAGGATGAGCTATCGAGTCTGCTGGCCAGTGTGAATGATATCGGAGTGCGCAATGGGCTTGAGTTTCAGCGTATTGAGTGGGCTGCTCGGGTTGAACACCCGCTGTTTTTCGAATTGCCACTCCATATCAATGTGGTGGGCCGCTATGAGGATATTGGCCGCTTTGCTGCCGATATTGCTCAACTGCCACGCATTGTCTCGCTGAAGGATATCGATTTGCGCCGGAGCCAGTCCCGGCCGGGAGTGCTTCAGCTTAAGGTGGCGGCAACGACCTATCGCTTCAAGGCACCGTCAATGGAGGGAGCATGACGATCAAGCCAATTATTGTCCTCGGGCTCTGGCTGGGACTGATGGGATGCCAAGCCAATGATGACTCAGTCGAGCTGTTTATCAACCAGGCATATCAGCAGGCGGTTGCCCGGGTTGAACCGCTGGATGAGCAACCGGTTTTTGTGGCGCAGGTGTTTACGATGAGTAGCGAGCGTTCTCCCTTCCAACGACCTCTTCATGAGTCAGGCATCCCCGGAAGGGAAGCAGGAAAGGCGTGCTGGCAGCCGAGACAGAGGGAGCGAACATCGCCATTGGAGGGGTTTTCGCTTGATCAGCTCAGTATGCGTGGCGTGATAGGTGGTGGGACTAGTGAGTGGGCGTTGATCCATACCCCCGATGGCGCATTGGTCAGGGTGCGGGAAGGAAGTTATGTCGGTAGAAACCATGGCCGGGTACTGGCCGTTAAGGCCGATCAGGTGGCTATAGAGCAAATTATGCCAGACGGGGACGGCTGTTGGTTGAAGATCCCCGCCACATTGAAGCTGGCATCGCAAGCATTACCAGAATAGAGATAGAACGGATGACAAGGAATTGGTTGCAGGCCCTGCGGTTGAGATGGGCAAAGGGAGTAGCACGGGGTGGCTGGAGGGTCTTGCTTGGTGTGGCGTTGCTGCATGGCCATGCGGTTGCCGCCACCGCGGTTACGCAGATCAGCAATATCGACTTCTCCCGTAATGTTAAGGGGGGCGGCGTGTTGGAGGTGGTATTGTCGAGCGGGGCCATTGAGGTCGGTGCTCGGCGGCTGGATAAGCAACTGGTGATCGAGTTGCCGCAGGTAGAGCTGCCCGAGGAGTTGGTCTATGTGCTGGATGTCAAGGAATTCGGCACCCCGGTGCTTGCCGTTGAAACCTTCCAGATGGCCAGCGGTAGCCGGTTGGTACTGGCCGTTGAAGGGGATTACCGTTACGACTACACCACCCGGGATACGGCTGGGAGCGCGTCACTGTTAGTGACGGTACAGCCGACCGTGCAGCCGCAGGGAGGAAGAGGTGGCAAAGCGGGGATCCGCTACGATAGCAAGCCGATTTCGATTAACTTCCAAGATGTGCCGGTGCGCAATGTGCTGCAGCTGATCGCCGAGTATAACGACTTCAACTTGGTGGTTTCGGACTCGGTGCAGGGTAACCTGACCTTGCGTCTCGACGAGGTACCCTGGCAGCAGGTACTGGACATCATTCTGCGGGCTAAGGGGCTGGACAAGCGCGAGCAGGGTTCGGTATTGATGGTGGCCCCCAAGGAGGAGCTTGCACGCAGCGAGCAGCAGGTGTTGGAATCGAAGCGTAAAGCCGAGGAGCTGGCCTCCCTGCGTTCGGAAATCTTCAAGATCAATTACGCCAATGCGCTTGAACTCGGAGGGCTGCTGCAGGGGGCCGATGACGGGATCAGCATGCTATCGGCCCGTGGCTCGCTGCATATCGATGAGCGCACCAACTCTCTGATCATCAATGATATTCCAGACAGCCTGGCTAATATCCGTGACATTGTGGCGGCGCTCGACATCCCGGTACAGCAGGTCGAAATCGAAGCCAGGATTGTTACCATCAACGAGGGGGATATCGATGAACTGGGCGTCCGCTGGGGGATCCTCAAGACCAATGGCAGCTCGACACTAGGTGGCTCGATTGAAGGGAATTTGGCGTCGGCCGGGTTGTTGGATATCACCGATGGCGAGAAGGCGGTGGAGAACTTCCTCAATGTCAACCTGGGGGCAACCTCTCCCGGTGCCTCGAGCATTGCCTTCCAGGTCGCCAAAATGGGCGATATCTTGCTCGACCTGGAGCTCTCGGCCCTGCAGTCGGAACAGAAGGCCGAAGTGATCTCCAGTCCGAGGTTGGTGACCACCAACAAGAAAATGGCCTACATCGAGCAGGGGACTGAAATTCCCTACCTCGAGGCGGCTTCCAGCGGTGCCGTTTCGGTCAGCTTCAAGAAAGCGGTGCTGAGTCTGATGGTGACCCCGCAAATTACCTCGGACGGAAACTTGGTGCTGGATCTGGTGGTGACCCAGGACAAAAAAGGTAAGGTGGTGCAAACCGGAACGGGCGAAGCGGTGGCCATCGACACCCAGCGTATCGGTACCCAGGTGCTGGTGGCAAACGGCGAGACGGTGGTGCTCGGCGGGATCTACCAGCATGCCATCACTAATGCGGTACGCAAGGTGCCGCTGCTGGGGGATTTGCCCGTGCTGGGGGCACTGTTCCGCCATCGGCTGGAAGAGCTGGGCAAGAAGGAGCTGCTGATTTTTGTCACGCCCAAAATTGTCTACCAGTGATGAATTTGGCCGCGCGCTGGGACAATAATCGTCCCAGCATTGCGCCAGAACGGAATTAATCCCCACCTAGCTATTGCCAACAGCGGCCTTGTCCTGAGATAATTTTCGATCTTATCACGAATTAAATGTGAGGAAGTTGGCGCCTCGGGCTTGATTTATCGAAGCCTGCGGGCGGTGTCGTTTTATTAACCGCGCGTAAATATTGCTAAAAATGGCTGAAAAACGAAATATTTTCCTGGTCGGCCCAATGGGTGCCGGCAAAAGTACTATCGGTAGACACCTTGCACAGCAGCTGCATATGGAGTTCTTTGATTCAGATACTGTGATTGAAGAGCGTACCGGTGCTGACATTAGCTGGGTATTCGATGTTGAAGGTGAAGACGGTTTCCGTACTCGTGAAGAGAACGTGATTGACGATCTGACTCAGAAGCAGGGGATTGTTCTGGCAACGGGTGGTGGCTCGGTGAAGAGCAAAGAAAGCCGTAACCGCCTTTCTGCCCGTGGCATTGTGGTCTACCTTGAGACGACTATCGAGAAGCAGCTGGCACGTACTCAGCGCGATAAAAAGCGTCCACTACTGCAAACTGATACTCCTCGCGACGTATTGGAATCACTTGCAGACGAGCGTAATCCGTTGTATGAAGAAGTAGCAGACTACGTGGTTCGCACTGATGATCAGAGCGCCAAGGTAGTTGCTAACCAAATCATCAAAATGCTAGAAGAGCGCTAATCGAAAAGAGAGCTGACCATGGAACGGATCAACGTCAATCTTGGTGACAGAAGTTACCCTATCTCAATCGGCGCCGAGTTATTTGATAACCCGGCGTTGTTTTCCTCTGCCATCCCGGCAGGCCGACGCGTTGTTGTGGTCAGTAATGAAACGGTAGCCCCGCTGTATGCCGAGCAGATCATCGGGACTATCCGTTCGCTGCCAAGCGAAGTCGCATTGCTGTCACTGCCCGACGGCGAGCAGTATAAAACCCTCGATACTTTCAACCAGATCATGTCTTTCCTGCTGGAAGGTAACTATGGCCGTGATGTGGTCCTTGTCGCCCTGGGCGGCGGGGTGATTGGGGATATCGTCGGCTTTGCGGCTGCCTGCTTCCAGCGCGGGGTGGACTTCGTGCAAGTACCGACCACATTGCTGGCCCAGGTCGACTCCTCGGTCGGCGGCAAGACGGCGGTCAACCATCCGCTGGGCAAAAATATGGTTGGGGCGTTCTATCAGCCCAAAGCGGTAGTGATCGATAACCACTGCCTGCAGACCTTGCCTGCCCGCGAGTTTGCAGCAGGTATGGCGGAAGTGATCAAGTACGGCATTATTGTCGACGCTGATTTTTTTGTTTGGCTCGAACAGAACATCGACAAGCTTCAAGCCCTTGATAATGATGCCCTGAGTTATGCCATTGCCCGTTGCTGCCAAATCAAAGCCGATGTGGTGGCGGCCGACGAAAAGGAATCGGGGGTTAGGGCATTGCTTAACCTTGGCCATACCTTCGGTCATGCTATCGAGGCCGAAATGGGCTATGGCAACTGGCTACACGGAGAAGCGGTGGCTGCTGGCACGGTACAGGCTGCCCGTACCGCACAACTGCAGGGGCTTATCGCAGAGGAACAGGTCGAGCGTATTATCCGCTTGCTGGAAAAAGCCAACCTGCCGGTAAAAGGCCCGGCAGGGATGGACTTTGAGGCTTACATGAAGCATATGATGCGAGACAAAAAAGTACTTTCAGGTCAGCTGCGTTTGATCCTGCCGACCGGTATTGGCAGTGCAGAAGTTGTCGCTGGCGTACCGGAAGACGTACTGCGCCAAGCGGTACAAGCCTGATCCCGTAGGTTGCCTATGAGCCGCGGCCTACACCTGAACCCGCTGGATTTGGATTCCCAAGTCCAGCTTCTTTCCCGACTGCAGTTTCTCACCCGCTTTAGCTCCAACCTTATCCAGGTGACGGGTAATGAAGGGGCCGGCAAAACCTGGCTCTCCCAGCGTTACCTCGAACACTGGGCCGGTGACTCCCGCCAGTCTTTGCTGCTTTGCCATCCCAACCAGCAGGACGGTCAGCACCGCTCGATTATCCTCCAGCAGCTTGCTCCCCGTGCCGTGTTTAATGAACAGGACCCGCTTGGCCAGAGTCTTGAACGTTTGTGTCAGGGCCAGCCGGTCAATGCGTTGATCGTGGTGGATGATGCGCATTTGCTGAGCCAGGAGCTGGTGGCTGAGCTGTGGGGGATTGTGCAGCAGGCCCGTCTGTACCCGGACTGGCAGGTCAATGTGCTGCTGTTTAGCCTCAGCAGCAGGCTGGATAAATACCTGGGCCAGCTGGTGCAGGGCCAGGGCAACGCGCCGCTGGAGGTGGAAATCGGTCCGCTGTCGGAACAAGAAGCCCAGTTGATGGTCGAAATGTTGTTTGATGGCGAGCACATTGATGCACAGGGAAGGCGGCGGATCCGCGAGCTGGCTTCAAGCTGCGCCCCGCTGCCGGGGGAGTTGCTCAAGCTCGAATTAGCAGAGGATAAGGATATGGCTGAAAAAGTATCCCGCAAGGTATCGCCGCTGGCGCTGCTGGGCGGATTGGTTGTGGTTGTGGCTGCCGTGATAGCCTGGTGGTTCATGCCGCCTGGCGATGAGCGCCCGACCCAGGGGGGGATCCCTCAAGCACAATTGGATCGCTTGCCGGATGAGCCGGCTGATACGGCCATCGTCGACGGGAATGCGGTTTCGCAGGCACCGGACTCGACGCTGACCGTAGAAGAGGACAGCCATGCCCTGCCGCCGGATGTGTCGGTCGAAGGGCTGACGGTCGGCCGGCGTGATAGTGCCCCACGGGTTGTCGTGCCTTCTGATGTGGTCGACGCGATGCTGGACGAACAGCAGCTCGGCGGTACTGGCGAGCAGGCGGTCGCCGAACGCCAGGACAGCCTGCAGCCGAACTTGCCCGAAGGGCAGCCGGTAGCGCTGCCTGAAGTTCACCCCGATAGTGACAGCCTGCAGCCAGTCCCCGTGGCGGGGGAAGACTCCGCGGCCCAAGCTGAGCCGCCGGTTGACGTGACCGGGCTTGGTGCCACAGAAGACTCTGCGGTAGAGGAAGGGGCGGCGGTAGAGGAAGGGGCATCGGTTGTCGCTGCCACTCCTGTTGCCGCTCAAGAGTTGGGCAGCAAGCTGCGTGGTGTTGCGCCTGAGCACTATGCCTTGCAGCTGGCGGCAATGCGCTCATTGCCGACCGCCCAGCAGTTTATCCTCGATTATGATATCGAAACCTTGGCCGATGTGTACGAAACCCGTCGCAACGGTGTGGCGTGGTTTATTATCGTCACCGGCGATTACCCGGATGTGCAGTCGGCACGCCTTGCCGAAAGCCGTCTGCCGGCCCGGTTGCAGTCGGTTGATCCCTGGGTGAAATCTTACCGTCAGATCCATACCGAAATGGATCGGGCTAAATAACCCGTTTCTTTGTCAGATATTTCCCTCAAGCGGTACAGACACAGATTGAAATGGTGTACAATCCGCCACCTTTCGTTACAAAGTCGGTATTGGTGGTCAGCTGAATGAAAAAGCATCGTGCATTCCTGAAATGGGCTGGAGGTAAATATTCTCTGGTCGAGGAGATCGAGCGCCACCTGCCGCCTGCGAGAAAACTGGTCGAGCCCTTTGTCGGTGCCGGCTCGGTTTTTCTCAATACGGACTTCGAGCAGTACCTGCTTGCCGATATCAATCCCGACTTGATAAACCTCTACAATATCCTCAAGGACAGTCCCGAGCAGTATGTGCGTGACTCCAAGGCGATGTTTACCCCGGAATACAACCAGAAGGGGGCGTACCTGGAGATCCGTGAGGCGTTCAACAACACCCGGGATCCGTACCTGCGCTCCTTGTACTTTCTGTATATGAACCGCCACGGTTTCAACGGATTGTGCCGCTACAACAAGAAAGGTGGCTTCAACGTGCCGTTCGGTTCGTACAAGAAACCTTACTTCCCGGAAGATGAGCTGTATTTCTTTGCCGAAAAAGCCAAGCGGGCGACCTTTGTCTGCGAAGGCTACCAGCAGACTTTTTCGCGGGCGCGCAAGGGGTGTGTGGTGTACTGCGATCCGCCGTATGCCCCGCTCTCGACCACGGCCAACTTTACGTCATATGCCGGCAATGGCTTCAGCCTCGATGATCAGGCGGCTTTGGCCGATGCCGCCGAGAAGGCGGCGACTGAGCGCGATATTCCGGTGCTGATCTCCAACCACGACACCACCTTGACCCGCCGCTTGTACCACGGTGCCGAGCTGTCTGTGGTTAAGGTCAAGCGCACCATCAGCCGCAATGGCGGTGGCCGTAACAAGGTCGATGAGTTGCTGGCCCTGTTTAAGCCGCCACAAAATTAAACTCTGCCGGCTAGCTATTCGTTACCAGCTGGCTGATAGCGACCAACACTCCGACAAATAATGCGATAGCAGCGATCCCGGCCACAATAAATGGCAGCGGACGCTGCTGGCTGAAATCTATCTCCCTGTTTTTCTCCGACTGTACCCCAAATAGTGCCCCGGCGACGCTTTTCACTAAGTTGGGGCGGGGCGGTTTGCGCTCGGCCATGGCTTATCTCCGTATAAAAAAGTCACTGTGAGTTTCTATATCTACCGCTTGCGAGATCCGGCTGCCCGAACATAAGTGTAGCTGCCCTGTGGCACACCCATAATGAAATCCGGTAAGACATCATCTTGAGGATCGGGTAGAATTGCGCCGACTTCCGATAACGTTTTCGTTTGTACCGTATAGAGGCTGAACATGAAGGACTTTTTGATCGCTCCATCTATCCTGTCTGCAGATTTTGCTCGTCTTGGCGAGGATGTAGAGAAAGTATTGGCAGCAGGTGCCGATGTTGTGCACTTTGACGTGATGGACAACCACTACGTACCGAACCTGACTTTTGGTGCGCCGGTGTGTAAGGCCCTGCGTGACTACGGTATTACCGCGCCGATCGACGTACACCTGATGGTGAAGCCGGTGGATCGCATTATCCCTGACTTTGCCAAGGCGGGCGCAACCATGATCACCATCCATGCCGAAGCGACCGAGCACCTAGACCGTTCACTGCAGTTGATCAAAGAGCACGGCTGCCAGGCCGGTGTGGTATTCAACCCGGCGACCCCGCTGCACTACCTTGACTACATCATGGACAAGGTCGACATGATCCTGCTGATGTCGGTGAACCCTGGCTTCGGCGGCCAGTCGTTCATTCCTGCGACACTGGACAAGCTGCGTGAAGTGCGCAAGCGCATCGACGCTTCAGGCCGCCAGATCCGCCTTGAAATCGATGGTGGGGTGAAGGTTGACAATATCCGTGAAATCGCCGAAGCCGGTGCGGATATGTTTGTGGCAGGCTCGGCGATTTTCAGCCAGCCGGACTACAAGGCAGTGATCGATGAAATGCGTGCTGAGCTGGCCAAGGTTGAGCGCTAATGAGCCAGTTGAGCGGTATTGATTTTATTGCTTTTGACCTCGACGGCACGCTGCTCGACAGCGTGCCGGACTTGGCTGACGCTGCAGACAAGACCATGCGCGCCCTGGGCCGTGCGGGTGTGACGGTTGAGCAGGTCACCACTTGGATTGGCAACGGGGCCGATATTCTGATCGGCCGTGCCCTGAGCCAGAGTGTTGATGTTGACCCGGATCTCGACCCTGCCTTGCACCGTGAAGCCAGGGCGTTGTTTGATCGCTTCTACGAAGAAGGCGGTCATGAAAAGAGCGCGCTTTACCCTGGGGTAAAAGAGACACTGGCGGCTTTCCATGAGGCTGGAGTCCCGATGGCTATCGTGACCAACAAGCCGGCTCAGTTCGTACCGCACTTGCTGGAAGAACATGGCATCGCCGAGTATTTTGTCGATGTCATCGGTGGTGATACCTTCCCGCTGAAAAAACCGGATCCATATGCCCTGAACTGGCTGCTCGACAAACACCAGATCACGGCAGAGAAGATGTTGATGGTCGGTGACTCCCGTAACGATATCTTGGCGGCGAAAGCGGCGTCATGTTATGTTGTGGGGCTGACTTACGGCTACAACTATGGCCAGCCGATCAGCGAAAGTAACCCAGATATTGTACTGGATCACTTCAGTCACTTGGCAGAAGTGGTTAAACTAGGCGGCTAGTACGTTCGGTGTTGTGCCGAGCCTGGATTGATATTGTGTCTGCGGCAGAGAGCCGCAGCTTTTTTGTGACATAGGAAAATCTCATCATGACCAAACCCATTGTATTGAGTGGCGTACAGCCTTCAGGTGAATTAAGTATCGGTAATTATCTGGGTGCGCTGCGTCAGTGGGAACAGATGCAGGATGATTATGATTGCCAGTACTGTGTTGTAGACCTGCATGCCATCACTGTGCGCCAGGACCCAAAAGCGCTGCACGAAGCGACACTGGACGCGCTGGCGATTTGCTTGGCTGTTGGTGTAGATCCAAAGAAGAGCACCCTGTTTGTTCAGTCGCACGTGCCTGAGCATGCCCAGCTTGGCTGGTTGCTGAATTGCTACACTCAGATGGGTGAGCTGAGCCGCATGACCCAGTTCAAGGACAAGTCGCAGCGCCACGCCAACGATGTGAACGTTGGCCTGTTCGGCTACCCGGTACTGATGGCGGCCGATATCCTGCTATACGGTGCCCACCAAGTACCGGTTGGCAGCGATCAGAAACAGCACCTTGAGCTGGCGCGTGATATCGCGACCCGTTTCAACAACATCTACGGCGATGGCGAAGCGATCTTCCAGGTGCCTGAACCATACATCCCGACCGTCAACGCACGCGTGATGAGCCTGCAGGACGCAACCAAGAAGATGTCGAAGTCGGATGATAACCGCAAGAACGTGATCACCCTGCTGGAAGAGCCGAAGGCGATCATCAAGAAGATCAACAAGGCCCAGACCGATACTGAAACACCACCGCGTATCGCCCACGATATCGAGAACAAAGCCGGGATCTCCAACCTGATGGGGCTGTACTCGGCAGCAACCGGCAAGACGTTTGCTGAAATCGAAGCGCAGTACCAAGGCGTTGAGATGTACGGCCCGTTCAAGAAAGACGTCGGTGAAGCGATTGTGGCGATGCTCGAGCCTATCCAGTCGGAATACCACCGTATCCGCGCTGACCGTGCCTTCCTTGACGAGGTGATGAAAGCCGGTGCCGAGAAGGCGTCTGCCCGCGCAGCTGAAACGCTCAAGAAAGCGTACGCAGCAGTCGGTTTTGTGGCTCGCCCATAATGCCAGCGCAGCGCTAAACACCGAAAACCGGCCTCTGGCCGGTTTTTTTTCGTCTATGCTTGCCTTTCTGCTGTCCTGCTGCACAATAGGCCGCTGTATTTTCCAGGGAGCAGAAGTACCCATGCTATTGATGATCGATAACTACGACTCGTTTACCTACAACCTGTACCAGTATTTCTGTGAGCTGGGGGCCGAGGTGAAGGTGGTACGTAATGATGACATCGATATTGCTGGCATCGAGGCGCTGGCCCCGTCCCACCTGGTGATCTCGCCGGGCCCCTGTACCCCGAATGAAGCGGGGATCTCGCTGGCGGCTATCCGCCATTTTGCCGGCAAGCTGCCAATCCTCGGGGTTTGCCTCGGCCATCAGTCCATTGCACAGGTGTTTGGTGGCGACGTCGTCCGCGCCCGCCAGGTGATGCACGGCAAGACCTCCCCGGTTATCCATACCGACCGCAGCGTGTTTGCCGGGCTGAATAACCCGCTCACCGTGACCCGCTATCATTCGCTGGTGGTCAAGGCTGAGACGTTGCCTGATTGCTTTGAAGTCACGGCGTGGACGGAAAAAGACGGCGTGCGCGATGAAATCATGGGGATCCGCCATAAAACGCTGCCGATCGAAGGGGTCCAGTTCCACCCGGAAAGTGTCCTGACCGAGCAGGGCCATCAGCTGCTGGCGAATTTCCTTCGCCGTTGAGTGTGTCAGCCGCTGGCAGCAGGAAATGCTGCCACGCCCGGTTTGTGCCTCATTTTTTGTCCGCCCCCTCGTTCATCTCTGCACCAAAATTCGTGGAATCTGTCTCCTGGGCCGTCTCAATGGCGCGATCCTTGTCACCTTTCTTAACATTTACTTAGCTTTTTTGCTTTTTTTGGCACGGAAAAATTATGCAGCTTCGGGGCGGAAAATGATTTTATTTCCTTGCAGGAAAAACACCTTTTAGTGAACTGGGCTTAATAAGTTTTCCACAACCCCGCATAAATATGTATTTTGTAGGTAATTAACCGGTAACCTAGCGGGAATAAAAAAATATTCTGCTATTGGAATTGGTTAATAAAATGTAAATACTATGCTTAAGGCAAAAACGAGAGAAGGAAACGATAATGGCAAAGGAGTATAGCGTCGATCGTCAGGTGTTCGATGAAGTAATGGTGCCATGTTACGCACCGATGCAGATGATCCCGGTCAAGGGGCAAGGTGCTCGGGTGTGGGACCAAGACGGGCGGGAGTATATTGATTTTGCCGGCGGCATCGCGGTGAGCTGTTTGGGCCATTGTCACCCGGTGATGGTGGATGCGCTCAAGGCACAGGCTGAGAAGATCTGGCATCTCAGCAATGTGATGACCAACGAGCCGGCACTGCGATTGGCTAAGCTGCTCACCGAACACAGCTTTGCCGAAAAAGTCTTTTTTGCCAACTCCGGGGCCGAGGCCAATGAGGCTGCGTTGAAGCTGGCCCGTCGTTATGCAGCGGATAAATATGGCCCGGAGAAGTCCGAGATTATCTCCTTCAAGCAAGGGTTTCACGGCCGGACCTTTTTCACCGTGACTGTCGGTGGCCAGGAAGCGTATTCCGATGGTTTCGGGCCCAAGCCGGGTGCGGTTACCCATCTTGCCTATAACGACCTGGCCAGTCTGGCCGAGCACATGTCGGAGCGGACCTGTGCGATCATGATGGAGCCGCTGCAGGGCGAAGGCGGTATTGTATCGCCGACACCTGAGTTTGTTCAGGGCGTTCGCGAGCTGTGCAACAAGCACAATGCCTTGCTGATCTTCGACGAGGTGCAGACCGGGAATGGCCGGACGGGGGATTTCTATGCCTACCAGGGGTTGGGAGTGACGCCGGATATCCTCAGTACCGCCAAATCCCTTGGCGGCGGTTTTCCTATCGGTGCGATGTTGACCACAACCGAACTGGCTGCGCATCTTAAAGTCGGTACCCATGGCTCGACATACGGTGGTAACCCGCTGGCTTGTGCGGTGGCCGAGGCGGTGGTCAGTGAAGTGACCAAGCCGGAAGTGCTGGCGGGAGTCAGGCAGCGCGAGCAATGGTTCCGCGAAGCCCTTGCCACAATCAATGCCAAGTATCCGGTGTTTGCCGAAATTCGCGGCAAAGGCTTGTTGCTGGGGGCGGCACTCAATGAGGAGTGGCAGGGCCGGGCAAGAGATATCCTTGTTGCCGCCGGTGAAGAAGGGTTGATGGTGCTGGTAGCCGGGGCCAATGTTGTGCGCTTCACGCCATCGCTGGTGATTGACAAAGCTGATATCGACGAGGGCATGGCCCGGCTTGAACGTGCCATCGCCAAAATTTATTCATAGTCTATGTTAACCGGGGGCGGCTGGCAGGAGCTTGGCCGCAACCTCCGGCCCCGTGCCGGTTTCTCATTAGTTGGCAGCATTGCTGCAGCTTGCATCAGGAGGGAGTTCGATGCTGGTTATACGTCCTATTACTGCCGCGGATCTGCCGGCACTACTACAGTGCGCGCAAGAGTCAGGCCATGGTTTCACCTCGCTACCGGTTAACGAGGAAATCCTCGCCAACCGGATTCAACATTCCGAAGAGAGTTTTGCCAAGTCGGTGATCCAACCGGGCACGGAAGGATACCTGATGGTGGCGGAAGATACCGAGACCGGGGAAATTGCTGGGACGACGGCGATCGAAGCCGCTATTGGGTTAGATAATCCGTTTTATACCTACCACCTGAGTACCGTGGTCCACTCGTCTCGCCGGCTCAATGTCCATAACGTGGTCAAGGTGCTGACTTTCGGCAATGACTACACCGGCGTGAGTGAGCTTTGTACTTTGTTCCTGCGTCCGGAGTGGCGACAGGGGCTCAATGGCCGCCTGCTGTCTAAGTGTCGTTTCCTGATGATGGCACAGCACCCGGAGCGCTTTGACAAGACGGTGATCGCAGAGATGCGCGGGGTATCGGATGAAGACGGTAATTCCCCGTTCTGGGAATGGCTAAAAGAGCACTTCTTCTCGATTGACTTTACCCTGGCTGACTACCTGACTGGTATCGGCAAGAAGGGCTTTATCGCCGATTTGATGCCAAAGCTGCCGATTTACGTCAACTTGCTCAGTCCCGAAGCCCAGGCGGTGATCGGTGAAGTGCATGAGAAAACCCGCCCGGCACTGCGTCTGCTGGAGAAAGAGGGGTTCACCTGCCGTGGTTATGTCGATATTTTTGATGCCGGCCCGACTGTTGAGTGCGATGTCAGAAATATCGAGTCGGTCCGCCATTCTCAGGTGTGTCGGGTCGAGATCGGCCAACCGGCCGGGCTGGCCGATTGCATTGTCAGCAACACTTCATTTACCCACTTCCGTGCGGTGGTCGACAAGGTTGATGTGCTGGATGGCACCGCGCTGCTTAGCCCTGAGGCGGCTGAGGCGCTGGACGTTAAACAAGGGGATCAGGTGCGCCTGATCGCCCAGTAAAGGAGAACATCATGACTCAATGGATTGCAGGTCGCTGGCTCGCCGGCGAAGGGCAGGCGATGCAGTCGCTCAATCCCTATACCGCTGAAGTGGTGTGGCAGGGCCAGGCCGCAACGGCTGAGCAGGTCGAGCAGGCGGTGTCTGCCGCGAGGGCAGCCCTGGTGGGCTGGCGCAATACCCCGTTTGCCGAGCGCCAGGCGATAGTCGAACGGTTTGCCGAGTTGGTCAAGGCCCACAGCGAGGCCATTGCGGTGGTGATTGCCGAGGAAACCGGCAAGCCGCTGTGGGAGACCCGCACCGAAGCCGGGGCTATGGTCGGCAAGATTGCGATATCGGTGCGCGCTTACCATGAGCGGACCGGCGAGAAGCAGAAAGAGGTGGCAGGTACCCAGGCTGTGCTGCGCCACCGTCCGTTGGGGGTGATGGCCGTCTTCGGGCCTTACAATTTCCCGGGCCATTTGCCTAACGGCCATATTGTGCCGGCGTTACTGGCGGGCAATACCGTGGTGTTCAAACCCTCTGATCTGACGCCAAAAGTGGCCGAGGAAACCATGAAACTGTGGCAGCAGGCCGGGTTACCGGACGGGGTTATTAACCTGGTTCAAGGGACCAGGGAAACCGGCGAAGCCCTTGCCGGCGCGAAAGGAATCGATGGTTTGCTCTTTACCGGCAGTGCCAATACCGGTCACCTACTGCACCGCCAGTTTGCCGGCCAGCCGGGTAAGATGTTGGCACTCGAGATGGGGGGCAACAACCCGATGGTGATCTCCCGCCACTTTGGCGAGCTGGATGCGACTGTCTACACTATTATTCAGTCTGCCTTTATCAGTGCCGGCCAGCGTTGTACTTGTGCCCGACGGCTCTATCTGCCGTCTGGCGAGGAAGGTGATCGTATTTTGGCCCGTTTGATTGAGCTGACCCGGCAAATCCGGGTGGGCGGCCAGTTTGACGAGCCGGCACCATTTATGGGGGCGCAAGTCTCGCTCCAGGCCGCTGACAACATTATCCAGGCCCAGTCACGATTGGTTGAGATGGGCGGCGAGCCGCTACTACCGGCGACCCGTGGCCAGGGGGCGATTGTCACTCCGGGGATCATCGAGGTCAGCCAGATTGCCGAGTTGCCGGATGAAGAATATTTTGGTCCATTGCTGCAAGTTGCCCGCTACGGCGAGCTGGTTGAGGCGGTGGAGAAGGCCAATGATACCCGCTACGGCCTGTCGGCAGGTCTGGTGTCGACCGACGACAGCGAGTGGCAGTATTTTGTCGAGCATATCCGGGCCGGGATCGTTAATCGCAACCGCCAGCTAACGGGAGCCAGTGGCGATGCGCCATTCGGCGGCCCGGGGGCGTCGGGGAACTTACGGCCGAGTGCGTATTACGCGGCAGACTACTGTGCATACCCGATGGCATCGATGGAAGGTGAGAAGCCGGAGTTACCCGCTCAGCTTTCACCGGGTCTCACGCTGTGAGAGCCATCGTCAATCATTCACTAGCCAAAGAGGATAGCGAGCACATGGAAAGGGTAGAGCAACTATTTGAACAGTTATGGCAGGATTATATCCAGCGTCTGTGCCCCTCGGCTGCTCAGGTTCACGATCTGCTGACCGAGGAGGAGCCGCTGCTCAACGACCATATTGCGCTGCGGACATTTAACTTACCGATGGTCGGTCTTGACCGGTTGGCGGCCCCGTTTATCGCGCTTGGTTACAAGCCGTGTGGCCGCTACCACTTCGAGGCCAAAAAGCTGTACGCCGAGCATTTTGAGCATCCCAACCCATTGGCACCCAAAGTGTTTATCAGCGAATTGATGGTCGGCCAGTTTAGCTCCCTGCTGCAGCAAACGGTCAGGGATCTGGTTGAACAGGTGCCCGAGCAGGCCATGCATGATCCAGCCTTTTTGTATGGTGGCCGGTTATGGGACCTGGACTACGCGACCTATGAGTTGCTGGCGGCCGAGAGCGAGTATGCCGGCTGGCTGGCCGCCCATGGCTTTGGTGCCAATCATTTCACCGTCAGCCTCAATCAGCTCGAGCAGTTTACCGAGGTGGCCGAGGTCAATCACCTGCTGCGCCACAACGGGTTTGAAATCAATAGCTCAGGCGGTGAGGTCAAGGGGAGCCCCGAGGTGATGTTGGAGCAGTCGTCGACCATGGCAGATAGGGTAGAGGTCGGTTTTACCGATGGTGTCTATACCATTCCCGGCGGCTTCTATGAGTTTGCCAAGCGTTACCCTAAGGAAGACGGTGAGCTGTATTCCGGTTTTGTTGAGGCGTCAGCTGACAAGATCTTCGAAAGTACCGATGTAAACTGACGCTGTCGTACTCGCAGCGGTTAGTGTAAGCCCTAGCGCCTGTGGCCTCCGTGGTCGCAGGCTTGTTCTATGGACTGCACTAATGCTTGAAACTGTCGAGTGGGTAGCCCAGGTGCGTTTCTGGCGGATAGCGTTTCACCCTTTCGTGCTGCTCGAGATAGTGGCGGCTGTCACTGAACCCGGTCATTTCGATGGTATCTGGAAGCGGTGAAATGACCCCGCGCTGTACGTGGTGAGAGCTGTGTGGCGAATAGCGTTCGATATCCATACCGGTATTCCATTACAGGTGATGAGGGTTGATATGCACAATGTAGCATTGGACGGAATAGATACAAGCATAAAAACAGTGATGCACTAGACACTAATGCTGTGTAAGTATGAAAAGGGTTGGCGAACGGCAATAAAAAAGCCGCATGATGCGGCTTTTGGGGATCGACTTGTTTCAACGGGTTGCTTAGCGCGTACCGTAAACAACAATGGTTTTACCATGGGCGGAGATCAGGTTCTGCTCTTCCAGCATCTTCAAAATGCGGCCCACAGTTTCGCGGGAACAGCCAACAATCTGGCCGATTTCCTGGCGGGTGATCTTGATCTGCATACCGTCTGGGTGAGTCATTGCATCTGGCTGTTTGGCCAGGTTCAATAGCGTCTGTGCGATACGGCCGGTAACATCCAAGAACGCCAAGTCACCGACTTTCTGGCTGGTCACCTGAAGGCGGCTTGCCATCTGTGCTGACAGGCGCATCAGGATATCCGGGTTGACCTGGATAAGCTGGCGGAATTTCTTGAACGAAATTTCTGCGACTTCACAAGGGGTCTTGGCACGAACCCATGCGGTACGCTCCTGGCCTTCTTCGAATAGGCCTAATTCACCGATGAAGTCACCTTGGTTTAGGTAAGACAGGATCATTTCCTTACCTTCTTCATCCTTGATCAGGACCGCAACAGAACCTTTGACGATGTAGTAGAGCGTCTCTGCTTTTTCACCCGCGTGGATCAAAGTACTCTTTGATGGGTATTTATGAATGTGGCAATGGGAAAGAAACCACTCTAGAGTTGGATCTGTTTGAGGTTTACCTGGAACCATATTACTAACTTCCTCTGCGTTTGTTGCCCAACAACGACGTCCTTCAAAATGAGGCTGGGCCTAATCATAATTAGCTCGTCGTTTAGGATATTCAGTCAACCGCTGGGCTGCAAGCTCACGTGAATAATTAGTTCAGATTTTATCTTTTTTCGGCGCGCTTTTCTTGATATTGATCTATCTGAAAAGGCCATTTTGTAGTCATAAGTGTGCACATGATCACACAGTTGCTAGATAGTGCCAAAAGCCCCTAAAAGTTGTAAGGAGAAAGCAATGCAATCACGAGTGAAATGGGTCGAGAATATGACCTTTCTAGGACAGTCAAATTCTGGCCACAGCGTGGTTATGGACGGTAACGGTGGCGAAAAAGCACCGAGTCCGATGGAGTTGGTGTTGATGGCTGCAGGCGGGTGTAGCTCGGTGGATGTGGTTGACGGTCTCAAGTCGGCGGGGCAGAAAATTACCGGTTGCGAAGCGCAGATCTCCTCGGTTCGGCGCGAGCAGGCCCCGCGTATTTTTACCACGGCCAACTTGCATTTCGTCGTTACCGGAGAAAACTTGGATGAAGCCGTTGTGGCCAAGATGGTGACAGACTCGCTGGAAAAATACTGCTCGGTATGCCTGATGTTGGGGGAAGGGGTCGAGATGACCCATTCGTATGAGGTGGTAGAAGAGTAATACTGCGGCAAAAGATGGCGATGGGCCAGGGGCAGAGTAAAATCCCGCCTATCGCCTATCGCCTATCGCCTATCGCCTATCGCCTATCGCCTATCGCCTATCGCCTATCGCCTATCGCCTATCGCCGCTCTTACCCGATCTTCCCCGTATCAATCAGCTGCTGGATCAGCGGCCGCATGATGAGCTCCATCGCGAAGCTCATCTTGCCGCCGGGTACCACTAGGGTGTTGTGGCGCGACATAAACGAGCCCTGAATCATCGACAGCAGGTAGGGGAAGTCGACATTTTTGATCCCGCGGAAGCGGATCACCACGAAGCTTTCATCCAGGCTCGGGATCCCCTTGGCACTGAGGGGGTTGGAGGTATCGACCGTTGGTACTCGCTGAAAGTTGATATGAGTACGGGAAAACTGCGGGGTGATGTAATTGAGGTAGTCATCCATCGAGCGCACGATAGACTCCATTACCGCCTCGCGGGAGTGGCCGCGATCCCGGGTGTCCCTGACAATTTTCTGGATCCACTCGAGGTTGACGATAGGCACCATGCCGATAAGTAGGTCGACATGCTGGGCGGCATTGACCTCGCCATCAACCACCCCGCCGTGTAGCCCTTCATAGAACAGCAGGTCGGTATTTTCTGGCAGGGTCTGCCAAGGCGTGAACGTGCCTGGCATCTGGTTGTACGGCACGGCTTCGTCAAACGTGTGCAGGTAACGGCGGAACTGGCCGCTGCCGTCTTCGCCGTACTGGCGGAAGAAAGTCTCCAGCAGCGGGAAGTCGTTGGCCTGGGGCCCGAAATAGCTGATATGGCGGCCTTGCTCTTTGGCCTTGCGGATTTCGACGTCCATTTCCGGACGGGTGAAGCGGTGAAAACTGTCGCCTTCAAGCCAGGCAGCATTGATGCCCATCATATTGAACATCTTACGGAATGCTTCGGAGGTGGTAGACGTACCCGCCCCCGAGGACCCTGTTACTGCAATAATGGGGTGTTTTGCAGACATGACAAACCCTGTCGTTAACATTAACGGAAAGAGTTATTAACAGGGCTGGGCGGCAAGGTCAAGCCGGGATGTCAAAAATGCAGGGTCGACAGAATTTGCGAGGGGTTAGCGGTGACCCAACTGGCGTTTGGATTTGATGTCGATGGTTTCATGCAGTTCCGAGTAAACGATCACCGCCTCGCCGCTTTCCAATTGCTGGCGCACCCTGGCTACCTTGGCGGCCAGTGACAGCTCGCGTTCACCGTAGTCGGTCCCTTCGCGCAAGACGAAATGTTCGATGAGGTTGGTCAGGGTTTCGGGATCAATGTCTTGCCAAGGGATATTCATAACGGCACTTTTTCTGTTGCAGACGATACGACGATTATATTGGCAAATACATCAGTTGTAGAGGGATAAGAGCGGTTCTAAGGCTCTGAGGTTCTATGGCCCTATGGGTTAAAGCCTGAAATATTAGAAAGTTAAAGGTTTGACACAGGCTGTCGGCTTTAAGATTCTGTTTGCAGGACCCAGAGTTTCACTCCTGAACTAGGAGCTAGAACCTAGGATTTTGTGAAACCACGCTGGCACTGTCTTCTCCAGCCAGAAGTCCGGTTGGCGCCACGAACCGGTGACGAAGCCGACATGGCCGCCGTACTGGTACAGATCATATCGGATATGGGGGGGAAGCGGGTCGGTGGGGATCACGGCCTCGGTCATGAACGGGTCGTCCTTGGCGTGGATCACCCGCAACGGGATGGCGACATCGCCCAGTCGGGGCAGCCCGCTGCAGCGCTGGTAGTAATCGGCGGCATCCTTGAAGCCGTGCAGCGGCGCGGTGACGAACTCGTCGAATTGCCACAGGGTGTCGAGCTGTTTGGCATCATCGCCCGAGAGAGGCATCGCATCGGGCAGGGCGGCGATCTTCCGCCCCAGGTTGCGCTTCATCGAGCCAAGTAGGTACTGCTGGTAGACTTTGGAGAAGCCTTGCTGGATCCGCTCCGAGCAGGCAGCTAGATCCAGCGGGGGAGAAATCACCTGGGCGGCCGTAAGCTGCGAGTGGTCGCCACTTTCGGCTAGGTAGTTGACCAACATATTGCCACCGAGCGAGACCCCGACGGCAAAGAAAGGGCGCCCGGGGAGTTGCTGGCGCAGCCACTGGATGAAAAAGCGGGCATCGCTGGTTTCCCCCGAATGGTAGCCGCGTGGCTTGCGGTTCAGCTCGCCGCTGCAGCCGCGAAAGTGCATCATTACCCCGAGCCAGCCCTGTTGCTTGGCGGCATGGAGCAAACCGTTGGCATAGGGGCTGTGGAAGCTGCCTTCCAGGCCGTGGAACAGGATCAGCACCGGTTGGCGGGGCAGGCAGTCGGCAGCAGGCGCAGTCCAGGCCAAATCGAGGAAGTCACCATCCGGCGTCTCGATCCGCTGGGTAAGGGGCATGAACAATGGCCTGCGGCGCAAAAAGCGCGGCAGCAGGGTCTGCAGGTGGGGATTGGCAAGCCCTTTGGCTGGATGGAAAGCCATTGTCATAACGTTACCTCGATGTTATTTCGCCAGCAGTTTGTCAATTAATGCCATGGCTCCCAGGCGATGGCAATAGCGGGCCAGGTTCGCGGCCGGCTCTTGCTCTGCTACGCGGCGAAGCGGCATTTGGTTTAGCGCCGCAATCAAATCATGTTGTTGCTGGCGCTCCATCTGCAGTTCGAAGTCCTTGAGTTGCTCGTACCCGTTGCTATCTAGCTGGGGTTTCAGTGCTCGGCGCATATGACGGTAGCGCTCGAGCAAGCCTTCGGTCGGCTGGAGGCTGTCCTCCAGCTGCAGCAGCTGAGCGTGCGAGAGGCCAATGGCCTGTGCATCGAGCCAGATCATCAGCAGGGCCAGATTGACGCTACCTTTGTGGAACGTCTGCAGAGCCAGGCAGGCGGCCTCGACGTCCGCCTTGAAATAATGGTTGTAGCTGAACTGCCAAAAAGCATCATGGCTCAGTGCATTACTCTGGGGCATGCTGCTGCTCCATCGCCTCGAGTTCTTCCTGCAGCTCCATCCATTCCATCTCGACCTCTTCTAGCGATGACTTGGCATCGGCTTGAAGCTGCAGCTGTTCGTTGAGGCGTGCCTTGTTTTCCGCCTCGTAGATGCTGCTGTCGCTGAGCTGGGCTTCGGCATCAGCGATAGTGGCATTGAGCTTGTCCATCTTGGTTTCAAGCTGGGTGATTTTCTTGCGCAGCGGGGCGGTGAGCTTGCGCAGCTCGGCCTCGAGGCGCTTTTGCTCTTTGCGCGAGGCGGCGCTGTTGTCCTTGGTCACATCCGGCTTGCTGGCCTGTAGCTCGCGGCGCTCGTTGCGCTGCTGTTCGGTCAGCCACTTGTGGTAGTCATTGAGATCACCGTTGAACGGTACGACTTGGCGATCATGGACCAGATAGAGATCATCGGTGGTAGCACGCAGTAGGAAACGGTCGTGGCTGACAATCACCATGGCACCATCATAAGACTGCAGGGCAAGCGTGAGCGCCTGGCGCATGTCGAGATCCAGGTGGTTGGTCGGTTCATCGAGTAGCAACAGGTTAGGGCGCTGCCATACAATCAGCGCCAAGACCAGACGGGCTTTCTCGCCACCGGAGAACGGGCCGACCTTTTCCAGCGCCTTGTCACCCAAGAAGCCGAAGCTTCCGAGATAGTCGCGCAGTTGCTGCTCGGTGGCCTGCGGGGCAATACGGGCCATATGCTGAACCGGGGTGTCGTCCATGTACAGGGTCTCGAGTTGGTGCTGGGCAAAGTAGCCAATCTTCACACCTTGCGAGTAGGCCAGATCCCCGGCCTTGGCAGGCAGCTCGCCGGCCAGCATCTTGATCAGGGTCGACTTACCGGCACCGTTGCGGCCCAGCAGGCCGATGCGGCTGCCCGGCACCAGATTGAGACGGATCTTCTCGAGGATCAGGTTGTCGCCATAGCCGGCGGCAACTTGGTCCATCATCAAGATAGGGTTCGGCAGGGCGCTCGGCTCGCGGAATTCGAAGCTGAACGGGTTGTCGAACTGGGCCGGCAGGACTTTTTCCATTCGCTCCAGCGCCTTGATCCGGCTCTGGGCCTGACGGGCCTTGCTGGCCTTGTAGCGGAAGCGGTCGATATAGGACTGCATGTGGGCCATCTGCTTCTGCTGCTTCTGGTACATCGCCTGCTGCAAGATCAGCTTCTCTGCCCGCTGGGTTTCAAACGACGAGTAGTTACCGGTGTAGCTATTCATGGTCTGGTTTTCGATATGGATGATCCGGTTGACCACAGGGTCAAGGAAATCACGGTCGTGCGAGATCAGCACCAAGGTACCGCGGTAGCTCTGCAGCCATTTCTCCAGCCACATCACGGCATCGAGATCCAAGTGGTTGGTCGGTTCATCGAGCAGCAGAAGATCGGAGCGGCACAGCAGGGCCTGGGCAAGGTTGAGGCGCATCCGCCAACCACCCGAGAATTGGGTCAGGTGCCAGCTCATTTGCTCCTGCGAAAAGCCCAGGCCGTCCAGTAGCTCAGCGGCACGGGCACGGATACTGTAGCCACCGATGGCTTCCAGCTTGCCGTGCAGCTCCGCGACCTTGGTGCCGTTGTCAGCTTGCTCGGCGGCGTGCAGATCGGCTTCCAGCTGGCGGTATTCACGGTCACCGTCAATCACGTACTCCAGCGCCTCGCGCTCGAGGGCCGGGGTTTCCTGGGCGACCCATGCCAGCTCCCAGTTGGCCGGGTACTGGCAGTTACCGGCATCGACACTGAGCTCATGCTTGAGCAGGGCAAACAGGGTGGATTTACCACAGCCATTTTTGCCGACCAGACCGACCTTGTCGCCCGGGTGGATAGTCGCCGTGGCTTGGTCAAGCAGGATCTTGCCACCGCGTAGAAGTTGGATATCGGAAAAAGTGATCATTGACTGTGCCGGGGATGCCCGCTCCGCAAAAACTAAATGCAAGAATAAGTGCGGAGTCTACCGCAAAGCGGCGGTGACCGCTAATATCGCCCAGCAACACCAAAAGAGACGCATGCATTTGGTTAACGTTGATTAATCGAACTTGTTTGGCTGCAATTATGTATTATGTGAATATAGGTTAATGAAAAGTTGTAACTCATGGTGAGATAGACCTATTTTACCGCTGAACAAGGAATGCTATGCCAGCCAAAGGACTTCCACGCATACTCGTACTCTATGCCCATCCCGATCCGGAGGCTTCGGTCGCTAACCGCGCCATGCTGGCGGCAATTGGCCGTTTGCCCCATGTCACGGTCCATGATCTTTATGCGGCCTATCCCGACTTCTTTATCGATATCACCTTCGAGCGTGAGCTGGTCAGGGATCATGATGTCATCGTGTTCCAACACCCGCTGTATATGTATTCCTGCCCGTCGCTGCTCAAGGAGTGGATCGATGTGGTCTTGAGTAAGGGGTTTGCCCATGGTGAGGGCACCCAGACCCAAGGCAAGTACTGGCGCTCGGTGATCACCACCGGCGGGGCGGCGGAAGCCTATACCCCGGATGGCTACAACCGCTGCAGTGTCGATGAAATCCTTCGCCCGTTCGAGCTCAGTGCCATGCTGTGCCGAATGAAATGGCTGCCTCCGCTGGTGCTGCACTGGGCGCGGCGAATACCGGCCGAGGAGCGCAAGCAACACGCCGAGAACTACCGCCAATGGCTGGAAGCACCAATGGCATTGATGGAGGAGGCGAAGTATGGCGAGTGATGTGTTGTCGGTCAGTGTCGTTTTCCTTGCCGCCGCGGTGGTGGCGGTGCCGATCGCCCAGCGGTTGGGGTTGGGCTCGGTACTGGGCTATCTGCTGGCGGGGATTGCCATTGGCCCGTGGGGGCTGAGGCTGATCTCCGATGTCGATGCGATTCTCCATTTTTCCGAATTCGGTGTGGTGCTGCTGCTGTTCCTCATTGGCCTGGAGCTTAACCCCAAGAAGCTGTGGCAGATGCGTAAGCCGATTTTGGGGCTGGGCGGTAGCCAGGTGGTGGTCACCAGCTTGGTGATTGCGGCCTCGGTGCTGTTGTTGGCGGGACAATCATGGCTGCCAGCGGTGTCTTGGCGTGATGCCCTCGTGGTCGGGATGGGATTGGCCTTGTCATCGACGGCGATTGCCCTGAGGGTGATCGAAGAGCAGAGCCTTGGCGGCAGCGAAACCGGCCAGTCCGGGTTTGCGGTGCTGTTGTTCCAGGATATTGCTGTGATCCCGATGCTGGCAGTACTGCCGGTATTGGCGGGCGGCGGTGGTGGCAGCTGGATTGATTTTGCCTGGATGATCGGCGGTATTCTTGCCTTGTTGGTTGGCGGCCACTTTTTGTTGCGGCCATTGTTTCGCTGGGTGGTGATGAGCGGTGTACGCGAGTTATTCAATGTCGCAGCTCTGCTGCTGGTGATCGGCATTGCCCTAGGCATGCAGTCTTTGGGGTTGTCGATGGCGCTCGGGACGTTCTTGGCTGGCGTGCTGCTGGCCGAGAGTGAGTACCGGCACGAGCTAGAAATCGCTATCGAGCCGTTCAAGGGGCTGTTGCTGGGGTTGTTTTTTATCTCGGTCGGGATGGCCGTCAACCTGGGCCTGCTGCTGCAATACCCGTTGCTGATATTGCTGGCGGTGATGGCACTGATCAGCATCAAGGGCCTGATCCTGTACGCGCTGGCCCGTATCTTCGGTATCCGCGCCAAGTCGCGCAGCCAGATGGCGGCGATCCTCAGCCAAGGCGGGGAGTTTGCCTTTGTCCTGTTTACCGCGGCAATGGGCGAAGGGCTGTTGGGCCGTGAGCTATCGGCGTTCCTGCTGGTGGTGGTCAGTCTGTCGATGATGACGACGCCGCTTATTTTGCTGTTGCAGGACAAGTGGTTTGTCCGCACCTTCAAAGCGGAAGCCGAGGCCGAGCTGGAATCCGATGTGATTGACCGCGAGCCCCGGGTGATCATTACCGGTTTTGGCCGCTTTGGTCAGGTGGTGGGGCGCTTGCTGTTCGCCAACAAGATCCGGGTAACGGTACTGGAGCGCGATCCGAGCCAAATCCAGTTTCTGCGCAAGTTCGGTTACAAGGTCTATTACGGCGATGCGACTCAGCTGGACTTGCTGCGCGCGGCCGGGGCCGACAAGGCAGAGGCCATCATCATCTGCACTGACGAACCTGACGAGGTGATGGAAGTGGTCGAGTTGTGTCAGCAGTACTTTCCCAATCTGAAAGTACTGGCGAGGGCCCGCAGCCGGGTTGAAGCTCACCAGTTGCTTAGCCATGGCGTTGAGAACTTTTCCCGCGAAACTTTTGCCGGTGCCCTTGATTTGGGGCGCCAGGCCCTCATATCTCTGGGTATGCATCCCTACCAGGCCAAGCGGGCTGAAGCCCATTTCCGGCGCTTGGATACTACCGCGCTAAGAGATCTGTTGCCGCAGCACTCGGAAGATGTTCATCTGGCAACCCGGGCCCGTGAAGCGCGTAAAGAGCTGGAAGAGATCTTTGATAGGGAGATGCGAGGAGAGCGGGAGCGTCATAATGGCTGGGATTGACCAGCCTCTAAGCGATAGTGACAACTACGAACACAGTGCAAGGAGCGAAAGCATGGCCAAGAAACGCTTTATCGCCGGTGCAGTCTGTCCAAGCTGTAGTCAGCAGGATACGCTGCGCTGGTGGCAGGAAAATGAGGTCGAGCGGGTCGAGTGTGTGGCCTGCGGCCATAACGATGTGAGAGCCCCTCAGTCGGTCGAGCAGAGTGAGCAGCTCTCTTCGCAAACTAAACAACAGGTTATCGGGGTATTCAAGCCCGAGGACTAAGTAGGTTGGACAGCCCTTAAACAGAATATTGGCATCTTGCTGCCATTATCCGGTATCATGCGGGCGAAATCCTTTGATACCCAGTTCAAAATTGGAGTAAACATGAAAGTCGCTAAAGACATCGTAGTAAGCCTGGCTTACCAAGTGAAGACCGAAGACGGCGTGGTTGTTGATCAGTC
Source organism: Photobacterium gaetbulicola (assembly GCF_003025515.1). NCBI lineage: Bacteria > Pseudomonadati > Pseudomonadota > Gammaproteobacteria > Vibrionales > Vibrionaceae > Photobacterium > Photobacterium gaetbulicola. The sequence continues at coordinate 43,215 of NZ_PYME01000004.1, read as the reverse complement.
GACAACTGAAGCACCTCTTGATTACCTACACGGCCACAACAACCTGATCGTAGGTTTGGAGAAGGCGCTTGAAGGCCGCGAAGCTGGCGACAAGTTTGAAGTGACAGTTGCTCCAGAAGAAGCGTATGGCGAGCACATCGACGCGATGGTTCAGCGCGTTCCGGCTGACGTTTTCCAGGGCGTAGACGAAATTACGGTTGGTATGCGTTTCCTAGCAGACACTGACCAGGGTCCAATCCCTGTAGAAGTGACTGAAGTTGACGGCGACCACGTTGTGGTTGACGGCAACCATATGCTAGCTGGCCAGACTCTGACTTTCGGCGTAGAAGTTGTTGCTGTTCGCGCGGCGACGGAAGAAGAAATCGCTCACGGCCACATCCACCAAGGTGGCGGCTGTTGTGGCGGCGGTAGCTGCGGCGACCACGACCACGGTGACAGCGAAGAAGGCTGCTGCGGCGGCGAAGAAAAAGGCGGCTGTGGCTGCTCGCACTAATCATCCTTAATGATTGAGTGATCAAAAACGGGAAGCATTGGCTTCCCGTTTTTATTTTCAAATCAATAATGCGGTGGTGGAGTTTCTTCCGACTCGCTGGCCAGGTTCGATGGCTCCATCCCCTTGACCTTGCCGACCATGAACTTCAACTGAGTCTGCATCTTATCAATCAGGAACTGCTGTTCGGTCAGGGCCTGGTTGAGGTCCTCAATGGTTTGCTCCTGGAAAGCCTGCTTCATTTCAAGCTCGTCGATACGGGCCTGTAGCTGTTCGATTTCTTTCATTGCGTTATTCCGTCGCCCACTGCTGGGCGATACCTGCTGACGTTCCCGAGATCACATGACCGTCGGGCGTAATGGCCACATCATACACCACCGCGGCGGGTGGTCGAGTATCTTGTTTGGCTGCGGCTTCCCAGCGGCCAAGGTTGTCCCCACTTTGGGTATCCCATAACTCTATCCGGCGGGCCGGGGTGCCGGTCGCAAGTTGTTGGCCATCATCTGAAAAACGGGCACTGGAGATAATCTGTTGGCGCAGGCGCACCGCCAGCGAGGAAACCTGTTTGCCGCTTGGCAAATCCCAGATAAGAATATTGTTGCTGCCGTCGGCGGTCATCGCCAGTTTACCGTCGCGCTGCAGGGCTACCCGGCTGATCCGGCTTTGGTGCTCAAAGTGCTGCAGGATCTGGCCGCTTTGGGTATCCCACAGATAGGCTGAGTGGTCATTGCCGCCTGAAAGGGCATAACGGCCATTGGCTGAAATCGCAACGGAATTGACTTTTTCTCGGTGGGCAAGGAACTCTAGCCGTCTTCCGCTGCCCAAGTCGACGTACAGTGCTTTGCTGTTGGACAGCGCCATCAGCACATGCTGGCCATTGTTGGCAATCGCCACATCGCGGATCAGCCCGTCGGAAATGGACCATAACCCTTCGGATTGGCCCCAGGCGAGATCCCAGACAGCAAAGTTCTGTGCAGTGGCGGTAATCGCATAGCGGCCGTTATCAGAAATCTGGCTGCTGAGTACCGTATTGTGATATGGATCTTGAGAACCAAAATCAGCTAACTTTTTGTTTTGCTGTAAGTCCCACAGCACGATACCTTGTTGGTCTGAGTGGTAGAGGGCAAACCGTCCGTCCCGGCTGAGGCTGAAACTGGTGGTGCCTTCCGGAGCGAGTTGCCAGCGATTTAACTCTTTGCCGGAAAAAAAACAGCCAGTGAGGATGAAAAGTGCCAAAATGAAACATGGCACGTATCTTTTTGTTTGCATTAAGGTCTTGTTCCACTTGGTTAACACATAGTGTCATTGCTTTATGAATGCACTGTCGGCAGTGAATTCATAAGGTGCTTATTAGTATATTGATCTACAGTGCTTTTCATACCGCTTGATGAAAAGGCTGAAGACTGATTTTTGAGGCATTGCCTCAGTTTAAAATGGAGAAATACATGAAACCTGTTCTAAAGATGTCTGTTTTGGCTGCAACGATCCTGCTAGCTGTCGGCTGCCAAGATGAAAAAGCAGCGGAGACAAAATCGGCAGAGCCTGCAAAAGTAGAGCAGGTGGCAGCTGAAGCCGCACCTGCGACTTTTGCTTCTGAGGATGACAAAGCTGCTTACGCAATTGGGGCGTCGTTGGCCCAATACTTGGCGGCCAATCTGGATCAGCAGAAAGAGCTGGGCTTGGATCTGAGCCGTGAGCAAGTACTGGCGGGCGTTACCGATGTGTTTGCGGGTAATAGCCGCCTAACGCCGGAAGAAACCCAGCAGGCGTTGCAGTCACTCGATCAGCGTGTATCGGAAATGGCAATGCAACAAGCGCAGGAAGAAGCTGAGAAGAACATGAAAGCCGGTGAAGAGTACCGTGCCGAGTTCGAGAAAAAAGATGGCGTGGTGAAGACCGACTCTGGCCTGCTATACCAGGTTGAAACGGAAGGTGAAGGTGACAAGCCTGCGGCTACTGACACGGTTAAGGTACACTACAAAGGTATGCTGACCGATGGCACTGAGTTCGACAGCTCGTACGCCCGCAACCAACCGGCAACCTTCCCGCTAAACCAGGTGATCTCAGGCTGGACTGAAGGTGTTCAGCTAATGCCGGTTGGTTCTAAGTTCACATTCGTTATCCCGCCAGAGCTGGCATATGGCTCTCAGGCCAACCCAAGTATCCCGGCTAATTCGACGCTGGTATTCGAAGTCGAACTTCTGGATATCGTGAAGGCTGACAAGCCAGCTTCTGAAGAAGAAACGCAGTAATCGACAGCCCGTTTGCCGATAACATTGATTTGAAAAACCCAGCATTTGCTGGGTTTTTTTATTATTCTAGTTGTATATGACGCGAAAATGTTCAGGCTAGTGTCCGAAATCTGATAAACTTGCAAGCAAGATTTTAAAATTTATCAATCGCCGTGAAAGCTTTTCCCGGCGAGGCATAGTCTATTCTATTAATTTTTCCCATTTCTATGGCGCAGAAGTTAAATAGAATGGGCAACAGCAAGGAAGATAGACGCGTGGTATCTACTGAAAACTTTGGCTCAGAAGTGATGGTCGAGAGTGACTTGATTGAGCCGCGTGCTTTTAGCGAGCACGATTACATTATCTTACGTTCGTATGAGGCGGTGGTTGACGGTTTGGCGGCCTTGATTGGTCCGTTCTGTGAAATCGTGCTGCACTCGCTGGCCGATCTGAACACGTCGGCGATTAAGATTGCCAATGGTGAGAATACTGGTCGTAAAGTGGGCTCGCCGATCACCGATCTTGCCCTGCGCATGCTGCGAGATATCGAAGGCTCTGAGCGTAACTTCTCTCGTGCCTACTTTACCCGCGCCAAGGGCGGTGATTTGATGAAGTCGATCACTATCGCTATCCGCAATGGCGACAATGACATCATCGGTCTATTGTGTATCAACATCAATTTGGATGCGCCGTTCTCGCAGATCCTGCAGTCCTTTATGCCGACTGATGAAGCCAAGCAGGCGGCCTCGAGTGTCAACTTCGCCAGTGATGTCGACGAGCTGGTGGATCAGACGGTCGAGCGTACCATCGAAGAGATCAATGCCGACAAGAATGTGTCGAATAATGCCAAGAACCGCCAGATCGTGATGGAACTGTTCGACAAAGGCATTTTTGATATCAAAGATGCGATCAACCGGGTGGCCGATCGTCTCAATATTTCCAAGCATACGGTCTACCTCTACATCCGCCAGCGTAAAACCGAGGATGGCGAAAAATGAGCCTGAACTATGTGCTGGTGGTGGAAGGCCCGGCCTACGGGACCCAGTCGGCACGCTCGGCCTACCAGTTTGCCGCCGCGCTACTGGCTGAAGGGCACCGTTTGTCACGGGTGTTCTTCTATCAGGACGGAGTTTATAACGGTTCTGCCCTGACGGCACCGGCCTCGGATGAGTTTGACTTGGTTGCGGCTTGGCAGCAGTTAGCACAGGAGCATGGCACTGAGTTGCAAACCTGTGTCGCGGCGGCATTGCGCCGCGGGATCATCGGTCCTCAGGAAGCCGAGCAGAATCAGCTGGCAGGCAGCAATCTGGCAGCAGGCTTTGTACAGGCGGGGTTGGGTGGCTTGGCCGAAGCCATGCTGACCGCCGATCGCGTCATTCAGTTCTAACGGGATCATCATGACAACTTTAGGTTTTGTATTCCGCCAGGCGCCGCATGGTGTTGCCTCGGGCCGTGAAGGCCTGGATGCTGTGCTGGCGACATCCGCCTATAGCGAAGATATTTCGCTGTTCTTCCACGGCGACGGTGTCTACCAGTTGCTGGATGGTCAGCAGCCGAAAGAGATTTTGTCACGCGACTATATCGCCACGTTCAAGATGCTCGAACTCTACGATATCGAGCAGGTTTATGTTTGTCTCCAGTCTTTGCAGGCCCGTGGGCTAACCACGGACGACTTGCTGATTGATGTTATTGCCTGTGAGGCGGCAGAGTTTTCCGACCATCTGCATGCCTGCCATCGCGTGCTGGCATTCTAGGCCCTAATTCGGTGAGGCACCGTATGCTCCATATTTTTACCCGCTCCCCATTTCAGTCCCAAGCTTTTGACGAAGCCGCTGCCGTGATCAGCCAAAATGACTCGATTTTGTTGATCCAAGACGCAGTTATCGCTGCTACGGTTGAAAATAGCCCAATTTTTTCGTTCCGCGATGCCGGCGTAAAAATTTATTTACTGGCAGAGGATTTGACTGCGCGTGGGCTGGAGGGGAAACTCAAGTCTGATATCAATGTTATTGATTATAAAGGTTTTGTTGGCCTTACGGTCGACTGCGAAACGCAAATAAAGTGGGTCTGACAGGCATGCTCAAACCTTGGAAAACCCGTGGATATCAGGTTGATTAAGAAATAATCATTTGATTGATCGCTGGTTACATCTTGACACCCTTGGGTGCGATGCCTAAAATTTCGCGTCCTCCTGTTGTTGGGAGGCAGATTTTTCACATTTACGAAAGTAATATTTTCAGGAGCTATTTAATGGCAACTATTAACCAGTTGGTACGTAAGCCACGTGCTAAGCAAGTTGTAAAAAGCAACGTGCCTGCACTAGAAGCGTGCCCACAGAAGCGTGGTGTATGTACTCGTGTATACACTACTACTCCTAAAAAACCTAACTCAGCACTTCGTAAAGTTTGTCGTGTACGTCTGACAAACGGCTTCGAAGTAACATCGTACATCGGCGGTGAAGGTCACAACCTTCAGGAGCACTCAGTTGTTCTAATCCGTGGTGGTCGTGTTAAAGACCTTCCGGGTGTGCGTTACCACACCGTTCGTGGTGCACTTGACTGTGCAGGCGTAAATGACCGTAAACAAGGTCGTTCTAAGTACGGTGTGAAGCGTCCTAAGTCTTAATGGATTCCGTTAAGTAAGGCCAAACACTAAAATTATTTAATTTTGAAGAAACTGAAAAGTTTTGGATAACCTGAAGAAGACAACGGAGAATATCCATGCCACGTCGTCGCGTAATCGGTCAGCGTAAGATCCTTCCAGATCCAAAGTTCAAATCTGAATTGCTGGCAAAATTCGTTAACATCCTAATGGTTGACGGTAAGAAATCTACTGCTGAGAAAATTGTTTACTCTGCACTAGACACAATGGCTGAGCGTTCTGGTGAAGAACACCTAGCTATCTTTGAAAAAGCTCTTGAAAATGTACGTCCAGCGGTAGAAGTTAAGTCTCGCCGTGTGGGTGGTTCAACTTACCAGGTGCCTGTAGAAGTACGTCCAGTACGTCGTAACGCACTAGCTATGCGTTGGTTGGTTGAAGCTGCGCGTAAGCGTGGTGAAAAATCTATGGCTCAGCGTCTTGCAGCTGAAATGCTAGATGCGGCTGACAACAAAGGTTCTGCTGTTAAGAAACGTGAAGACGTTCACCGTATGGCAGACGCGAACAAAGCGTTCGCACATTACCGCTGGTAATCACCTCGGTAATACAAATAGGGCGCGGCAAGCTTGGCTTGTCGCGCCTAAACCATACTCTAAGGACTCCCTTAGTAAGAGGATACTGCCGTGGCTCGTAAAACGCCTATCGAGCGCTACCGTAACATCGGTATTTGTGCTCACGTTGACGCCGGTAAAACAACAACTACCGAGCGTATCCTGTTCTATACAGGCTTATCTCACAAAATTGGTGAGGTTCACGACGGCGCAGCTACCATGGACTGGATGGAGCAGGAGCAGGAGCGTGGTATCACTATCACATCTGCTGCCACTACAACCTTCTGGCGTGGTATGGAAGCTCAGTTCCCTGAGCACCGCGTAAACATCATTGATACCCCTGGACACGTTGACTTTACCATCGAGGTAGAGCGTTCATTGCGTGTACTTGATGGTGCGGTTGTTGTTTTCTGTGGTTCATCGGGTGTTGAGCCTCAGTCTGAGACCGTTTGGCGTCAGGCTGACAAGTACGAAGTACCGCGTATGGTTTTCGTAAACAAGATGGACCGAGCTGGTGCTGACTTCCTGCGTGTAGTTGACCAGATCAAAAACCGTCTTGGTGCGAACCCAGTGCCAATTCAGTTGAATATCGGTGCTGAAGACGAATTCAAAGGCGTTGTTGACCTTATCAAGATGAAGGCCATCAACTGGAATGAAGATGATCAGGGTATGTCATTTACCTATGAAGACATTCCAGCTGATATGGTTGAGCTTGCTGAGGAATGGCGTCAGAACCTGGTTGAATCAGCCGCGGAAGCGACTGAAGAGCTGATGGACAAGTACCTTGAAGAAGGTGAGCTGTCTGAAGCGGAAATCAAGGCCGGTCTTCGCCAGCGTACGCTAGCGAACGAGATCGTACTGGCAACCTGTGGTTCAGCATTCAAAAACAAAGGTGTTCAGGCTGTACTTGATGCAGTGATTGAATTCCTGCCTTCGCCAACGGAAGTGAAAGCGATCCGCGGTGAAGACGAAAACGGTAACGAAGTTGAGCGCCACTCAAGCGATGACGAACCATTCTCAGCGCTTGCGTTCAAAATCGCGACCGACCCATTCGTTGGTACCTTGACCTTCATGCGCGTTTACTCTGGAGTTGTAAATTCAGGCGACACCGTCTACAACTCAGTAAAAGAAAAACGCGAGCGTTTCGGCCGTATCGTACAGATGCACTCGAACAAGCGTGAAGAAGTGAAGGAAATCCGTGCGGGTGATATCGCGGCAGCGATTGGCCTGAAGAACGTCACCACCGGTGACACCCTGTGTGACCAGGACCATAAAGTGGTTCTAGAGCGCATGGAATTCCCAGAGCCAGTCATTCAAATCGCTGTTGAGCCTCGCTCTCAGGCTGACCAAGAGAAAATGGGTATTGCGCTAGGTAAACTGGCTGCAGAAGATCCATCATTCCGCGTCGAAACAGACGATGAATCTGGTCAGACTTTGATTTCAGGTATGGGTGAACTTCACCTAGATATCATCGTTGACCGTATGAAGCGCGAATTCAGCGTTGAATGTAACGTTGGTAAACCGCAGGTGGCATACCGTGAAACGATCCGTGGCAAAACGGAAGTGGAAGGTAAGTTTGTCCGCCAGTCTGGTGGTCGCGGTCAATATGGTCACGTATGGCTGAAAATCGAACCGTCGGAGCCTGATGAAGGTTTCGTGTTCGTGGACGAAATCGTTGGTGGTGTGGTACCGAAAGAGTACATTGGTGCTGTTGCTAAAGGTATCGAAGAGCAGATGAACAACGGTGTGCTGGCTGGCTATCCTGTACTGGATGTCAAAGCGACCCTGTTCGACGGTTCTTACCATGACGTTGACTCCAACGAAATGGCATTTAAGATTGCCGGTTCTATGGCATTCAAGAAAGGTGCGCTACAGGCGGAACCTGTTATTCTTGAGCCATTGATGAAGGTTGAAGTAACCACTCCGGAAGATTGGATGGGTGATGTCGTTGGTGACCTTAACCGTCGCCGCGGCATGATCGAAGGGATGGACGAAGGCCCTGCTGGCCTGAAGATTGTCCGTGCCAAAGTACCGCTTTCGGAAATGTTCGGTTACGCAACCGACTTGCGCTCAGCGACCCAGGGTCGTGCGTCATACTCAATGGAATTTAGCGAATACGCTGATGTTCCTAAGAATGTCTCCGACGCTATTATCGCCGAGCGCGGTTAATCGCAAGATCTATATTGCGCCAATGGCTATTGGCGCATAAAATAGCAACTTCTGACGCGTCCCATATTAATTTCGGTGGGGCGTATCATAACTAGGAAGGAACACGATCGTGTCTAAAGAAAAATTTGAACGTACGAAACCGCACGTTAACGTTGGTACTATCGGCCACGTTGACCACGGTAAAACTACTCTAACTGCTGCTATCTGTACTACTCTAGCTAAAGTATACGGTGGTGAGGCAAAAGACTTCGCATCTATCGATAACGCTCCAGAAGAGCGCGAGCGTGGTATCACAATCTCTACTTCTCACGTAGAGTACGATACTCCAACTCGTCACTACGCACACGTAGACTGCCCAGGACACGCCGATTACGTTAAAAACATGATCACTGGTGCTGCGCAGATGGACGGTGGTATCCTAGTTGTTGCTGCAACTGACGGCCCAATGCCTCAGACTCGTGAGCACATCCTACTAGGCCGTCAGGTTGGTATCCCATACATCATCGTGTTCATGAACAAGTGTGACATGGTTGATGACGAAGAGCTTCTAGAGCTAGTTGAGATGGAAGTTCGTGAACTTCTTTCTGAGTACGACTTCCCAGGTGACGACTGCCCAGTAATCATGGGTTCTGCTCTTGGCGCGCTAAACGGCGAGAAAGAGTGGGAAGACAAGATTGTTGAGCTAGCTGAAGCACTAGACAACTACATCCCAGAGCCAGAGCGTGCGATCGACCGTCCGTTCATCCTACCTATCGAAGATGTATTCTCAATCCAAGGCCGTGGTACTGTTGTAACTGGTCGTGTTGAGCAGGGTATCATCACTGTAGGTGACGAAGTAGAAATCATCGGTATCAAAGACACTACTACAACTACTTGTACTGGTGTTGAGATGTTCCGTAAGCTTCTTGACGAAGGCCGTGCTGGTGAGAACGTTGGTGTTCTTCTACGTGGTACTAAGCGTGACGAAGTTGAGCGTGGTCAGGTTCTTGCTAAGCCAGGTTCTATCACTCCGCACACTACTTTCGAGTCAGAAGTATACGTTCTGTCTAAAGACGAAGGTGGCCGTCACACGCCATTCTTCAAAGGCTACCGTCCACAGTTCTACTTCCGTACAACTGACGTAACTGGTACTATCGAGCTACCAGAAGGCGTAGAAATGGTTATGCCTGGTGACAACATCAAGATGGTTGTTACTCTAATCGCTCCTATCGCGATGGACGAAGGTCTACGCTTTGCGATCCGTGAAGGCGGTCGTACAGTAGGTGCTGGTGTTGTTGCTAAGATCGTTGCTTAATTTGCAATAGTCTAACGACACTAAGAAAAGGGAAGCTTCGGCTTCCCTTTTTGCTATCTGGCTTATGGGTTTGCATTTTTAGTCATGTTTGTCTTTATATTTGTAAATCGCATAAACCCTAATTTTCTATTGCCAAACGATCTATTGAAGTCGTGGGTTACAACTAGTAATGCAAACCATTCTCGTTTATATTCTTTCCGTCAACACTAGGATGGAATGAATATGTACGTTTGCCTCTGCCACGGTATTTCCGACAAGAAGATCATGAAACTTGCTGATCAGCATGGCATCAGTGATGTCCGCGGTATTCGCCAGTTCACCCCGTTGGGTTCGCAGTGCGGCAAATGCATTCGCCAGGCCAAAGAAGTCATCGAGCAGGCGACGGTCACTCGGTACAAGAAAGCCAGCTAAAACACCGCTTTCCACGCTGTCTCTTTTGACACGCTTCCGATCGGTTCTATGCTTATGGGAACTGACAGAGGAGTGTTTTGCAATGAAAGCTGATCCGAAAATCATCCAGCACCTTAACAAAGTCCTCGGCAACGAGTTGGTTGCCATCAACCAGTATTTCCTCCACGCCCGCATGTACAAAGACTGGGGCTTGAAACACCTTGCCGACAAGGAATACCATGAGTCCATCGACGAGATGAACCACGCGGATCATTTGATTGAGCGTATCCTGTTTTTGGAAGGGCTACCCAACCTGCAAGATCTCGGCAAACTCAATATCGGTGAAGATACCCAGGAAATGCTTGAATGCGACTTAGCGTTGGAGATGGCCGCGATTCCGGATCTGCGAGATGCGATTGCTTATGCTGAAGAAGTAAGGGACTACGTGTCGCGGGATCTGTTCCAGGATATCCTCGAAGACGAAGAAGAGCATGTCGACTGGCTCGAAACTCAGCTTGGCCTGATTGAAAAAATGGGGATAGCCAACTACAACCAGGCCCAGATTGTTGATGTAGACGATTAGGGTAGGGGAGTGGTGGCGCTTGGCTATCGGCCATAGGCAAGTGGCATAACACGAATAACGGTTTCAATTAATGTATTTTGGTGGGGGTGCTTATGATAATGCATCGCCCATCGCCCATCGCCCATCGCCCATCGCCCCAACAGTCACTTACCACTAATTCTGCCTGATTTTCAAACAAGGCTTGCGTTAAAAACTGTGATCTGTATAATGCCTCCCACTGCCTGAGGATATAGCCTTGTAACTGCAGTTGTGAACCAATAAGCGTTGAGGAAGAAGCTGCTAGTCAGCTTGCTAAATGTATACTCTGACTTATGTTCGCAGTCATTAAATTGACTGACAATGTGTCCGATAGGGACACTACGTTCACATAAATCAATCGGCATTCTCTCGTCTTTACGAGTCTGAGTGGCGATATTGTTTGTGTAATTTTTATTATTGGAGCTCTGTCTCATGCAGAACCAACGTATTCGTATCCGCCTTAAGGCGTTCGATCACCGTTTGATCGATCAGTCGACTGCGGAAATCGTTGAAACAGCTAAGCGTACTGGCGCGCAGGTTAAGGGTCCAATCCCACTACCTACTCGCAAAGAGCGTTTCACTGTTCTTATTTCTCCTCACGTTAATAAGGACGCACGTGACCAGTACGAAATCCGTACTCACAAGCGCCTTATCGACATCGTTGAGCCAACAGACAAAACTGTTGACGCTCTTATGCGTCTAGACCTAGCTGCTGGCGTTGATGTTCAGATCAGCCTAGGTTAAGGGGAGATAAGAGAATGATTGGTCTAATCGGTCGTAAAGTGGGCATGACCCGCGTATTTACCGAAGATGGCGTTTCTATCCCAGTAACTGTGGTTGAAGTTGAAGCTAACCGCGTTTCTCAGGTTAAATCTGTAGAAACTGACGGCTACAACGCAATCCAGGTAACTACTGGTTCAAAGAAAGCTAACCGTGTTTCTAAGCCAGAAGCTGGCCACTTTGCGAAAGCAGGTGTTGAAGCGGGTCGCGGTCTTTGGGAATTCCGTCTAGAGAACAACGAAGAGTTCGCTGTTGGCGCTGAGCTAACTGTTGAGCTGTTCAACGAAATTAAAAAAGTAGACGTTACTGGTACATCTAAGGGTAAAGGCTTCCAGGGTGCTGTTAAGCGCTGGAACTTCCGTACTCAAGATATGACTCACGGTAACTCCTTGTCTCACCGTGCTCCTGGTTCTATCGGTCAGTGTCAGACTCCAGGTCGCGTATTCAAAGGCAAGAAAATGGCTGGTCACATGGGTGCTGAGCGTGTAACGACTCAGAACCTAGAGATCGTACGTGTTGACGCTGAGCGCAATCTGCTTCTTATCAAAGGTGCAGTACCAGGTGCTACAGGTGGCAACGTGATCGTTAAACCAGCTGTTAAAGCGTAACGTCGAGGAGTTAGTAATGGAATTGGTAGTCAAAGGCGCTGACGCGCTAACTGTCTCCGAAACTACTTTTGGGCGTGACTTCAATGAAGCGCTTGTACACCAGGTAGTTGTTGCTTACGCAGCAGGTGCTCGTCAGGGTACACGTGCTCAGAAGACTCGTTCTGACGTTTCTGGTGGTGGTGCTAAACCATGGCGCCAGAAAGGTACAGGCCGCGCTCGTGCAGGTACAATCCGTAGCCCACTATGGCGTACCGGTGGTGTAACTTTCGCTGCTCGTCCACAGGACCACAGCCAGAAAGTTAACAAGAAAATGTACCGTGGTGCTATGAAGAGCATTCTTTCTGAGCTTGTTCGTCAAGAGCGTCTAATCGTTGTTGATGACTTCTCTGTAGAAGCACCTAAAACTAAAGCGCTAGTAGCTAAGCTGAAAGAGCTTGAGCTTACTGATGCGCTGATCGTAACTGGCGAACTAGATGAGAATCTATTCCTAGCTGCACGTAACCTATACAAAGTAGACGTACGTGATGCTAAGGCAATCGACCCAGTTAGCTTGATCGCTTTCGATAAAGTTGTGATGACTGCAGCAGCAGTTAAAGCAGTTGAGGAGATGCTAGCATGATCACTGAAGAGCGTATTCTAAAAGTTCTACGTGCTCCGCACATCTCTGAAAAAGCAACTATGGCTGCTGAAAACGGTAACACTATCGTATTCAAAGTAGCTAAAGATGCGACTAAGAAAGAGATCAAAGCAGCAGTTGAAAAACTGTTCGAGGTTGAAGTTAAGTCTGTAAATACTCTTATCACTAAGGGTAAGACCAAGCGTCAAGGTATGCGTCAAGGCCGTCGTTCAGACGTTAAGAAAGCCTACGTTATCCTGAAAGAAGGTCAAGACATCGACTTCGCTGGCAGTGCAGAGTAAGGCTAGGAGCAAAGAAGAATGGCTATTGTAAAATGTAAGCCGACTTCCCCAGGTCGTCGCCACGTAGTTAAAGTGGTTAACTCTGACCTGCATAAGGGTAAGCCGTACGCACCACTACTAGAGAAAAAATCTAAGTCTGGTGGTCGTAACAACAACGGTCGTATTACAGTACGTCACATCGGTGGTGGTAACAAGAATGCTTACCGTATCATCGATTTCAAACGTACTAAAGACGGTATCCCAGCGAAAGTTGAGCGTCTTGAATACGATCCAAACCGTAGCGCAAACATCGCTCTAGTTCTGTACGCAGACGGTGAGCGCCGCTACATCATCGCACCTAAAGGTCTTCAGGCTGGTGACACTATCCAGTCTGGCGCAGATGCTGCTATCAAAGTTGGTAACACTCTACCAATGCGCAACATCCCAGTAGGTTCAACAGTACACTGTGTTGAACTTAAGCCTGGTAAAGGTGCTCAGCTGGCTCGTTCAGCTGGTGCATACGCTCAGATCGTTGCACGTGCAGGCACTTACGTGACTCTACGTCTACGCTCTGGTGAGATGCGTAAAGTTCTTGCTGAAGGTCGTGCGACTCTAGGTGAAGTTGGTAACGCAGAACACATGCTACGTGAGCTAGGTAAAGCTGGTGCTTCACGCTGGCGCGGTGTTCGCCCAACAGTACGTGGTGTTGTAATGAACCCAGTAGACCACCCACACGGTGGTGGTGAAGGCCGTACTTCTGGTGGTCGTCACCCAGTTACACCTTGGGGTGTTCCTACTAAGGGTTACAAGACTCGTAAGAACAAGCGTACCGACAAGTACATCGTACGTCGTCGTAACAAGTAATTTATATCAGAGGATAAGCCATGCCACGTTCTCTCAAGAAAGGTCCTTTTATTGACCTGCACTTGCTGAAGAAGGTAGAGAAAGCGGTGGAAAGCGGTGACAAGAAGCCTGTTAAGACTTGGTCCCGTCGCTCAATGATCATCCCTCAGATGATCGGTTTGACCATCGCTGTCCATAATGGTCGTCAGCACGTTCCTGTTTTCGTTTCTGAAGAAATGATCGGTCACAAGCTAGGCGAATTTGCACCAACACGCACTTACCGCGGCCACGCTGCGGATAAGAAAGCTAAGAAGCGCTAAGAGGAGTATAGGTAATGGAAGCTATCGCTAAACATCGCTTTGCTCGCATCTCACCGCAGAAAGCTCGTTTGGTTGCAGATCAACTGCGCGGTAAGCCAGTTGCTCAAGCTCTAGAAATTCTACAGTTCAGCAACAAAAAAGCTGCTGATCTAATCAAGAAAGTTCTAGAGTCAGCTATCGCTAACGCAGAACACAACGAAGGCGCAGATATTGATGATCTATCAGTAGCTAAAATCTTCGTTGACGAAGGTCCTACCATGAAGCGTATTATGCCTCGTGCTAAAGGCCGTGCCGATCGCATCTTGAAGCGTTCTAGCCACATCACTGTTGTTGTAGCAGACCGCTAAGAGACTAGGAGAGAAAGCAATGGGTCAAAAAGTACATCCTAATGGTATTCGTCTTGGCATCGTTAAGCCATGGAATACCACTTGGTTTGCTAACAGCCAAGAGTTCGCTGACAACCTAGACGGCGACTTCAAGGTACGTCAGTTCCTTACTAAGGAACTTTCAAAAGCGTCTCTATCACGCATCGTTATCGAGCGTCCTGCTAAGAGCATCCGTGTGACTATCCACACTGCTCGTCCAGGCGTTGTTATCGGTAAGAAAGGTGAAGACGTAGAAAAACTACGCGCTCGCGTTGCTAAGATCGCTGGTGTTCCAGCTCAGATCAACATCGCTGAAGTACGTAAGCCTGAGCTAGACGGTCAGCTAGTTGCAGACAGCATCGCGTCTCAGCTAGAGCGTCGTGTTATGTTCCGTCGCGCTATGAAGCGTGCAGTTCAGAACGCTATGCGTCTTGGCGCTAAAGGTATCAAGGTAGAAGTAAGCGGTCGTCTAGGCGGCGCTGAAATCGCACGTTCTGAGTGGTACCGTGAAGGTCGTGTACCTCTACACACTCTACGTGCTGACATTGATTACGCAACTTCTTCGGCTCACACCCAGTACGGTGTAATTGGCGTTAAAGTTTGGATCTTCAAAGGTGAAGTTCTAGGCGGCATGCCAGTAGAAGAGCCAAAGGCTGACAAGCCTAAGAAGCAGCGCAAAGGCCGTAAATAAGGAGTTTATTGATGCTGCAACCTAAACGCACTAAATTCCGCAAGACCCACAAGGGTCGTAACCGCGGTCTAGCGAACGGTACTGACGTAAGCTTCGGTACATTTGGTCTTAAAGCAGTTGGCCGTGGCCGTATTACTGCTCGCCAGATCGAAGCAGCTCGTCGTGCGATGACTCGTCACATCAAACGTCAGGGCCAAATCTGGATTCGTATCTTCCCAGACAAACCAATTACATCTAAGCCTCTTGAAGTTCGTCAAGGTAAAGGTAAAGGTAACGTTGAATACTGGGTAGCTCAAATCCAACCTGGTAAAGTTCTGTACGAGATGGATGGTGTTCCTGAAGCGCTAGCACGTGAAGCATTCAACCTTGCTGCACGTAAGCTACCAATCAAGACAACATTCGTAACTAAGGCGGTGATGTGATGAACGCACAAGATCTGCGCGCTAAAAGCGTTGAAGAACTGAATGCTGAGCTTGTGAACCTACTGCGCGAGCAGTTCAACCTGCGCATGCAGGCTGCAACTGGTCAGCTACAGCAGACTCACACTCTAAAAGCAGTACGTCGCGATATCGCACGTGTTAAAACCGTTCTGACAGAGAAGGCTGGCGCATAATGAGCGATAAAATTCGTACTCAGCTTGGTCGCGTAATCAGCGACAAGATGGACAAGTCTATCGTTGTTGCTATCGAGCGTAAGGTGAAACACCCAATCTACGGTAAGTACATCACTCGCACGACTAAGCTTCACGCACACGACGAGAACAACGAGTGTGGCCTAGGCGACACTGTTGAGATTCGTGAGTGCCGTCCACTGTCTAAGACTAAGTCTTGGACTCTGGTACGCGTAGTAGAAAAAGCTCGCATCTAAGCGAACTTAACTACGATATAACAGAGCGGCCCCGAAAATATTTTGGGGCCGTTCATTTTTTGTCTACCCAACGGTCGAAAAGAGTGTTATCATTCGCCGCCTTTGAAGAAAAGGCAAATCGACCCGTGATGGGTCTAGATGTTTAAAATTAGCGGAGCACTAACATGATCCAAATGCAAAGTATGCTTGACGCAGCGGATAACTCCGGCGCTCGTAGCGTAATGTGTATTAAGGTTCTGGGTGGTTCACACCGTCGCTATGCACATATCGGTGATGTCATCAAGGTTACTGTTAAGGAAGCGATTCCTCGCGGTAAAGTTAAGAAAGGTGACGTTCTGAAAGCGGTGGTTGTGCGCACTCGTAAAGGCGTACGTCGTCCAGACGGCTCTGTCATTCGCTTTGACCGTAACGCTTGCGTATTGTTGAACGACAACACTGAGCAACCAATCGGTACTCGTATCTTCGGCCCTGTGACTCGTGAGCTTCGTGGCGATAAGTTCATGAAGATCGTTTCACTAGCGCCTGAAGTACTGTAAGGAGCGACTAAAATGGCAGCTAAAATCCGTCGTAACGACGAAGTTATCGTTCTTACTGGTAAAGACAAAGGTAAGAAAGGTAAAGTAACTAAGGTTCTAGCAACCGGTAAAGTAATCGTTGAAGGTATCAACCTTGTTAAGAAGCACCAGAAGCCAGTACCGGCTATGGGCATCCAAGGTGGCATCGTTGAAAAAGAAGCTGCAATCGACGCTTCTAACGTTGCAATCGTTAACGGTGAAGGTAAAGCGGACCGTGTAGGCTTCCGATTTGAAGACGGCAAAAAAGTTCGTTTCTTCAAGTCGACTGGCGAAACTATCAAGTAATTTTTGGAGTAGTACTATGGCGAAACTGCATGATTACTACAAAGAGACTATTGTAAAAGAGCTTGCTGACAAGTTCGAATACAAGAGCATCATGCAAGTCCCAAGGATCGAAAAAATCACACTTAACATGGGTGTGGGTGACGCGATCAACGACAAGAAGCTTCTAGAGAATGCTGCTGCTGACATGACTGCAATCGCAGGTCAGAAGCCGCTAATCACTAAAGCTCGTAAGTCTGTTGCTGGCTTTAAGATCCGTGAGGGCTACCCTATTGGCTGTAAAGTAACTCTACGTGGCGAACGTATGTGGGACTTTTTCGAGCGTCTAATCTCAATTGCTGTACCTCGTATTCGCGATTTCCGTGGTCTAAACCCGAAATCATTCGATGGTCGTGGTAACTACAGCATGGGCGTTCGTGAGCAGATTATCTTCCCAGAAATCGATTACGATAAAGTAGATCGTGTACGTGGTCTTGACATCACTATCACTACTACTGCGAATTCTGACGAAGAAGCTCGTGCTCTGCTGTCTGCTTTTAACTTCCCATTCCGTAAGTAAAAGTAAGGGTTACTAATGGCTAAAGAATCAATGAAGGCACGCGAAGCTAAACGTGCCAAGCTAGTAGCTAAGTTCGCTGAGAAGCGTGCTGCGCTAAAAGCTCTAATTAGCGACGTGAATGCGTCTGAAGAAGATCGCTGGAATGCAGTGCTTAAGCTTCAGTCACTACCACGTGATTCTGCGAAGTCTCGTCAGCGTAACCGCTGTAACCAGACTGGACGTCCACACGGCTACCTACGTAAGTTTGGTCTATGCCGTATCAAGGTTCGTGAAGCTTGCATGAAAGGCGAGATTCCGGGTCTGCGTAAAGCAAGCTGGTAATTTTTTACCATATTAGAATCACGGAGTATTGACTTATGAGCATGCAAGATCCGATTTCGGATATGCTGACCCGCATTCGTAACGGTCAGGCAGCGAAAAAAGTTGCTGTTAAAATGCCATCTTCTAAGCTGAAAGTTGCAATCGCTGCACTGCTTAAAGAAGAAGGTTACGTGGCTGACTACACCATCTCTGGTGAAGTTAAGCCTGAGCTAGAAGTTACTCTTAAGTACTTCGAAGCTAACCCAGTTATCGAGCAAATCCAACGTGTATCACGTCCTGGTCTGCGCATCTACAAGAAGAAAGATGCACTTCCATCAGTGATGGGTGGCCTTGGTATTGCTGTTGTTTCCACTTCCAAGGGTCTGATGACCGACCGCGCTGCACGCAAAGCGGGTCTTGGCGGTGAGATTATCTGCTACGTAGCATAATAGGAGTAGGAAATGTCTCGTGTTGCAAAAGCACCAGTAGTTATTCCTGCCGGCGTAGAAGTTAAGCTTAACGGTCAGGAAATCACTGTTAAAGGTGGTAAAGGCGAACTAACTCGCGTTATCCACGAAGCAGTTGTTCTTTCCCAGGAAGAGAACGCTATCACTTTCGGTCCTCGCGAAGGTTTCGAGAAAGCTTGGGCACAGGCAGGTACTGCACGTGCACTAGTTAACAACATGGTTGTTGGTGTTACTGAAGGTTACACCAAGAAGCTTACTCTTAAGGGTGTAGGTTACCGTGCTGCTATCAAAGGCAACGCAGTAGCTCTAACTCTTGGCTTCTCTCACCCAGTTGAGCACGAACTTCCAGCAGGTATCAAAGCTGAATGTCCTTCACAAACTGAAATCGTACTAACAGGTACTGATAAGCAGGTTGTTGGTCAGGTAGCTGCTGATATTCGCGCTTACCGTAGCCCTGAGCCTTACAAAGGTAAAGGTGTTCGTTACGCCGATGAAATCGTGCGTACTAAAGAAGCTAAGAAGAAGTAAGGTAACACTATGGATAAGAAAGCATCTCGTATCCGTCGTGCGACCCGTGCACGTCGTAAGATTGCTGAACTGGGTGCAACTCGCCTAGTTGTACACCGTACTCCACGTCACGTGTACGCTCAGGTTATCGCACCAAATGGTTCTGAGGTAATCGCAGCCGCTTCTACAGTAGAAAAAGCGATCCGTGAGTCGGTTAAGAGTACTGGTAACAAAGACGCTGCTGCAGCTGTAGGTAAAGCTATTGCTGAGCGCGCGATTGAAAAAGGCATCTCTACAGTTGCATTCGATCGTTCTGGTTTCCAATACCACGGCCGTGTAGCTGCACTAGCAGAAGCTGCTCGTGAAGCTGGTCTGAAATTCTAAGGTAGGCGGAAGATGGCTAACGAAAAAACACAATCAGATTTGCATGAAAAGCTGATCGCTGTTAACCGTGTATCTAAGACGGTTAAAGGTGGTCGTATTTTCAGCTTTACTGCACTAACTGTAGTTGGTGACGGTAACGGTCGCGTTGGTTTCGGTTACGGCAAGGCACGTGAAGTTCCTGCTGCGATCCAGAAAGCGATGGAAAAAGCACGTCGCAACATGGTTAATGTTGCCCTAAACGAAGGTACTCTTCACCACGCTGTTAAAGGCCGCCACACTGGTTCTAAAGTGTACATGCAGCCTGCATCAGAAGGTACTGGTATCATCGCCGGTGGTGCAATGCGTGCAGTGCTAGAAGTTGCGGGTGTTCGCAACGTACTAGCTAAAGCATACGGCTCTACAAACCCAATCAACATCGTTCGCGCGACAATTGACGGTTTGAGTGGCATGAACTCTCCAGAAATGATCGCTGCGAAGCGTGGTCTTTCTGTTAAAGAAATTCTGGAGTAATTGACATGGCTAAGACTATTAAAGTTACGCAGACCAAGAGCTCTATCGGCCGTCTGCCTAAGCACAAAGCTACTTTGCGTGGCCTAGGCCTTCGTCGCATCAACCACACTGTAGAACTTGAAGATACTCCGTGCGTACGCGGTATGATCAACAAGGTTATCTACATGGTTAAAGTTGAGGAGTAATCAGAATGCGTTTGAATACTCTATCACCGGCTGCGGGTTCTAAGCCTTCTGCGAAGCGCGTAGGCCGTGGTATCGGTTCAGGTCTGGGTAAAACTTGTGGCCGTGGTCACAAAGGTCAGAAATCACGTTCAGGTGGTTCTGTACGTCCAGGCTTCGAAGGCGGTCAAATGCCTTTGAAACAGCGTCTACCAAAATTCGGTTTTACTTCTCGTAAGAGCCTTGTAACAGCTGAAGTTCGTCTAGGTGAGCTAGCGAAAGTTGAAGGTGACGTAGTAAGCCTTGAAACTCTTAAGGCTGCGAACGTAATCACTAAGAACATCGAGTTCGTGAAAGTTGTACTTTCTGGTGAAATCGCTCGCGCTGTAACAGTTAAAGGTCTACGCGTGACTAAAGGCGCTAAAGCTGCTATCGAAGCTGCAGGCGGTAAAATCGAGGAATAATTAACTCGAGGATGAGGTACAGATGGCTAAACAACCAGGACAAGATTTTCGTAGCGCCCAAGGTGGCCTAGCAGAGCTTAAGACACGCCTATTATTCGTTTTAGGTGCTATCTTAATTTTCCGAGCAGGCTCTTTTGTGCCTATTCCTGGTATTGACGCTGCTGTACTTGCCGATCTGTTCGAACAGCAAAAGGGTACCATCATTGAACTGTTCAACATGTTCTCTGGTGGTGCACTTGAGCGTGCTTCCATTCTAGCACTGGGTATCATGCCGTATATCTCGGCATCGATCATTGTCCAGTTGCTGACGGTTGTTCACCCGGCTCTTGCCGAGTTGAAGAAGGAAGGGGAGTCTGGCCGTCGTAAGATTAGCCAGTACACCCGTTACGGCACGCTTGTTTTGGCAACCTTCCAAGCAATTGGTATTGCAACGGGGTTACCAAGTATGATCCCGGGTCTGGTTATTAACCCAGGCCTTGGATTCTACTTTGTTGCGGTTGTTAGTTTGGTTACCGGTACCATGTTCTTGATGTGGTTGGGTGAACAGATTACGGAGCGTGGCATAGGTAACGGTATATCTTTGATTATTTTCACTGGTATCGTTGCAGGTTTGCCGCCAGCTATTGGACAGACAGTGGAGCAAGCGCGTCAAGGTGAATTGCACGTACTTCTTCTACTATTAATTGCAGTGATCTCTTTCGCTGTTATTTACTTTGTAGTGTTCATGGAACGTGGTCAGCGCCGTATCGTCGTTAACTACGCCAAGCGTCAGCAGGGCCGTCGTGTCTTTGCTGCCCAGAGCACTCACTTGCCGTTGAAAATCAACATGGCAGGGGTAATTCCAGCGATTTTTGCATCAAGCATTATTCTGTTCCCGGGTACACTGGCTCAGTGGTTCGGTCAGAATGAGAACCTAGGTTGGCTAAGTGATATTTCACTGGCGCTAAGCCCAGGTCAGCCACTTTACGTGATGCTGTATGCTGCTGCGATTATTTTCTTCTGTTTCTTCTATACCGCGTTGGTGTTTAACCCTCGCGAGACAGCAGACAACTTGAAGAAGTCTGGTGCGTTCGTACCTGGTATTCGCCCGGGTGAGCAGACCGCGAAATATATAGATAAAGTGATGACTCGCCTGACATTGGCTGGCGCGTTGTATATTACCTTTATCTGTCTGATCCCCGAGTTTATGATGATTGCATGGAATGTCCGCTTCTATTTCGGCGGTACTTCACTACTAATCGTAGTTGTGGTCATTATGGACTTCATGGCTCAAGTTCAGACACATCTGATGTCTCAACAATATGAGTCTGTTTTGAAAAAGGCTAATCTTAAGGGCTCAGGCCGTTAAGATCCCATTTACGGAGTTTAGCAATGAAAGTTCGTGCTTCCGTTAAGAAAATCTGCCGTAACTGTAAAGTTATCAAGCGCAACGGTGTTGTGCGTGTAATTTGCAGTGAGCCAAAGCACAAACAGCGCCAAGGCTAATTAGCAGAAATATTTCTTGCAAATTGAAGGTAGGTTGGCTAAATTAGCCAACCAATCTTTTGTGTGTGCAAAAGAATTGTTCCACCGCTGCGTATCCTAAACGGGCTTTGCAGCGGTTATTCTTGAAAAGTACTAGGAGTGAATAGTGGCCCGTATTGCAGGCATTAACATTCCTGATCAAAAACATTCTGTAATCGCTCTTACTGCGATCTACGGCATCGGTAAGACTCGCTCAAAAGCTATCCTAGCTGAAGCGGGTATCGCTGAAGATGTTAAGATCAGTGAACTAACTGAAGAGCAGATCGATCTACTGCGTGATGGTGTAGCTAAGTACACTGTAGAAGGTGATCTACGTCGTGAAGTTTCCATGAACATCAAGCGTCTAATGGACCTTGGCTGTTACCGTGGTCTTCGTCATCGTCGCAGTCTACCACTACGTGGACAGCGTACTAAAACCAACGCACGTACCCGTAAGGGTCCGCGCAAGCCGATCAAAAAATAATCGGAAGGTAGAGTACAATGGCTAAACAACCAACTCGCGCTCGTAAGCGCGTACGTAAGCAAGTTGCTGATGGCGTTGCGCACATTCATGCTTCTTTCAACAACACAATCGTAACCATTACTGACCGTCAGGGTAACGCTCTATCTTGGGCTACTGCAGGTGGTTCTGGTTTCCGTGGTTCTCGTAAGTCTACTCCGTTCGCTGCACAGGTTGCTGCTGAGCGCGCTGGCGAAATGGCCAAAGAGTATGGCGTTAAGAACCTGGAAGTTATGGTTAAGGGCCCTGGTCCTGGTCGTGAGTCTACTATCCGCGCTCTAAACGCTGCGGGTTTCCGTATCACTAACATTGTTGATGCGACTCCGATCCCTCATAACGGTTGTCGTCCACCTAAGAAACGTCGCGTATAACGTTTCGTTTCTAGGAAAACTGGAGAAAGAACATGGCAAGATATTTGGGTCCTAAGCTGAAGCTTAGCCGTCGTGAAGGCACAGACTTGTTCCTTAAGTCTGGTGTACGCGCGATTGATACCAAGTGTAAAATTGACAATGCACCTGGTGTGCATGGTGCTCGTCGCGGTCGTCTATCTGACTACGGCGTACAGCTTCGTGAGAAGCAAAAAGTTCGTCGTACTTACGGCGTACTAGAGAAGCAATTCCGTAACTACTACAAAGAAGCTGCTCGCCTTAAAGGCAACACAGGTGAAAACCTGCTTCAGCTTCTTGAAGGTCGTCTAGATAACGTAGTTTACCGCATGGGTTTTGGTGCTACTCGCGCTGAAGCACGTCAGCTGGTAAGCCACAAAGCGATCCTAGTTAACGGTCAAGTCGTAAACGTTCCTTCTTTCAAGGTAGCGGCAAACGACGTTGTTAGCATTCGTGAGAAAGCTAAGAACCAAGCACGCATCAAAGCAGCTCTAGAAGTTGCTACTCAGCGTGAACTACCGACTTGGGTCGAAGTAGACAGCAGCAAACTAGAAGGTACTTTCAAGCGCCTTCCAGAACGTTCTGATTTGTCTGCCGACATCAACGAACACCTGATCGTCGAGCTTTACTCTAAGTAAGGCTATAGTTAAGAGAGGACACAATGCAGGGTTCTGTAACAGAATTTCTTAAGCCACGTCTTGTTGATATTGAACAAGTTAACACGACGCATGCAAAAGTAACTCTTGAGCCGCTAGAGCGTGGTTTCGGCCACACTCTTGGTAACGCTCTACGTCGTATTCTTCTATCTTCAATGCCGGGTTGTGCCGTAACTGAAGTAGAGATCGACGGTGTGTTACACGAGTACAGCACCAAAGAAGGAGTACAGGAAGACATCCTTGAAATCCTTCTAAACCTTAAAGGCCTAGCCGTTAAGGTTGAGGGTAAAGACGAAGTTATCCTTACTCTGAATAAATCTGGTGCAGGCCCTGTTGTTGCAGGTGACATCACCCACGACGGTGATGTTGAGATTGCGAACCCAGAGCACGTAATCTGCCACCTAACTGATGACAATGCTGATATCAGCATGCGCATCAAGGTAGAGCGTGGTCGTGGCTATGTACCAGCGTCAGCTCGTATTCACACTGAAGAAGACGAGCGTCCAATTGGTCGTCTGCTAGTTGATGCAACTTTCAGCCCAGTTGACCGTATCGCATACGCCGTTGAGGCAGCACGCGTAGAACAGCGTACTGACCTTGATAAGCTAGTTATCGATATGGAGACTAACGGTACTCTTGATCCTGAGGAAGCGATCCGTCGCGCAGCTACTATCCTAGCTGAGCAGCTGGATGCATTCGTAGATCTTCGTGATGTACGTGTTCCTGAAGAGAAAGAAGAGAAGCCGGAGTTCGATCCGATCCTACTGCGTCCTGTAGACGATCTTGAACTAACTGTTCGCTCTGCTAACTGTCTAAAAGCAGAAGCGATCCACTACATCGGTGATCTTGTTCAGCGTACTGAGGTTGAGCTTCTTAAGACTCCAAACCTTGGTAAGAAGTCTTTGACAGAAATCAAAGACGTGCTGGCATCACGTGGTCTGTCTCTAGGCATGCGCCTAGAAAACTGGCCGCCAGCATCTATTGCTGAAGATTAATAGTTACTGATATCTAGTTAGAAGGATTAGGTCATGCGCCATCGTAAGAGTGGTCGTCAACTCAACCGCAACAGCAGCCATCGCAAAGCGATGTTCAGCAACATGGCTGGCTCTCTGGTACGTCACGAACTTATCAAGACTACCCTGCCTAAGGCAAAAGAGCTGCGTCGCGTAATTGAGCCATTGATTACCCTAGCAAAGACTGACAGTGTTGCTAACCGTCGTCTTGCATTCGCACGTACTCGTGACAACGAAGTTGTTGCGAAACTATTTAACGAACTGGGTCCACGTTTTGCTCAGCGTCCAGGCGGTTACACTCGCATCATGAAATGCGGTTTCCGTGCTGGCGATAAAGCCCCTATGGCTTACATCGAGCTAGTAGACCGTCCTGAAGCTCAGGAAGAAGCTGCTGCTGAATAAGCACTAGCGCGTTAAATAAAAAGAGGCCGAGTCTTAGACTCGGCTTTTTTTTTGCATCTGTTTTATTACTCATAATGGTAAGGATGCGGATGTATGATTTATCTGATTGTCGACAGCTCGGGATTTGGCGGAATAGAGAGCCACATCCAGCAGTTAGCTATACTGCTTCAGTCCAAGCAGGCCGATCTTGAAGTTGTTTACCTCCAGCATTACCCTTCTCACCCGCAGTATACGGAGCTAGAGCAGCACCAAATTCCCTACCGTTTCCTTAGCGAGAGCTCTGTGACTTCTTTTTTCCGTCAGCTAAAGGCGGATGACATCGTCCATGCCCACGGCTACAAGGCCTCGGTCCTGTCCCGTTGCGGCCGGTTACTGGCTCCTTACCATTTGGTGACCACTTTCCATGCTGGCGAGGCGGTGTCAGGCAAGCTGGCCTTCTATGAGTGGCTCAACCGCTATACCTCAGCCTTTTCCTACAACCTTGCCGTCAGTGAAAAAATCAAAACAGACTTGCCATTTCGTTGCGAATTGCTGCGCAATTTTGTCCATTGCCAAAACGCTATCGATAGCCGAAGCCGCCATTCGACGCTGCAGGTTGGGTTTGTCGGCAGGTTAAGTCATGAAAAGGCCATCGATCGCTTTGTTTCTCTCAGCACACAACTACCGTATATCAGGTGCCACGTCTTTGGTGATGGCGACCAAGCTGGGATGCTGCAAGGTCGGCCTGTCATCTGGCACGGTGCCGTGCCTGCGATGGAACCCTATTGGCACCGGCTTGATGTCTTGCTTATTACCTCTCGGGCTGAAGGTATGCCTATGGCAGCCCTCGAAGCTATGGCGCACGGTGTCGTGGTGTTATCTACGGATGTGGGTGAAATGCCCACACTGTTGGATCAAGAGTGTTTGGTGGCCGAGGCGCACTGGCAGGATCTCGCTGCAAGGGTGAAAGATCTCGATAATGCCGGTGACGAAGCCTGGCAGCGGTTGTCAGAGCGGCAACACCAGCTAGTCAAAAAACATTACAGCGGTGAAGCGTGCTGGCAACAACTGGCACGGATCTATCGAATGGTATGATGGCTAATCGCTGCTATCTGCTACGCGCTGTATCTTAGGGGGAGCAGGTCAGGGTGAATAGAGCCCGGTCGTCTTCATGGTTTTGTGGAGTGCGTTGCCAGAGATACTGGTGGCGTTCGTTACTGGGCATCAGCACCATGTCCTGCCTTTCGCGTTCTGTCAGCACCGCTTCCAATAAACCATCGCTGTAGCCGTGCAGGCTATGGCCCTTATCCAGTTTCATGCGATATCCCCCAGACTGAGGCGATTCGAATAACCCTAACAATCCAGTAGACTGGTGAATATGATGGCATGAGCTAGCACAATGGATCGGCTTTGGCATTCCGGCGTTGTAGAGGGTGATGAGGTTGTCGGTAGCAAGGTGAAGGACCAGTAAGCACACCAAGTTATTTGCCTGAGCTTGATAGAGGTATTGGTTGAGGCGGCGGCAAAACTGCTCTGGGGTGATGTCCGGATCTTGGAGCAGTCCCAGGATCACCCCGTAGCTGATCCCGCCATTGGCTTTTGCGATGATGCCATGTCCCATCAGATCGCCGAGGATCACCATAGTGGAGCCATCTGGTCGCGGCTGATGAATAAAGAAATCACCACTGATCTCTGGTTCCCGGCTTAGCTGGAGCCTAAAGTTACCCAGGGTCAATGTCGTTGTGGTTGTCGCCTCGGCTCTAGGTATGGCGGTGTGCTCAAATTGTTGCAACAGGTTGTCTTCGAAGGCATTGAGTAAGTTGGTATGGCGTTTGAGGACCCGCTCTAATACTTGGAGTAGGCGCCACTTGTCGATCGGCTTGGATAGGAAATCATCGATTCCCGACAGGGTCACTGCCGACATTGTCTCAGAGACCGTATCTCCGGAGAGAAACACAAAAGGCAGCAGACGGTGGTGCCGGATGTTGGCGACTGAGCGGCGGAACTCCAGGCCGTTAATGTTCGGCATCCACAAGTCAGTGAGGACCAAGTCGCAGCGGTTGTTCTGCAGCCACCTCAGCGCATCGCCGGCATGGCTGAAAATCGACAACTGGTAATCTTGTTCGAGATAGCTTGTCAGCGTCGCGAGTTGGCTGCGGCTGTCATCAACAATAACGAGATGTTTTTGGGGCGATGGCTGGGGAAGAGTAAAGACAATCGTATTTTGCTCGGGGGTGATGTCGTAGCAAAAGTCCGGAAATATAGCCCTGATAATCGCTAACCCCATACCCGACTCAGCAGGTAGCTCCGGCAAATCTGCACTGGCGAGGTGTTGGGCTTGGGCTGGCCATGGTGAGCCATTGTCGGCAATGCTCAATCGATAGTGGCCGGTGCTTTTGCCGTAACTAATCGTGCAGTGCGTCGCAGCCACCTGCTGGTGATCAAGCAGGTTGGCACAGTACTCGCTGCAAACTAGCTTGATGTTCTGAATTAAGTCAGGGGCCAGCAGTAGCGCCTGGGCTTTTACGTCCAGCACCCGGCGTATATTGGCTATGTTTTCATAACTTAGCGCAAACTGGCGCTGGAACAAAACCTGATTCATCCCGATTGATCCTTAGTCGTAACTTGGCTATTGGTATTTTCCCTGTAGCAGCGGACTGTTTTGAAGGTAGTCGATAAGCAGGCATTTGAGGCTCTGGGGTAACCACCGTGCTTTCCCATTCAATACCCTGATGATCTCTTCGGCCAATGAGGGGTTGTACTGATCGTTGACCAAGGTTCCGAGTAAGCTGACATCGTTCTGGTCCAGTTTATGGATACAGGTCAGTAGCTCGCTCTCGGTTGTTTTTGCGGCGGCAAGACAGAGAATGGTGGCATCGCTGGCATGGCTGATCGTACCGATAGGTAAGTTACGCCAGTTGGTCTGGGTCAGGGTGCCGACATCGCATAGGATATAGTGGTAGCGTTGCTTCCAGCGCTCAATCGCTTGGCAAAAACTGTCGGGTTGACGCAAATCTAGCACTGTTTTCTCATCTCTCGGACGGGGCAGTAGTGTTAGCTGTTCGGTGAGCTGGAGCATGGCCTCGGCTTCCCCTTGTCCGTTGCTGTGCCAGGGCTTGGCGGTACACCCCTGGCCGGATCCGGTCAGATCCAGATCTATCAGCAGTACCTTATGATCTTCCGCGCAGCGGCGCGCCAGCCAGTTGCAGTGGGTTGAGGTGCCACATTGGCTTGAGGCGCCTGCCAGAGTGATCACTCTGGCGTGATGGCGATGGATTTGGTGGAAGAGTTGCTCATATTCGCCGCTAAGCCAAGGTTTCATAATGCTGCTCCTAGGGCGATCAGGGTAAAGATCCCCAGCACGTCACGCAGCCCTTTGCGCCATTGCTCGCCCACCGAGTCGTTGAGGTTGGGGACATAAACCGTATCGCCGGGACGAAGTAGGGGCAGGGGATAACGGGCCGGGTCGATGACATAGTCGCGTAGATTGAATGTCTGGGCTTGGTCGCCACAGCATGAGGTGTTGACGATCATGATTCGCTCGATATAGGCATTGTCTGAAGGGCCACCCGCTTCGGCCAGTAAATCGAGGATATTCATTTGGTTATTGAAGGCATAACGGCCGGGTTTGTTGACCGAGCCCATCAGTCTGACCACCTGCTCGGCTGGCTTGTCGAGCCAGTTGCCTTCCATTTTGGGAACATAAATAACATCCCCGGGAACCACTTCGGGCAGCAGGCTTTCATCTCCGGTCTCAAAATAGAGTGAGAGGTTGAGAGTCGTCACCCTTGCCGTGTTGCCGTTACGGTGGCTGATGCGGATCTGGCGTAGATCAGCGTCGCCATCGGGGCCGTCTGCGGCAGAGAGGATATCGAGAAAGCCCAGCTCTTTGTTGAAGGCATAGCGACCAGGGGCGCCGACCTGACCGAATACATAAATAGAGTCATCGGCAGATTGGCGTACCCAGCTCGACTTGTTGTCTGTCGGATCGTGGGGAAGCTCGTCAATAATGATGGTATCGCCTGCGGCTAGGCGGGGGAGTTGGCTGAAGCTTCCCCCTTGGGTGATAAAGCTCTCTAAGTCAAAGTAAACCACACTGTTTCCGGTTCCTGCTTGGTCACGCAGCAAGCGAATGTTGCTGAGGTTGGCCTGCTGCTTGGGCCCTCCTGCATGGGAGAGGACATCCAGTAGGCCCATACTGCTGTTCCACTCGAATCGACCGGGATTGTTGACCGCACCGATAATTTTGATCGCACGGTCATTGGTTATCTTGAGCCAGGACTTTTCGTTGAAGTCTATTTTTTCAGGAATAAAGATAACGTCGCCGGGAGCAATATCAGGCAATGGATATTGAGCCGGGTTTTGGGTATAGGTGACCAAGTTGATGCTGACCGGGATTCCCTCGCTACGAAGCAGTTTGATTTGGGTGGTATCGGCAAAGCGAGTCGGCCCGCCGGCGTTGGCGAGCACATCGACAAAGCCAGTAGCGGGGGAGCTTTCATAGGCTCCGGGTGCCTGGACCTCTCCCATAACGTAGACGGTTCGAGTGGTTGTGTTGATATCCTCAACTTCGATAGGAGCAAAGATGGTGGTACCCGGCTTGACGGGAGGAAGTTCGGTGGTAACCCCGGTATCTAAATAGGCTTTGAGATCGAAGAGGTAGGGGACGTTATCGGTGATCACCCTAATTTTGGTGACATCAGCATAGCGGGTGACGCCATCGGCACGCATTAGGGCATCGACAACGGTCATTCCGGGTTTGTAGCTGAAGGTTCCGGGATTTCGCAGTTCACCGAAGATGGTGATCCCTTGCTCTTCGTCGGCATCGCCCCCTTCCCTCAGTGAGGCCGCATCAAAATCGACTTCGACGTTTCCGAGCAGCGGTGAGGCCGGGACAAATATGGTATCACCCCCTTGCAAGGCTGGGAGCATGCCAGGATCGCCGCTGTCGAGATAGGCCTTGTAATTGAACAGTACGGAGCGGCCGTTGCGGATCAGCTTGAATTGATCCAGCTGGGCGCCAGGCCGGGCCCCTCCGGCGGTGGATATTGCCATCTGAACATTGGCGCCGGGCTTGAGCGAAATCATTCCGGGCTGCTCGACATAGCCGAGAACCTGCACCCGCAGGACTTGCTCGAGGATACTGAGCCTGAATTCGTCGAGGTTGCGGTACACGGTCCTGAGACGTTCTCGCAATTGCTGCTCGGCTTGCTGCTGGCTTAGCCCTGCAATGGGGACTAAGCCAACCTCAGGCAGCCTGATCTGGCCTTGATCGTCGATCGTGAAGGGTTCATTGAAATCGCGCTCTCCCGGCAGTTGGAGAAAGACTCGGTCCCCGGGGGTAAGGGGATCTCCCCTGGCCGGGGAGAATACGACAATGCATAGTATTAGCAGAAGCCATTTCATAGTGTACCCGGAGTTATCTGTTCGCGGACCGCATGCCAGTCACTGAGAGAGTATACCCGGTGTGGGGCACGGGTATGGTGATCGACCAGTACTCGGGCATCGACTTTACGATTGCTGAGCCGCTGAGTCTTAGAGCGGGGATCTTCAAACGATTCCTTTTTCCCGGCACTGGAAATCGAGATCTGATGGGCATCGACCCCTTGTTCGACAAGAAAGCGCCTAACTGTATCTGCCCGGCGCATTCCCAGCTGGTAGTTGGCTTGCTCTGTCCCGATGGTGTCGGTATGACCGGTCAGCTGGAGCTGCCAGTGTGGCTGGCGTTTCAGAATAGCAGCTGCACGACGCAATGCATTTTGGTAATCGGGCAGCAGCTCTATCCGGTTAAAGGCAAACTGGTTATCGACTCGCATCAATAGCAGCAGTTGCTCCTTGAGCTGTACTTCGCTGTGGCGGGGAGCTAAACATTCTGTGTGGTGTTCAAGCCAGTCCATCAGTCGCTGGGTCTTGGCAAGCTGGGTTTGATAGGCAAGCAGGGTGATGTCGGCGTCGTCTTTAAAGCCGGCTCTAGCTTCTTGGCTTGCCTGGTCATGGAGGTTTGCGAGCTGCTGGTATTGGGCAGGAATACACTGCCGGGCCCCCCGGATCGTTAGCAGCTGGAGTTCGAAACTATGGTGCTCAAGCTCATGCCATTGCTCAGTATCCGGAGGCGAATACGGGGTATCTCCGGTGGTGGGCCAGGTGGTGCAGCCACTGGCGAGCAGTATCATCAGCAAGTTTGGCAGTTTTCCCATATTAACATAACTCCGCCGAGGTGATCAGCGGGATCACCTTGTCGATCCTTAACATTTTCATCAGCTGCCGCGGCTGACCGTTAACATTGAGTAGGTGTAAGCTTTTTCCTCTGCATTTTAGCCGTTTATACAAGAAAACGATGGCACCAATACCACAGGAGTCAATAAAGTGCACTTCAGTCATATCGATGATCATCTCATCGTTGTCGGTTTGGCTCAGCATTTCGAACTCCGGCTCCATCTGGCGGGCAAGGTGGGCATCGAACTCATCTTGGAGCCTCAAGCCGATATTGGCCTTTTTTACTGTTTGGTTCATAACTAGCCTCTAGGTTGTTGTGTTTATTCAATAAATACAAGAGCTGTGCCAACTATTGCCCGCGTCGACTCACCATGATGTAAATGGTTTTAAAAATAATGAACAGATCCATTTTGAACCACTGTAGCGGTGAACTAAGAGCCAAGGCATAGGCGTGATCAAAGGCGATTTTATTTTTGACGTCTTCCAGGCTGTTGTCATAGCCCTGGCTGACTTGCGCAAGGCCGGTGAGCCCGGGCTTCAGACCTGCGGTTCGCTCGAGGTAAAATGGCAATGCATTTTGCAGCGAGCCACAAAATTCAGGTCGCTCAGGCCTTGGCCCGATCAATGCCATATCGCCATTGAGGACATTGAGCAACTGGGGCAGCTCATCGAGCCGGGTGACACGCAGAAAGTGGCCGATGCGGGTAATGCGGGAGTCATTCTGCCGGGCCCATACTGCCCCAGATTTCGACTCTGCATGGTTGAACATAGAGCGAAATTTAATAATTTCAAACAGCTCGACTTGTTCCTCGCTGATCCGGCCGACACGCAGCTGGCGATAGAAGATGGGGCCAGGGGAGTCAAGCTTGATCAACAAGGCGATCAACGGCCAGACCGGTAACGTTAATACCATGCCGATTGATGCCAGCAAGATATCACTAGTGCGCTTGAGTAGCTGGGTCGACAGGGCCTGGTAGTTTGACAATGGGGGGAGGTGGCGCCAGCCACTGCGAAAGTGGCCCAGCAGGTAACGGAGCATACCTATCAGAGAGGCTGCATAGCTGCTGACAAAATAATGCAGTTTATCGGTAGCTTTGCTGGACACGCCAAATAGCGGCAGGGTGGCAGCGATATACCCTGCTGCCTGCAGGACTATCAGGGCTAGGGCTAAGGCTGAACCCTGGATGGCCAAGCTAAGCGAGAGTAACAAGTATCCGATCAAAATGAAAGGCATGACGGTTCTCATGGCTTTGCCCGATGTGAAAAGCCAGCGCGCACCATGATGGGAGTGGCGAAACACGAAGCGGCAGCGGATCAGTTGCTGCAGATTGCCGGCACCAATGCGTTGGCGGCGCTGGTAGGTATCCTGAGCGGTGGATGGGGAGAGTTCGACACTGTTGATATAGTGGTTGAACTGGACCTGGAAGCCTTGCTTGATCACCAGCATGGTCTGGATGAAATCATCATTGATGGTATCTTCCGGCAAGTAGGAAAAAAGCGGGGCGCGGACAATATAGAATGCCCCATTGCCGCCCATGACACTGCCGAATTTTGCTTCTGTCTGGCGAATTGAGTTCTGCCACTGCCAGTACTGTTGCTCACCGCTGGTGGCTTCGGCCAATAGGTAGTTACAGGTCAAGGCCCCGATTTTCGGATTGGTGAAGCTATTGGCGGCTTGGCGAAGGGCATCAATGGAGAGCAACGCCGAGACATCGGACATGGCGATCAAATCCGCTTGGTCTCTAACCATGCTGAGCAGCTGGTTGATGCGTATCACTTTGCCTTTGTTTTCCGTTTCAACGATGCACTCTAGCTGAATCCCTGCTCCGGCATACTTGGCTTGCCATGCTTGTACCAGCGCGGCGGTATTGTCACTGCAACCATCGCAGCAGACCCAGACAGAGAGCTTTTCGGCTGGGTAATCGAGCACCACCAGATTGGCTAGCTTGGCGTCGATAAACTCTGCCTCGTTATGGGCTGGAATCATGATGGCGACCGAGGGAAGTGTTTTGGCCTCGGAACAAGGCCCTGTGGTTGCCTCCGCTTGTGCAGAGTCTGGCGCTGTTCGCCCCAGAAATACCATCAAAGCGGTATAGATGATGTGGTGATAGATAATCACGGCAGTCATTGCGAGTAGTATTATCCAGCTCATAGTCATAGTGATTTCGTTATCTTTTTCCGAGCGATTCATATGAAGCCGTCATTTCTCGAACATCGGCTAACAGACGGATATATTGGGTTGTTTGCTGGCAGTCATGGCTAGGTATACGGAATTTCTCCTCTAAGCTCAGGGCCAGTAATGCGGGTTGTTCTGGCGGGAGCAGGTGACCGCTGTGAGGGCAGATCAGGTCAGGGATCCCGCCGACATCAGTGGCGACAACAGGCTTGCCGCAAGCCTGGGCTTCAAGCAATGCCAGGGGCAGCCCCTCCTGGCGGGAAGGCATGCAGAACAGGTCGATGGCGCGGTAGAAATCCAGCATGTTGTCACAGCGGCCGAGCCAGTGAACGCGGCCCGCCAGCCCAAGCTGCTGCGACATGTTTTGCAGCTTTTCTCGTTCCGGGCCGTGGCCTGCCACAACGACGTGGTAGGCCTCTGGTAGCTTTGCCAGCGCTTCGAGCAGGGTATCTAGCCCCTTTTCATGGACCAAGCGACCGGCACAGCCAATGAGCCGTTTATCCGTGGGTAGCAACAGGCGTTGCCTTGCCTGGTTGGTTTGCCCCGGGCAATAGTGCTGGGTATCGATCCCGTTGACAATGACATGATCGGCGGTGATCCCCCGGGCTTTGAGGTGGGCGGCAACGCGCGGCGCGTCGGCAACAAGCTGGATACTGCTGCCCATCAGCAGGCTACGGGTGAGCAAGCGCTGCTTGGCATCATCGAGGTGCCAGCTGTCGTGTTCTGTTTGGATGTGGGTGATCCCGCTGAGCCCGATACACGCCATACGACTGTAGAGTAACGGGCCCAAGTGGTGGGAATGGACTACATGGGCTTGCAATGAGCGGATAAGGCGGCGCAGTGTGAAAACGGTTTTCACGCTGCGACCAGAAGGTTTGCCGAGGAAGAATAAGCGATCCGCAAGGGGGGCTAGCTCGGGCCATTGTTCGATAGCTTGCGCTTTGCAGCCTTCCAGTGCGACGACGTACACTTGATTGTCGGCAGAGGCAAATCGCACCAGGTTGAGTACCAGTCGCTCAATACCGCCGGGACTTAGATGCTGGACAACCTGAAGAGTCGTAGTGGTCATGCTGTCTCCTCGGGAAAGTGGGGAATGCGTATTAGCACGGGGGCCTTGGCCAGACGGACGATCTGCTGGCTTTGGTACAGTCGGGTATCAAGCAATTGCACTGCGCAAACCAGTGATAGCCCGAGGCCGAAACCGACCACAATCCCCATGGTGAAGTTGAGCCACCACGGCCAGTTCAATGGCTGGTTAGGGACGCTGGGACGTGCAATGATCTTGAGTTTGTCGGGTTCTTCGAAACGCCCGAGTTGGCCGGTTACCTTGGCCATTTCGTAGCGCTCGAGTAGCTGGTTGTATATCTTGGCCTTGACGTCATAGTTGCGCTGCAGCACGGTCAGCTCTTTTTCCAGTTGGGTAAACTCGACCCGTTTTCTCTCCAAACGTGATGCCTGGGCCTGGAGCAAGTTGAGCTCCCCCTCCAGCGATTGGATTTGGCTTTCTGCCTGCTGCAGTTGTTCGAACTGGCTGATCAGCAGCGGTTGGTTAGGGTTATCGAGTTGCTGAGTATTGCTGGCGATGCGCTGCCAGAGTTGGCCAATCTCTTGAGCATTGAGTGATTGTTGCTGGTCAACTAAGCGCGAACGCTCTTGCTTCAGGCGATTTAGCTGGCGAAGCACGGCCTTGACCGAAGAGTGGAGATCGGTATAACGGGCCCTGAGTATGGTCAGCTCAGCTTCGGCTTTGACAATCTCCGCTTCGAGCATCCCAACAATAGGATTGGTACTGGCAAGGCGGCCATAGAAGTTATCGCGTTTGGCGTGGGCGTTGAGCAGTTCGCGTTTGGTCTCTTGGATAAGGGTGTTTATCTGGGCATCATTTTGGATTCGGCTTCCTTGTAGCTGGGGGAGGTTGCCGGCATTGTCTGATTTGAACGTCGCCAGGGCGCTTTCGGCATTTTCCAAGTCGGTCAGGGTTGCTTCGAGCTGCTGCTGGAGAAATTGCTCGGAGTTGTCAACCGAGGCACGGCCTGGAGCGCGTAGCTTATCGAGAAACAATGCTGAGAGCTTGTTGAGAATGTGCGGCATTTCCGCGGGTGTGTGCCAATTCAGGCCTAATTGAACCAAGTCACTGCCGACCAAGTTGACACTGAGATTGCTATTGAGCTGGCCGACAACCGTATTGAGTTGGCTTTGGTTACCGGCAGGAGAGAGTCCCAAGTCGATAGCGACTTGCTCCAGCACAAATTGGCTGTGGAGTAACACCCGCAACGCTTTGATCCGTTTTTGGAGGTTCATCGAAATTGACAGGTCTTCCAAAAAGGGATTTAGCATCGCGGCTTCCTGAACCAGGATTGTGGTTTGGGCGAAATAACGCTTGGCCTTCACGGCACCGCCAGCCGTCATGAGCAAGGGCATGATGACCATGGGAAGCAGCAGCAGGTAGCGATGATTCCACAGCGCCTGCAGTAGCGGATACAGCTTGGCGAAGAGTTGGTGTCTCATGGCGATTGTCTTTGCAAAACTAGGGTATCGGCAATCTGACTGGGCGCATATTCCAGGTGCAGTGGAATGCTTTGGCTCTCCGCCAACTTGCTGACAGCATGGATTCGTTTCTGGCCCTGCATCAATGCATCAAAAGGATTGGCCAAGTCTGCCGGCGCCACTTTGGCAATTAACTGGTGATAGGGATTGTCGGCCAAGAATTGACTAATTTTTCTTTGTTGTTCGGACGTCAGCGAGATTTGCTCCGGGCTGAAAAAAAGTGTCAGGCTAGTCAGAGGTGGGGGCGAGGCGCAGCCAAATACCAGTAGGCAGCCGATGACAACCAAGATTCTTTTCATGCATCCCCCTGAGGTATTAAATTGCTACTACATATATTGGTAGCAAAAAAAGTGCCCGAAGTTAGCTAAATTGTAATCTGACGCCTGAAATCATTGACATTACTCAGGGGCTCAGCCCCTGCTGAATGGCCTCGACGGCTTGTATCGCACGGTGATCCCAGCTTTCATTTGCTACGGCTCTATAGGCTTGTCGCGAATAGCTCTGTCTTTGCTGGGGTGTCCACTGGATGTAGTGGTCGATAGCGGTCAACCACTCATCGGTGCTGGTGGCGGTGGTGATGACGGAATGGTAAGGAAGCGTTGCGGGATAGCGGCTGCTGATCACTGGGCAGCCCGCGGCTAGATATTCTCTGAGTTTTAATGGGTTACATGCCTGAATTTGCTCATTATCAACAAAGGGTAGGATAGCCATGGTCCAGTGTTGCAGGTAGCGGGCTAGCTGGTGGTGGGGCTTGGCGGGTAATAAGATGATATTTCCTTGCTGGCGCAATGTCTCGATATCACTATCTTGGCGGCCGATAAAGTAAAAATTGAAATTGGGCCGGGCCTTGGCAAGCCTGAGCAGCAAGGGCTGATCCAGCCAGGCATTAAGGCTACCATAGAAACCGATACTGGGCCGCGATAGGTCGATATCATCAGGACAATCGGTTGGTTTTGCAAAATGCGACAAATGTACCCCGTGCGGTAGCAGAACGGTTTTGCTGGCGGGAAATCTTTCTTGAAGGGCGGGGCTACAGGCAAAAATGAGATCAGCCCGAGCTACCAAGCGCTGTTCGGCCCTGGTAGCCTGTTGGTGATCGACGCCAGCCAGAGCGGAAAAATCATCGCCACAGTAATACACGACTAAATCGCCGTCGCAGATATCGAGGTAATCAACCGCACTGGGTAGCGCCGCCCAAATTATCCGCTGGGATTGCTTTGCATTGAGGTGCCGTCTGAGTTGCCGTTTGAGTAACTGCCTGTTGAGGTGCCTGAGCAATGAAGATTGTGCCATTGGCCATACCATTGGCTTGGTGATGGTTGCTGGCTCTAAGGCCGTCAGGCTTGGTACGGTTGCTTTAGGGCACGGCCGAGCGCTTAACTTCGGCCTGGCGGCGCAGATTTTTTCCCATACCCGCTTGAGATCCCTGCGGGTCAGTGTCGGTTGGCGTAAGCCGATGGAGTTGATCCAATGGACCGGATACTTTTCCCCGATTGCCTGCAATATGTGTTGGCTGCTGGAGGGGTGACGCCCCCAATCCTCGCCGAAAACCAGAAATTCCATCTCAGTACTCCAGCGGCTTGATCACTCGAGCCGGGTTTCCTCCGGCGAGCACGCCGGGGGGGATGTCTTTTGTTACGACACTGCCTGCGGCGATCACGCTTGCTTCACCGATGGTAACGCCGGCCATCACCATGACGCCGGTGCCAAGCCAGGTATTGCGGCACAGATGAATATCACCTACCTGGTTCTCGGTGTCCGGCTGGCCATCAGCCCGGGCGATGGGATCGATAGGGTGGCCGGGAAAACCGGCGAGAAAGACTTGACCGGCAAGCCTGACATTGTCGTCAATCCGAATGGTACGCCCCACCGCAAGGGTGTTCTGCCAGCCGATATCGACATTGTTCCCCACGATAAGCCGGGGCTTTTGCTGCCCCCATGCCCGTCCGCAGTAGGTTGCGATACCGGAGAGGCGGCATTGTTCGCCGATTTGAATATCCAGCGGGCCAAGGACTTGTGGCATACCACAAGCGAGGTGGAGTTGGCGTGGCCGGTTGGCGAGGCGGGAGATAAACATGGGGGTGAAGTAGCACTTTTGCAAAATGCAATGCAAGCTTTGCTTAACAGCAAGGTGCAAGTGATATATACAACGGTGCACTCCCGGAATACAAGGAAAGTAGCATCCGCGTAACTGACGGATCCCGTTTTTAAGGAGCGCAAGGTGGCTAGGTGCCAGATGGGCCTTGACGAACGCGCGCATGGTTAGCCTCCTGATTAAGGGTTAGTCTATCTAAAGCCAGTAACAGGCCGATCAATATATACAGCGGCCAGGTGGTACCCTGGGTGAGGAAAGTGCCGCCGACACAGAATGACAAGGTGCCAAGCCACAGCCCCTGCGCCAGTGGTTTCATTTCATGAGCCTCAAGCCGTTTGAGAAGCTGGTAGCTGACACGCAGGGCTCCGATAAGCATAAGCAGGAATAATACCAGCCCGACAAAACCTGTTTCCGATAGGATCTGGAGCCAGGTGCTGTGTACCGCATGGTTTTTGCCATCCCAGTGCGGCGAATAGAAGTAGTAGTTATAGAAGAAGTTGTTGAGGCCAACGCCGGTGAAAGGGTTGCTGATAGCCATGTTGAAGGCCGCTTGCCAAGCGTAGATACGGCCCATCGCCGACTCATCGATGCCAGCTTCGGCAGCGCCGCCTGAGCTACGCTCGCTGATCCCCGCCAGTAGCACCAAGGCCAGTAGTCCGATCCCGCTGATAACGGTAGGCAGCACAATCGA
Organism: Photobacterium gaetbulicola; assembly: GCF_003025515.1. Lineage (NCBI taxonomy): Bacteria > Pseudomonadati > Pseudomonadota > Gammaproteobacteria > Vibrionales > Vibrionaceae > Photobacterium > Photobacterium gaetbulicola. The sequence continues at coordinate 5,067 of NZ_PYME01000004.1, read as the reverse complement.
GCGGCTTCTCATCAGGGCCATAGCAAAGACGACACTGGCAATCCCCAATAACCCGCCGCGGCTTTGGGTCGCCAGGACGCTCATGATCATGGTGAGCAGCACCAGCACCGACAAAGCCCGTTGCCACTTCGGGCCGTGGAAGCTGTACGCCATGGCAAATGAAACCGGGAACTGTAGCACCAAGGCCAGATCATTGGGATCGCCGAGCATTGAACCGATATCCCGACTGATAGTGACCCGAGTGCCTTCCACCAGGCCGATGCCATTGGCTTTGTTGAAGAGGGCCAAACCACCAATCAGCAATCCGCTGAGCAATAGCAGGTAAGGAATGATTTTGAGCTGTGCCAGCCGCTGCGGTAGCCAACTGATAGCGAAGACCATGATCACTATTTTGATGAAATTGCCATTGAGGCTGGCGAAGGCTTCGCCCCGATTGGTCGCAAATACGCAGGAGACCAGTACCCAGCCGCTAAACAGTAAAATCAGGGTCTGTAAGCGATGCCAGCAGATCGTCTCTCTCTGCGACCAGAGCTGCCAGCCCAGCCCTGCCAGGCTTGCCAAGGCTAACAGTTGGGGGATCTTCAGTGGCATCAGTACTGGGAAGGCTTCATGGATCCTGAAATAGGAGAAGATGATAAAGCCGACACAAACCAGAAAGGCTTGGCTGATGACAAAAGGCAAAACGAATAACAGGCTAACGACTAACACCAAGTTACCGTGAGACATCCAGGTCAGACAAATCAGGCAACAGCTGGTCAGCGCGAGGAGCCATTGGTTTGGTCGCGTCATTAGCCGCTCCCCAAGCCTTTGTTAAGCCCTGACGGCTCTCTTTTTTTGGTTATTTGCTTGCCAAGCCATGGCCAGCTGACTTGGATGGCCAGTAATAGCAGGCAGAGCGCCTCATACATGATAGATAATTGAAAGTGACTGAACAGTAGCATGGCCACAAGAGCATAACTGGCACCCAATCGATAGAGTGGGTAGGGCAGGCGAAGGTAGTGTTGGCTCCAGCCAAAAAAGAGGCCGGCCCGCACCAGCTGCAAAGCGATACTCGCCCAGATAAAGGCATAAAGGCCGAAATTGGGCAGGATGAATAACAGCAGTAATACCGCACAGCTGGCGCTGATCACGCCTATCAGCATGATGCTTTTGCCGTCTTTCTGGAAATAGCAGCCGATATTGAGCAATGTGCTGGCATGTTTGAACATGATAGCAATGCCCAGTAGGGGCAGTATGTTGGCGCTGGCATGAAATTCGGGCGGAAGCCATATCAGCAGGAAGCGAGAGCCGATGGTGATGATCCCCGCGGCAACTAGGCTGCTTAGCTGGCAGCCAAGGACGCTGATCGTGGCGGCGTGTTGGCGATCGGCTTGAGTGCGCAGTAGACCAAAGCGCTTGGGAAACCACCACAGCCCGAATGGCTCGAGCAACAAGCTGGCAGCGATTGCCCACTGGATAGCGATGGCATAGGGGGCGAGGGAGGCCAGTCCCAGCGTTTGTGCTATTGCCCAGCGTTCAGCTCCGAGCACCATGAAGTTAAGCACTCCCGACAGGGTAATTGCCCAGCCATATTTGAGTAGCAACGAGTTATTGCCCAGCTTGGGAGAGGGAAAGCTTTTGGCTAATACGATGACTTGCACTATCTGGGCAACCAAGCCCGCAGCCATGATCCCCTCGATGCCGTAATGGGGAGCAAGGAGGACAATCCCTACTCCTTGGGTCAGGGCAAACACAACCTGGGCGGTAACAAAATGTGTTGCTTGGTTGCGGATCCGCAAAATGGCCAAGGGCACGCAGCAAAGTGTATTGAGAAACAGGGTAACGAGCAGGCAGCGGAGGGCAAACTCGTCAGGCATGCCGGGCAGGACCTGCTGTATTTGAGGTACCGCCAATTGGCCGATAATAGTTAGCCCGCCGGCAATTGTGAGTATGAGCCCAAACGCCGAGCTGAAAATGGTCATTGGCTCTTGTTGTTCATGGGCAAAGCGGTAGATAGCATCGCTGATCCCAAATGACATCGCTAGTGTCAGTAAGCAGCTCAGGGTGACTAGCACATCCAAGCGACCAAACTGTTCCGATCCCAGCCATTGGGTGACAAAGGGCTGTAGTCCCAAAGCGATGAGCTTGCTGCTGATCAACCCAACGGCGTACACCGTCATCGTCATGGAGACGTTCATGAAGCTTCTACTTGGGCAGAGAGCTTTTGGGCCTGTGTTCGAGCAGTAAATTGATCCATGACCCGTTTAAACGCCTTTTCCCTGAGCGGAGCGAGTGCCGAGGCCGGCTGGTGGCGGAGATATGCCATGGCGTCGGCCAGTGCGGAATGATCATTCATGGGAACCTGAAGGCCATATTGTTTTTCGAGGATTTCATCGCATCCAGATAAGTCAGTTGTTATGACAGGAAGGCCCAATGCCATTGCTTCTTTGATAACAAGTGGGCCAGTATCTTTATCACCATTGGGGGCGATGGTGAATGGGGCGACAAGGGCTTTGTAATCATTGGCGTGCTGGCGGTACCAAGCTGATTCCTTATGGCCCAAAAAATGAACTTGCGGACGGTTGTGAGAATTAAGCCCGAGTTGATAGGCGAGTTGGTTGAGGCCCGGTCGCAGCGGACCGTCTCCAACAATATCCAGATTGGTATCAGGGGGGAGTTGGCTTAGTGCATAAAGCAATGTACCAAGTCCTTTCTTCTCAACCAATCGGCCAATGAACAAGAAGTCTTTCTTTGGCTGCCAATTGGTATTGAGTGGTGGATATTGGGATGCGTCAATACCGCAAGGTATATGCAAAACTGGACTTTTTGTTGCAGTTTGCAGTTCATTTTGCATCTCTTTGGTGACAGCGCAGATAAAACTGGCGGCTTTCAGTTTGCTGTCAATGTCCTGTGGTGTGGCATAGATATCAGCGCCGTGGCCGACAAAAGAGACAGAAATATTGAGCAGCTTTGCCGCGACAATTGCCGTTGCCGTGCTGTGCCAGGCAAAGTGGGCATGGAGATGTTCGCATTGGTCTCTCTTGGCCAAGTAAGCCAGCTGCAGTCCTTGTCTTAGTAGTGACAAGTATGTAAACCCTTTTTGCTGTCTGAGAAATGTGTGGCAGCGATGAATGTTCCACAGCCCTTCAAATGGGTAGGTTGGTGCTGTGGATAGGTAGCGGCAATGTTGCTTGAGCTCGTCGTCCGCAGGCTGGAAATGCTGTCCTGGACTGAAGGCATAGGTCTGGACTGGATGCCCCAGTGCTTTCATTGCCCTGATCTCAACACCAACAAAGGTTTCGGATAACGTTGGGAATACCGGTATCACATAACCAATCTTCTTCATTGCTCAATCCTCGCGGTGTCTTTGCCCGAGCTAGAGGTGGCTGCTTGAGCACTATCTCTTGGGCTTCCAGGCAAGTGCTCCCCTTAATCACATATCCAATATTGATGCCAATACGCATTGGCGTGTCGATTGCATTGATTAGCGAGGTAAATTGACAGAGGTGAATCGGATGAGCTCAGAAGCAGAAGTGAGTGTTGTTATTCCAAATTATAATTGTCTGCCAACGCTACCACGTGCCATCGAAAGCATCAGGATGCAAGGAATACCAGTTGAGATCATAGTAGTGGACGATGGTTCAACCGATGGCTCACGTGAGTGGTTGGCTAGGCAAGTGGACATCACATTGTTGTTGACAGAACGGGCGGGGGTGTCGCAAGCAAGAAACGTTGGGGTTTCGCATTGCTCCAATGAGTTAATTGCTTTTCTTGATGCTGATGACTATTGGTTGGAAAACAAGTTACCCCAGCAACTATCGTTGCATCAACATTTCCCGGAGCTGGTATGTAGTTTTACCGATTACATGCATGTGAGTGAGGCAGGGCGGCCTATTATCAGCTGTTTTGAATATTGGCCGCGCTTTAGGAAGCAAATAGGCAATAATCCAGTCGTGGTCTTGACGTCGCTTACCCCATTACTCTATGCCGAGAACGTGGTCGGTACCAGTACCGTCGTCGTAAGAAAGCAAACCCTAATCGAGGTTGGGGGGTTCGATCCTTACTTGAAATCGGCTTCTGATTGGGATTTGTGGTTGAAAGTAGCAGAGCAAGGTGCCGTTGGGGTTCTTAATACTAACTTTTGTCATTACATTTCAGATAGAGCTGATGCAATAAGTCGTGATCATAACAAGCGGCTCGAAGCGATGAAGCGTATCCTTGACCGGCACCGTCCTAAAGTTAGCAAACACCCAGCGGAACTGCTGGCGGGGTATTTGCGCTGGGTGACAGGGAAGGCGGAATATAATCGGCTGAAGAAAGCCTATTGCTATGCGGCCTGCCAGGAGATCATGGTGCTGTGTTTCCAGCCGAGTAAACGAAGAGTGAAAGCCGCAGGGCGGGATATATTGAGTGTTTTGACGCTAAAGTAAACCGGTTTGGATTGCCTGGTTTGTTTTTTGTTCGGTCGGCGTTTTTTTTTGTTTTTATGCTTGCCAATAATAAATCTCTCCCTATAATGCCGCATCACCGACACGGAATACGGCAACTTATTAAGCCGGAGACGTAGCGGTAAGGGAATCCACTCTAAAAAAAGAAATTTTCAAAAAGTGTTTGACACTGAGGATTGATTGGATAGAATGGCTGCCCTGTTCAACGAGAGATTGTTTCGATAATCACTGATAATACGTTGAATATATTGTTCTTTAACAATTTGACCATGCAATCTGTGTGGGCACTCGTGAAATGATAGTCAAAAAGAATTATCAATGAAACTGAGTGACCAAATCGAATCGTAAGATTCGGCACAGTCAATTCATTCATTACTTCGGTAATGGATTAACAGTATTCATTGAGCCAAAACTTTAATTGAAGAGTTTGATCATGGCTCAGATTGAACGCTGGCGGCAGGCCTAACACATGCAAGTCGAGCGGCAGCGACATACACAATCCTTCGGGTGCGTTTATGGGCGGCGAGCGGCGGACGGGTGAGTAATGCCTGGGAATATGCCCTGATGTGGGGGATAACCATTGGAAACGATGGCTAATACCGCATAATCTCTTCGGAGCAAAGAGGGGGACCTTCGGGCC